>JAFTFD010000144.1 GCA_017449745.1 Lachnospiraceae bacterium
ATACCGGCAGAACTTCCGCGAGCTTGGCAGACCTGCCTCGGATAAATAGACGGATAATATCGCAGATGATCAGCCACATTCCGGCTGTGATCAGGGCATAAAGTCCCTGATCCGGATCCGGAATGTGTTTTTTTTATGCCGTAAAAGCATTGTACCGGCTCTTTATCCGCATTCCTTATATTGCATAAAAAACGTTGAATTTACAGGCTGTTTTCGACATTCCAGATAATGATTATTGCTGTAATAATTCTGTGGTACTTATAATTGGCACAAAAGGAGGTATATGTATGCTGTCTTATATGCGTCGTCACAAGTGGTTATACATCATGCTCCTGCCGGGACTTATTTATATCATCATGTTCCGTTATGTTCCAATGGGGGGTCTGATCATTGCTTTCAAAGATTATTCGCCCTTCATGGGAATGTGGGACAGTCCCTGGGTAGGGCTTGGTCAGTTCAGGAGATTCTTCTCCACGCAGGATTTCATGCAGCTGCTGCGGAATACACTGGGTATTTCCCTGCTGCAGCTTGTGTTCTATTTCCCTGCGCCGGTCATTCTCTCCCTGTTCCTCAATGAGATCCGTCATGACTGGTACAAGAGGACGGTGCAGACATTTATCTACATTCCGCACTTTGTCTCCTGGGTTATCGTCGCCAGCCTGACGTATCAGCTGTTCGGAACACAGGACGGCCTTATTAATATGATGATCAAATCCCTGGGAGGACAGGCGATCCCGATCCTGGAAAGAGGAAAATATTTCTGGGGACTGATCGTCGGACAGGATATCTGGAAAGAGACCGGATACGGCACCATTATTTATCTTGCGGCTCTGGCCGGAGTTGACCAGGAAATGTATGAAGCGGCAAGAGTGGACGGTGCCGGCCGCTGGCAGATGATGTGGCACATCACGCTTCCCGCCATCAAGAGCACGGTCATCATCATGCTGATCATGCGTGTCGGTTCCATCCTGAATACAGGCTATGAGCAGATCTTCCTGATGCGCAATGACCTGAACGTTGCTTACTCGGAAGTGTTTGATACCTATATCTATACACGGGGTATCGTCAACGCTCAATATTCCTTCTCGACAGCCGCCGGTCTGTTCAAGTCCGTCGTCGGCATGGTCATGGTACTGGGCTCCAACTGGCTGGCGAAACGTGCCGGTGAGTCCGGAATCTACTAGGAAAGGAGGATGTCATGGCTGATGTAAAAAGAGATGCGCGCGGGGTCAAGATGAGCCTCAGCTACCGCATCACAGACGTTATCATCTACACAATGATGGGACTGGTTGGCCTTACAATGCTCCTTCCGTTCCTCTACATTTTCGCGGGTTCCTTTGCAACGGACAAAGAGCTTACAGAAAGAGCATTCTTCATCATTCCGAGAGTCTGGTCACTGAATGCTTATAAATACGCGATCAATACCGGAAACATTCTGGTAGGCCTCTGGAATTCCATCAAGCTGACATTCCTTGGAACGATCGTCAACATGGTTCTGTCTACTACCTTTGCTTATCCGCTTTCCAAAAAGCATTTCAAGGGCAGAAACCTGATCCTGAATATGGTCATCGTCACGATGCTGTTCTCAGGCGGTATGATCCCTACCTATATGGTCCTGAAAACTTACGGACTGTATGACAGCTACTGGGCTCTGATCCTGATCAACGCGATCAGCCCTTTCAATATGATCATTATCAAAAACTTCTTCCAGGAACTCCCGCCGGATCTGGAGGAGGCAGCGTATATCGACGGCGCGAGTGAGATCAAGACTTTCCTCTCGATCATTCTGCCGCTGTCCAAACCGGTGCTGGCATCCATCTCCCTGTTCTACGGAGTCGGATACTGGAATGATTACTTCAATGCCATGATCTATCTGCAGACACCGAATAAATATACGGTCCAGGTCATGCTGAGAAATATCATCCTCAAGGCCAGCAATATCTCGGATGTCATGCTGGATTACTACGATTCCAACGGTGTTCCGCCTGATAAGGCCGTGAAGATGGCAACAACGGTGATCGCGACCGTTCCGATCCTCATGATCTATCCGTTCGTTCAGAAGTTCTTTACCAAGGGCGTAATGGTCGGCGCAGTCAAGGGCTGATCATTCATATAAGGCGGTCTGCCCGGAGTGATCCTGTTGGGGTTTTGCCACGGGCGGACGGCAATCAAAAATAAGGAGGATAAATATGAAATTACAGAACATGAAAAGAATCGGCGCAGCACTGATGAGCGCAGTACTGGCTGCCGGCGTTCTTGCAGGCTGCGGCGGTTCCGGCTCCGGATCTTCCGCTCCCGCAGCGGCACCTGCAGCAGAGGCTTCCTCTGAGGCAGCACCCGCAGGCGAGGCTGCAGCAGAGACCGCAGAGAGCACGGAAAGACCGGTCGTGACCTTTATGGCAATCGACTTCAATTCAGGTATGTCCAACTCCGGTGAGTACGCAGAGCAGACCATGCAGCTGCTTGAGGATCACACAGGCACAGATGTCGAGATTCAGTGGATCCAGAGCGATGTTCTGGAGGAGAAGGCAACTCTCGCACTGGCAGATCCCAAGAGCATGCCGATGATCATGTCCTGGAACGGCGCCGTGACCGGTACTGTTGTCACAGCAGCCAAGCAGGGCGCATTCGTTGACCTGACGGAGTATCTGAAGGATACTGAGAAATATCCGAACCTTTCCCAGCAGAACCCCGGCGTTGCCGCTTCCCTCAGCGTAAACGGCAAGCAGATCGGTATTTACAGAGCACGTGTCATCGGAAGATACGGCATGTCCTACAGAAAAGACTGGGCAGACAAGTTAGGCCTTGGCGAGCCTAAGACGATCGATGATGTCTACAATATGCTCTACGCTTTCACTTATGACGATCCCGATGGAAACGGCGCAGACGATACGATCGGTATGGAGATGACCTCCTATACAGGTCCTTTCGATATCATTCAGACGTGGTTCGGCGTCGGCAACGGCTGGGCTGAGGTCGATGGCAAGCTGATCCCCGTATGGCAGCAGGAGGAATATCTCGAGGCTGTGAAGTGGATCAAGAAGCTCTATGATGACGGCCTGATGCCGAAAGACTGGGCTTCCCGTCCTACAGATTCCTGGTCCAATGGCTGCAAGACCGGTGAGAACGGTGTCTACATCGACGTTCTGGACGGCGGCCGCCGCGTATGGGATTACTTTGTAAATAATGAGATCCCCTCTGTTGTGGACAGCTCCGAGCTTGCATCCATGAACTTTGCGGGCAGGATCAACGACCTGACAATGGCTACATCCGGCTACAACGGATATTTCACACTGAGCGCTTCAACCTGCAACACACCTGAAAAGATCGATGCAGCTCTGACATTCCTTGATAAGATGTGCGATGAAGAAATGCTCGTTCTGACAAACTTTGGTCTGGAAGGCGTCAACTACAATCTTAATGCTGACGGATTTGTCGAGAGACTGGATACCGGCAACGATTCCCTGAAGGCTAACTACAACGGCCTGAACCAGCTGGTCGCTTATATCCCGAACATCAACTCTGAACTCGGCGAGGCCAAGTCCGATCGTCTGATTCTCGAAGAGGCTGTCAAGGAAGAGAATGAGAAGTATGCGGTCATGAACCCGGCACTTCCTTATCTGACAAACTCTGAGACCTATTCTTCTCTCGGAAAAGAGCTCGATGACAAGATCGCACAGGCTCGTACACAGTTCATCTGCGGCGAGATCGACGAGGCTGGCCTCCAGGCTGCATGGGCAGATGTCCTTAGCCGCGGCTATGACAAGATCATCGAAGAGGTCAATGCTCAGAGATAAAGTGCTGTCCTGTCCATAACAGAATCATAATTTCCAATATCATCAGGCAGTTTACTGGCAGACACAGCGATCATGGCGTGTCTGCCAGTTTTCATGGGATTTTCTGCTCCAGCGGGGATCAGATGCGCTGCATGGCGTGCAGACAGGTTTGTTGAATATTCGGAGGATAAATCAATGAAGCTTTTCAGAATGCAGGGGCGTGCCGACTCAGGATACGCCGTCTTCGGGAGCCTTTGGAAACAGGGAGAGATCCCAGCCGAAAAGGCGGGATTCCGGCTGCAGACGGCAGAGGGGGAGGTCCCTCTCCAGTCCAGGATCACAGCATATTGGCCGGATGGCTCCGTCAAATGGGCAGCACATACGGCTGATTCCGCCAAAATGGGCGAATCCGCAGAGATCCTTCCTGATCTGACCGCGGCGGGACAGGAAGGTCCCTGCCAGGGCAGTGTTGAAGTAAAAGAGGAAGACGGAGCGCTTCGTGTTTTTGCCGGAACTACGCAGGTCGTTTTTCCTACGGGCGGAAGTGTCCTGTTCAGGGACCTGGTCACAGATGGGCGCACCGCAGTCACCACGGCGTCTCTTGTCATGATGCTCGAACACGGCGGAGCAGGAGAAGTAGAAGGCATTGAGTCCCAGAGAACGGTAGAAAGATTTACGGGACAGATCAGCGATGTAAAGGTGATGGAGTGCGGGCAGCTCCGGTGCGTTCTGAAGATCACCGGAACACATGTCTCCGACAACACAGGCGGGAGCCGGCTTCCCTTTACGCTTTACGCGGAGATCTACAAAGACTGCCCTGAGCTCAGCTTCAAGCACACCTTTGTCTATGACGCGGATGAGAAGAATGATTTCCTTAAAGGGATCGGGATCGATCTTGCCGTTCCGGCGAAAGGCCCCGGCTATAACCGCCATGTGCAGATCAAGACAGACCACGGCTATTTCACCGAAGCAGGGACGATGCTGCTCTCCTGGAGACCACGCATCGCATCTTCGGTCTACGAGGCTCAGATCGGCGGAAAAATGCTCACACTGGATCCGGAGGCAGATGCCTCTATCCTGAAGGCTGCCCAGGACATGCCGCAGTGGGATGAGTATATTCTCTGGCAGGACAGCTCGGAGCATTTTGAGATCCGCAAGCGCACAGACAAGCCGCAGACCTGCTATATTACAGGCCTTCACGGTTCTCATGCGGCCGGAACTGCTGCTTTCTACTCAGAGTGCGGCGGTCTCGCCGTGGGAATGAGAAACTTCAGAGAGAAATATCCCGCCTCTGTCAGGATGACAGGGCTTTGCAGCGACGTCGCCCACATGCAGCTGTGGTTCCGCGCGCCGCAGTCCGAGGCGATGGACTTCCGCCACTACACGGACAAAGGATACAGCCAGACTTATTATGAAGGGTTTGATAATTTCGGCGCTTCTCCTTACGGGATCGCCTGCTCCAGCGAGTTTTCGATCTTAAGTCTTCCGGATAATGGCTGTGCTCCGTCCGGGGAGGCTCTGGATGCCTTCTCGCAGCGGGTACAGAAAAAGGCGATCTATACGGCGTCGCCGGAGTACTATCATGATCTCCATGCTTTCGGACGCTGGAGCCTGCCGCGCCGCGATACACCGGCCGAGGAGATGCTGGAAGACAGGCTGGAGAAGATGGTCGACTTCTATCTCAAAGAGCGGGAAGTGCGGAAATGGTACGGTATGTTCGACTACGGCGACGTCATGCATACCTATGACAAACAGCGCCACGTATGGCGCTACGACATAGGCGGATACGCCTGGCAGAACACGGAGCTGGTTCCGACGCTGTGGCTGTGGATCTACTATCTGCGCACCGGCCGCCCCGATGTCTTTGATCTGGCGGAGGCGATGACGCAGCACTGCGAGGACGTCGATATTTACCATATCGGTCCAATGCAGGGGCTCGGGTCCAGGCACAACGTCAGGCACTGGGGATGCCCCTGCAAGGAAGCCCGGGTCGCCATGGCAGGCCATCACAGGACATATTATTACCTTACGGGAGACTATCGCACCGCTGATGTTTTTGATGATGTAAAGGATGCGGATTATTCCACGGTCTACCTGGATCCGTTGCGCACCATGTTCCCTGACAGGAGCTCCATGGTCTATCCGACTCATGCCCGCTCCGGTCCCGACTGGTCCAGCTTCTGCTCCAACTGGATGACACAGTGGGAGCGCTATCAGAACACGGAGTATGAAAACAAGATCCGGATCGGCATCGAGGATATCAAGTCCATGCCGCTGGAGCTGATCTCCGGAACGGATTTCGAGTATGACCCCGAGACATCGCACTTAAGGTATATCGGCGAGAGAGCCAGCGGCGGAACGCACCTGCAGATCTGCCAGGGAGCGGAACAGACCTGGCTTGAGATGACGGATCTGATGGGCGGCGACTGGAGCCGCATGCTGGCGGAATACGGCAGATTCTATGTGCTCCCTCATGAGCAGCAGCTCGAGGAGTCCAAGGGGCTGATCGGAGAGAGAGAATTCTCCTTCCCCTTCATGGCGGGCGGCGTGTCTGCCTATGCCGCAGACTATTACGGCGACCATGAACTGGGACGCCGCGTCTGGGATGTTATGATGAAGGCGTTTGAGGAGGAAAACGGAGAAGATCTCCTGACGAGGATCCCCAGGGAGAACGCCGGCAACCAGGAGGTCCTGGATGAGCTTCCCAATGTTACAACGAATGTATTTGCGCAGTGGAGCCTGAATGTGATCACGGCCCTGGAGTTTATCCGTGAGGATCTCCCGGAGCCTGACAGAATGTAATGAAAGCAGTCGGCAGGAAGCGGAAGCAGCCCTGGCAGCCAAAGCTTCCTGCCGGTTCAGGCCTTCGCAGGCGATACGGCAAGAGGTAGGAACATTGAATAGAAAGAGAACGATCTATCTGGCGGGAGATTCCACTGTGCAGAGCTATCCGGCCGCGGAGTCTCCCCGCGGAGGATGGGGACAGTATCTGATCCGGTTTCTCGGAAATGACCGGCACACGGAGCAGCGCCCGGAGAACACCTCCTTTGAGAACTGTATGCTGTACGAAAACAGCCGGGTGCGGGTCGACAACCGCGCAATGGCAGGCAGGTCCGTCAGGACCTTCCTCGCCGAAGGCAGGATGCAGGAGATCCTGGATGCCGTGCAGGAAGGGGATCTTGTGCTGATGCAGTTCGGACACAACGACGCCAACCGCGCAAAACAGGAGCGTTTCGCGGAGCCGGAGCAGTTTTATGAACTTTTAAGGGACCGGATGGTGAGCCCTGTCCGGGACAGGGGAGGGATCCCGGTTCTCGTGACGCCGATCGCCATGCGGGTATTTTCGCAGGACGGAAAATGTGAGATCAGTTTTCCGGAGTACCGGGTGCAGATGCTCCGCCTCTCAGAGGATGAGAAGCTGGCTCTCGTGGATCTCGGAAAAAAGACGGCTGACTTAAATACAAAAGTCGGCCAGGAGGCGTGCAAGTCCATCTATCTGTGGCTCCCGGAAGGAAAATACGGATTTTTCCCGCAGGGCAGCAGCGACGACGCACACTTAAAGACACAGGGGGCGCTGTGCTACGCCCATCTGGCGGCAGAGGGACTTAATGAGACGGGACTTCAGCGGCAGCTGAATGTATGAGAATTTAACTGTTCAGGTCCGGCACCCATAGCATTGCCAAATAAGGGCGATGGGGCAGGCAAAACTGAAAGAGAGGAGAGGCTATGATAGAGACAATAAGACCATTGGATTACGCAAAACAGGCAGTGGAAATGATGATGGAGAAATTTGACGCTGTCAAACTTCCGCCTGAGAGATTTCATTATCACCAGGGCGTTTTTCTCTCCGGTGTTTACAGGACCTGGAAGCTTTGCAGGATCGACTCCTATTTTCAGTATATGAAAGACTATGTCGATCACTATATTAATGAAGACGGAACGATCCGGGTCTATGATCCGACCCAGCTCGACGATATCCAGCCCGGTATCCTGATCTATCCCCTTCTCGATGCGACGGGGGAGGAAAAATATAAAAAGGCACTGGATATCCTGGAGAAACACCTGCAGGAATTCCCCCGCTGCGAATGCGGCGGCTACTGGCACAAGGTCATGCACCCGTATCAGATGTGGCTGGACGGGCTTTACATGGCAGGACCGCTTGAGGCAGAGTACAGCGAGCGCTTCGGCCGCCCCGATCTTGCGGAAAATGTCGTCAGGCAGGCGGAGCTGATGTGGGAGAAGACCCGCGATGAAAAAACGGGGCTGATGTGCCATGCCTGGGATGAGAGCCGCAAGGAATTCTGGGCGGATCCCGAGACAGGCCGCTCTCCTGAGATCTGGGGCCGTTCTGTGGGATGGGTCCCGAACGCCCTGCTGGATGACCTGGATCATATAGATCCGAAGGGTGCAGGAGCTCCGCTCGTGGAGATCCTGAAGTCTCTCCTGCCGGCAGTCAGCCGCTACCAGGACGAGGAGGGATACTGGTACCAGATCATCGACAAGGCAGACCGGGAAGATAACTGGAGAGAGATCTCCTGCACATGCCTGTTTACGTGTGCCCTTGCCGGCGCCGTAAGGCGGGGGATCCTGCCAAAGGAGTATCTTGAAAACGCCAACCGCGGATACGAGGCCGTCATTAAGTCTCTGGTATGGGATGAGCACGGGCGGATCCAGATCGGAGGGATCTGCATCGGAACAGGTGTCGGAGAGTATCCCTTCTATGCAGCAAGACCTGTTTGCACCAATGATCTTCACGGCGTCGGCGCTTTCCTGCTCATGTGCGCGGAGATGGAGCAGGTCTATGACGAGATCCTGAAAAAATAAGCGCAAGCCGCAGGCTGAGGCCCCGGCATGAGGTATTGATATGCAGAGGAATTTTACGGATATAGAGGGCCTGCAGGAGCTGCATGCTCCGCCTGCGGAGTTTTCTCCGGCGCCGTTCTGGTTTTTTAATGATGATCCGGAAGAAACGAAGGTGAGGGATCTGCTCGGACAGATGCACGAGCGGGGCGTGGACGCGTTCGTTCTGCATCCCAGGATCGGCGTCCCGAAGGAGATCGGGTATCTCTCGGAGAGCTTCTTTGAAGCGGTGAAGAGGATCGTAGAGACAGCGGCATCCCTGGGGATGCATGTCATTTTGTACGATGAGGGAATGTATCCCTCCGGTTCAGCCGGAGGCCTGATCGTAAAACAGCATCCGCATCTGGCATCCCGCGGGATCCGGATCGCAGCGCCTGAAGAAGTGCTGAATGAGGCGAAAGAGCCGGAAACGATCGCTGTCTTCCCGGATGGCAGCAGGCTGATCTATGAGCTCACGGGCGGAAATATAAGAGGGATCCATTTCGGAGAAGATGACGGGGAACCTTTTGCCCCGCCGTCCGCGGATATTCTGAACCCGGAGGCGGCCAGGTATTTCCTGGAGCTTACCCATGAGCAGTATTATGCGCATCTGAAAGAGTATTTCGGCAATGTCATCATAGGTATTTTTACGGATGAACCGAATCCGCTGGGCAGAAACAGCGATCATTACCGCCCCTGGTTTCCCGGGCTTGATAAGATCCTGAAAGAGACCGGAGCTGAGATCGGATCTCTTCGCTTCCTGTTTGAGGGGCAGCCGTCCGATCAGGACAAGGCGGCGCTTTGGACCTACCGGCAGCAGATCAAACAGCACCTCAGGGAGGAATACTATCAGCCGATCGCGGACTGGTGCAGGGAGCACGGCATTGCCCTGGTGGGACATCCTGCCGAGAGCGATGACGTGGAGGAAGAATTTGCCTTCGGCATCCCCGGCCAGGACCTGATCGCTTTCCGCCTTACCCCGTACCGCGGAGGGCTCACCGAGCCGGATTCGGTACAGGCGCATCTGTGCGCGGATATTGCATCCGCACTCGGACGAAGGAGAAACCTGAACGAGTGCTTCGGGGACTGCAACCGCGACAAGATCTTCTGGTATTTTACCGGAAGGGATATGAAATGGTTCACGAACTGGCTGGCCATTCGGGGAACTAATCTCTTCGTGCCGCACGCCTTTTTCCTCGGCGTCGGAGAAAAACGCGGAGAGGACAGGCCGCCGGATGTGGGACCGCACAGTATCTGGTGGCCTTACTGGGACCGGATCTCCATGTATATGAAGAGACTTTCCTGGCTGAACACGGACAGCGTCAGGGGTGCGCAGCTGGCCGTGCTGTGCGACAACAATCAGGTCCCGGGAGCAGAGATCCGGAGCCTCTATGAGAGGCAGGTCGATTTCCGCTATCTGCCTATTGGCCTTGCGGAACATTACAGGGTCGAAAACGGCTGCCTGTATGCCGGAAAAGAGCGCTTTACCGTGATCCTGAATCTCCTTGGAGAAGAAGCGGAACAAAAACTCACAGACGCGCTCAGCGCGAATATGATATATTCTAATAAGAAGGAAATGCCGGTCATCGTCTCCGATCTTCAGGAGGCCTGTTCGCATGTGGAACGCACGCTCATCACCCGGGAAGAGGTGCCTGGCCTTAGAGCCGTCCGTCTGCAGAAAAACGGTGTTTCCATGGCGCTGTTCTCCAATGAGGGGACAGAGCCGGTCCGCACATCCATTGCTATTCCCGTCTCTGACGATCCGGATCTGTCCGGGATCATCGCGGCGGACTTATGGACTGGAAAAACGTGGGTTCCCGCGGTCCGGACGTCAGATGCAGCAGGAGAAGAGCCCGGCAGGATCCTGGAGACAGAGCTTTCGCTGGATCCCTGCGAGACGAGGCTGCTGATCCTTAAGTCCGGTCCCGCGGAACAGGCGGAAGACTCCGGAAAAGACGCTGAGAACGGCTGGCAGGACCTGACAGGACGCCTTTGCGTAACGGAGCAGGGACACAACTATGTTCTGTGCAGTTTTGAGAGCGAAGACTGTCCGGAACAGTTCTCTGTGAGGGGGGAAGAGATGGCAGAATGCTGGTGCAACGGCAGTTTTGTCGACGTCAGTTTCTACAGCCCGCACAGGTTCTGCGTAAAGGACTTCCTGAGGGAAGGAAAAAATACTATCGTGATCCGCTTCACTGGAAATGCAGCAAACGACCATGGCGCAAAGATCGCATTCGGACCCGGAACAGAGGATCCGTGGATGCCGGCGAGGTAAAGTTTGAGAACAGATTGATCAATCAGGAGGAGACATCGGTATGTCTGATAAGAAATTGCATGTAATATATACCTGTTTTCCGGGCGGCCGCCACAAGGCGCTCACCATGAGCTACGATGACGGGCGCATCGAGGACAGGAGACTGGTCGATATTTTTAACCGCAACGGGATCAAAGGAACGTTTCACCTGAACTCCGGCCTCTCGGATACGGATACGGAGAGACGCATTCCGAGATCGGAATGGGGCACTCTGTACCAGGGACATGAGATCTCCTGCCATACCGTGCTGCATCCGACGATCGCGCGCAGCCCAATCGAGCAGGTCGCCCTGCAGGTCCTGGAGGACCGCCGGGTGCTGGAAGAGGCAGCGGGATACCCCGTCAGAGGCCTGTCCTATCCCAACGGCTCTTATACCGAGGAGATCTGCAAACTCCTGCCCAGCCTTGGGATCGAATATGCCAGAGTCGTGGGAAATACGGATGATTTCGGCATGCCGCAGGATTTCATGAGATGGACCTCGACCTGCCATCACAACCATAACCTGATCGAGAACGGCAAAAAGTTCCTGGATCTTTTCAAGACACAGTATCTGTATCTGATGTATGTCTGGGGACACAGCTATGAATTTACGAACCATGACAACTGGAATCTGATGGAAGAATTCTGCTCCATGATGGGCGGACAGGAGAACATCTGGTACGCGACAAACATTGAGATCGTCGATTACATGAAGGCTGCAAAGAACCTGAAATACACCGTCGACGGAGAACACGTCTATAATCCCAACAGCGCCAGCGTCTGGGTCAGCGTCGACGGAAAGATCACCGAGGTGCCGGGCGGCGCATTCGTTTCGTTGGTATAAGAAGGCAAGGGGGAAAATTAATATGACAGCGAAAGAAGAATGGTTCCGGAAGGAAGGAGTTACGCTGGAGTTCGATAAAACACAGGTCATGGAGCTGATGAAGAAGGTCACGGAGCGGACGATGCGCCTGGACATGACCTGGGACTGGCCGTGCGGCGTCGCCTATTACGGGATCAGCAAGGCCTATGAAATTACAGGAGATGACTGGTTCCTGCAGGATATGAAGGCAAGGGTCGACGAGTATATTTCGATCGGACTGCCGAAGGTCTGGACCGTCAACATCTGCGCGATGGGGCACTGCCTGCTCACACTTTATAAGGCGACAGGTGACGAGCGCTATCTGCAGATCCTGCTCTCCAAGATCGATTATATCCGTAACGATGCGCTGCGCTTTGGGGATCACGTCCTGCAGCATACCGTCTCAGCGGACAATGATTTTCCGGAGCAGGCCTGGGCGGATACGCTCTTTATGGCGGCCTATCTGCTGCTGCGGACGGGAATCGAGCTGAATGATGCGGACATGATCGATGATGCGCTGAACCAGTACTACTGGCATATCCATTATCTGCAGGACCCGGCCTCCGGTTTGTGGTATCATGGATATAATAATATCAATAAGGATCACATGTCCGGGATCTACTGGGGCAGGGCCAACGCATGGGCTGCCTATACGATGTCTCAGGTAGGAGTCATCCTGCCGAAGGCGTATCTGTATCCGAAATATATGGATATTGCCGGCTCCCTGAATGAACAGCTCTCCGCGCTGAAAGCGCTGCAGACTGAGAACGGCCTGTGGAGGACCGTGCTCAATGACCCGGAATCCTACGAGGAGATCTCCGCATCCGCCGGAATCGCCGCGGCTATGGTGACAAAGGCAAATCCGCTGCACCGCAAGACCATCAATCTGGCCATCAAAGGCATTCTGGATAATATTAGTCCGGACGGAAGAGTCTTAAATGTATCCGGCGGAACAGCCGTCATGGAGAATATCGAAGGATATCGCGGTATCAGCCGCGACTGGATCCAGGGATGGGGACAGGGACTGGTCCTGGCCTTCCTGGCACTGCTGCTGGAAGCAGGCAGCCGCACCGGAGACGGCGCATTATAATATGAATGAAATACATCATCAAGGAGGGAAAATATGATCTACAAAGGCTTTAAGATGAAGTTGTATCCAGGCATGGAAGAGGAATATGAGCGCAGGCACAATCTCCTCTGGGATGAGATGAAGGACAGCATCCATGAATGCGGCGGTCACAATTACACGATCTTCCTGGATAAGGAGACACTTACCCTGTTCGGCGTGATCGAGATCGAAGACGAGGAGAAGTGGGCAAAGCAGGCCGACACCAAGATCAACCGCAAGTGGTGGGATTATATGGCTGATATCATGGAGACGAATCCGGACAACAGCCCCGTCAGCATCGACCTGCACAAGGTCTTCCACCTTGACTGATGCACAAAAAAGCAGTATTTGCCGGCGCGAGAGCGCAAAATTCACGTATTAAAGAGGGGCGGGGTCGAAATATAATAGACCTGTATTCGTAAAGATTCGCAAAGCGAAAAAGGGTAATGCGCCTGCCGGACCACACAGGCGCAGTTAACACAGTTTCATTTCAGGAGGGAGCATCATGGAATTAAGAACAGCGGCATCCCCGAAGGATGTCAAGCATTACACAACGGAGCGTCTGAGAGAGGAATTCCTTGTCGAAAAGGTCTTTATTCCCGATGAGATCAAGCTCGTATACAGCCACATCGACAGAATCATTTTCGGCGGTGCTACGCCGGTCAGCAAGGAGCTGCGCCTGGAGGCAGGCGATGAGCTGCGCGCCCAGTATTTCCTTGAGAGACGCGAGCTCGGCATCATCAATATCGGCGGCGCCGGCACTGTCACAGTCGACGGAAAGGTCTATGAGATCGGCTCCAGAGACGGAATGTACATCGGCAAAGGCTCAAAAGAGATCTCCTTTGCCAGCGCAGATCCCTCTGATCCTGCAAAATTCTATATGTGCAGCGGTCCAGCTCACATGACCTATCCCACAAAGCGTATCCTGAAGGACGCGAAGGCTCAGTATGACTATGATGTTGAGATCCTTCCCGTAAACAAGAAAGAACTGGGTACACTGGAGGATTCCAACCACAGAACGATCAACAAATACATCCTGCCCGGACAGGTCGAGAGCTGCCAGCTGGAGATGGGCATGACCCATCTGGAACCCGGCAGTGTCTGGAACACAATGCCCAGCCATACTCATGACAGACGTATGGAAGTCTATCTCTACTTTGACCTTCCGGAAGATGCCTTTGTCATGCACTACATGGGCGAGCCTCAGGAGACCCGTCACATCGTCATGCGCAATGAGCAGGCGGTCATCTCTCCGTCCTGGTCGATCCACTCCGGCAGCGGCTCCCGCAACTATACCTTCATCTGGGGCATGGTCGGGGAGAACCAGGACTTTGACGACATGGATGAAGTGAAGAATCAAGACTTGCTGTGATCAAGCTGTCGCGAAGAGACCGCAGGTTGCGGGCGAGCTTGCTCGCATAGCAAACGGCGTGTCTCTTCGTGGTAGGTGGATATCAGGGCAACGCCCTGGGATCCACCGGACCACGAGCGAAGCGTCAGCGTAGCGAGTGGGCGCAGCTTGAAAGACCCGGGAGCCAGCTCACCCGGCAACGCCCTGGGATCCACCGGACCACGAGCGAAACGAAGTGTAGCGAGTGGAACGTGGTTTTGGGTTTATCACGGACCACGAGCGAAGCGTCAGCGTAGCGAGTGGGCGCAGCTTGAAACCAGTTTACAATCTTCCCAAGGAGGCACTCATGCAAATAGGTATCCGCTTACACGACGCAGTAGACCTTCCCCTCCCCGAGAGACTGGCAGCAGTCAAAGAGCAGGGCTTCTGCTGTGTTCACATGGCACTGACCAAAACAAAGGGCCTTGCCGGAGCGCCGGAAGCGCTGACCCCCGGTTATGCCTCCTACATCCGCCATACCTATGAGGAGGCAGGCGTCGATCTCGGCATCCTCGGATGCTATCTCAACCTCGCCAATCCCGATCCGGAGGCCCTGAAAAAGATCCAGGATCAGTATACGGCCTACCTCAGGTTCGCTTCCTATATCGGCGGCGGAGTGATCGTCGGAACGGAGACAGGGGCACCGAATACAGGCTATAAATACGACAAAGAAGCCTGCCACAGCGAGGAGGCACTGCGGATCTTTATCACCAACCTCCGCCCTGTTATCAAGGCGGCTGAAAAACTCGGCGTGATCCTTGCGATCGAGCCGGTTTACAAACATATCGTATGGAATCCGAAAAGGGCGAGGATCGTTCTGGATGCGATCGATTCCCCGAACCTGCAGATCATCTTTGATCCGGTCAACCTTCTGAACGGCGACAATCTGGATCACAGGGACGAGGTCATCGCCGAGGCGATCGACCTGCTCGGAAAAGAGATCTGTTTTATCCATCTCAAAGACTATCTCAATGAGCCCACGGAAGACGGAAGCCTTCCGAGCCTGGCATGCGGCCTGGGTGAGATGGACTACAGGCAGGTCCTCCGTTTTGCAAAAGAGAGAAAGCCGTTCATCCAGATGACCCTGGAAGATACGAAACCGGATAATGCGGAGCAGGCAAGAAAGATGCTCGAAAACATCGCGGCCGGACTCTGATCCGGGCAGACAAAGACCTATTAATTGATATTAAAAATAAAGCAGTCAGTAAAATAGTTTCAGGAAATGAAAGGAGCAAGAAATGAGCATTATCGACAAATTCAGACTGGACGGTAAGATCGCATGGGTCACCGGCGGTACCTATGGACTGGGAAGAGCATACTGCATGGCTCTCGCTGAGGCTGGCGCAAAGATCGTTTTCAACGACAGAAAGCCCGAGCTGATCGAGAAGGCTATGGAGGAGTACAAGGCAGCAGGCGTCGACGCGTTCGGCGGTATCTGCGACGTCACAAAAGAGGATGAAGTCACTGCATTCGTAAAGGCTGCAGAAGAGCACTTTGGCGCTCCGATCGACATCCTGATCAACAACGCCGGCGTTATCAAGCGCATCCCGATGACAGAGATGAGCGTCGCTGACTGGAATTTCGTTATCGATGTCGACCTGACTGGTCCCTTCATCTGCTCCAAGGCTGTCATTCCCGGAATGATCGCAAAGGGCGGCGGAAAGATCATCAACGCCTGCTCCATGATGAGCGAAGTCGGCAGAGAGACCGTATCCGCCTATGCAGCAGCAAAGGGCGGCCTTAAGATGCTGACCAAGAACATCTGCTCTGAGTACGGCCAGTACAACATCCAGTGCAATGCGATCGGACCCGGCTATATCGCAACTCCCCAGACAGCACCCCTCCGCGCAAGAGGCGAGGACGGCTCCATGCATCCGTTCGATCGTTTCATCCGCTCCAAGACTCCCGCACAGAGATGGGGCAGAACAGAAGACCTGCAGGGCCTTGCCGTTTTCCTGGCAGCTCCCGCTTCTGATTTCATCAACGGCCAGGTCATCTACATCGACGGCGGTATCCTCGCATATCTCGGACAGGATCCCAGCAACCTCGATGAGTCCAAGTTCGCCGCTGAGGAAGAGGATGAGTCCATCGTCGTTAAGGACTGATCAATACCGGAGAATAAGAGGACGATGCGCGAACGCTGAGTACAGCAGCGCGGTCGTGATCTCCTGAACAGAACATAAAAATGTCCATGTACCGAAAATACATAAGGTACATGGACATTTTTGATTGTTGATCGTCAGGGAAGCCCCATTTTGAAAACGGTCTTATTTTTCCGAATAACGCCGGAACTCCTTCCTGTAAATAAGGAAAAAGCAGCTCAGCATAACAACGGCTGTCAGGATCCAGGAGAAGGGATACACCCACAGCAGCATTTCGGGCGTATTGAAATGAGGGAAGATCACCAGCACGTAAAACAGCCGGAAGGCGCAGGTCCCGAGGATACTGATCATGGCAGGAGCCAGGGAATGGTTCATGCCGCGGATCGCACCGCCGCTGATCTCGTAAAAGGTGATGATAAAGTGAAGACGGACAGCGCTGTTAAAGCGGATCATGGCATAATGCAGCACCTCCGGATCCGTCGTAAACAGGGACATGATAGGATACCGGAAGAGGATCAGGAGCCCCAGTACGACCAGGTCTATGGCAAGGCCGAGCCCGAGCGCGATGCGGAACACCTTTTTGATCCGGTCAAAATTCCCGGCGCCGTAGTTCTGGCTTGTAAAGGTCAGCGCCGCCTGAGTAAAGGCATTGATCACACAGTAGGAGATAAAATCGATGTTCTGCGCGGCGGTATTTCCCGCGATGCAGGCGGCACCGAAGCTGTTGATGGCGCTCTGGATCACGACGTTGGAGACGGAAAAGACCATGCCCTGGAGACCGGCCGGCAGGCCGATCCGCATCAGATCCGCCACATAATCCCTGCGCAGGCGCAGCTGCCGCAGGTGCAGGGTAAACGGATCCTCCTCCTTCATCAGAAACCAGAGCACAAGTCCGGCGCTCAGGCAGTTGGAGAGGACCGTGGCGAGCGCGACACCGATCACGTGCAGATGAAAGACCACTACGAACAGGAGATTGAGCAGGACATTGACGACCCCGGCGGCAGCAAGTGCCAGGAAGGGGCGCCTCGAATCTCCCTTACTGCGCAGAATGGCGGATCCGTAGTTATAGATCAGGATCACGGGCATTCCGACAAAATAGATCCGCAGGTAGATCGTTGCCAGTGCAATAACGTTCTCCGGCGCGCCCATCAGCTTCAGGATCTGGGGTGCGATAAAAAAGCCGATCACGGTGAGGGCAAAGCCGCAGATGAGAGCGAGGGAGATGACGGTGTGGATCGCATCCTGTATGAGTTCTCTTTTGCCTGCGCCGATCAGTTTGGCAATCAGGACGTTTGCGCCTACGGACAGACCAAGAAACAGGTTGACGATCAGGCTGATCACGGAGGCATTGCTGCCTACCGCTGCCATGGCGACAGAGCTGGCAAAGCGGCCTACGACCGCGAGATCTGCGGCGTTGAACAGCTGCTGCAGCACGCTGCTGGCAGCCAGAGGTATGGCAAAGAGGACGATCTTATCGGCCAGAGACCCGTGGATCATATCTATTTCAGTGCGTTTCATATTCTGCTATTCTCTTTCTGTAAAAGAAATAACGTGTGCAATTCCAAACAGTATACACCTTAATAAGGAAAAAACAATGGCATGCGGAGCCGAATTCGATGAAAAAAGCTGTGAAGAAATTTCTTCTTCACAGCTTTTGAAAGCCGGTTCCGGCATCCGTGTTCCGCTGACGGATCAGCATTCTTAATCGAAATCAAAACGATCAGCATTTTTTGTGCAGAACAGCTGGAAAACAGCTTCCGCAAGACTGTCGTCTTCCACTTCGATAAAGGTGTTGTCCTCTTTGTCTGCGTCGATCACCTCGAAGATAATGACTTCGTCGGTGTCCTCATCGGCAGGGATCAGGACAGCGTAGTCTTTCTCGGAATACTTGAGCAGGTCGAGCAGCTCGAATTCCATATCGTTGCCGTCCTCATCAGTCAGGATAATGATGTTGTCATCCTCTTCTTCGACTTCCGGTTGAAGGTTCTTTTCATTTTCAGCCATTTGGAGTTCCTTTCTTTGTAAACAAGCCGGACTTAAGGCCCGGGTATTTTGCAATGGGTAAATTGACAGAGCCATTATAGCACAATATATATAAGGCAGGTAGAGGGGAAAAGACTGCGGCTGCGCGTGCAATCTTGTGGAACAGGAAGGGAAGGTGCTATAATCTTTTCTATGCAAACACCTATAGATTTCGGAAAAAAATTCATATACAGCTATTTCAGAAACCGCAGCGCCGACGCCACGATCGCTTGCCTTTCGGATGATATCATCTGGGTAACGCCGGAGGAGATCTATCATCTGAATACAAAGGTAGATATCCGGGCTTTTGTTGAGAAGAGGATCAGCCAGGATCCCCAGCAGTATACGGTGGATATCGCATCGATCCGCTCTGCACCGGGTTCGGGAGACACCGGGACGATCGTATACGAGGTAAATCTCATTCCCCGCAAAGAGGAAGAGGCGATCAATCTGCGCTGTTCCCTGACGATACACAAGGCAGGAGTCGGGTATAAGATCATCTTCATCGGCATGTCCAGACGTTATGAGCGCTCCGACAGAGAGCAGATGCGCGGGTTTATGGAGGACCTGCCGAGCGGTATCCTTGTTCTGGCAAGCCTTGGCGGGAGCGATGTGCGCGCTCTGTTTTCCAACGGGTACCTGCGGGGGATCCTGGGGTATGAAGAAGGTGAGTTCTACGAGAAAACAGATGTAAATCCGTTCTTCATGGTGCCCCTTCAGGACCAGAAGCGTCTTTTCACTCTGGTCGCGGAGCTGTCCAATCTGTCCAGGCCGAAGCCTCTTGCCATGCAGGTAAGCCTTTGCAGGAAGGAAGGGGAGGAACTGCCCTTCCAGGCGATCTTAAAGGCTGCGTACAAGGACGGCCGGCGGACGATCCTTTACCTGATGTTCCATGACATCAGTGATATTCTGCTGCAGGAACAGAGAAAATACCGCAGGGACCTCGCTGCCATGGAAGAGACTTACCGGAAGGAAGTCGACGGTAAGGTCGCCGAACAGACGCAGCAGACCCTGGAGAAACAGCAGGAACTGGAGGAGGAACTGGAAAGAGTCCGCAAGGAAGCTCAGAACCTCGTCCGGGAGGCAGATGCCAAAGCGCAGGATATGGTAGCCGCGGCACAGAGCGAGAGCCTTGAGGTAAAACAGGATCTGGAACAGCTTCGCGCGGAGTCGGAGGAGAAGATCCAGGCACTCCTGGAAGAAAAGGAAGAAGCGATCCGGCAGGCCAGGGAGGAAGCGGACCGCCGGATCGAACAGACACAGGCGGAGAGCAGCGAAAAACTCACAGCGCTTGAGCTAAAGAGCCAGGAACAACTGCAGACTGCCCAGGAAGAAGCGGACAGAAAATTCCGCGAGGCGGAAGAGAACAGTCGTCTCAGAATGGAAGAAGCGGACCGGGAACATGAAGAGCAGCTGGCAGAGGCCAGGGGCTCTGTTGCCGCAGAGCTGGAAGAGACAAAAGCAGCGCTGGTTAAGGCACAGGAAGAGCTGGAATCGATCCGGCACAAATATGAAGAATCCCAGGACCGCAAGGCGGAATCCGACAGGCAGTATGAGAGCCGGATCCTGAAGCTGACATGGGACCTGCAGCACTCCGAGAACGAGGCAAAGACAAAGATCGAGGAGGAGACGCAGCGTCTTCAGAAAGAAGCCGAGGAAAAGATCGCAAGTGCGCAGCTGGATGCGGAGAAAGCCTCCGAGACAGCAGCAAGAGAGATCGAAGATATCCGGGCCCAGGCGGAAGGCGCCAAGCAGGGATATCTCACGCAGATCAGCCGGCTGACGGATACGATCCGCGAGCAGGAACTCGGCCTTGATAAACAGAAAAAAGACACCGCGATCCTTATTAAAGAAAAGGATAAGACGATCGCGCGCATGCAGCACCTCATAGGCGGGCAGATGCGCAGCATTTTCAGTACACTTTCCGCTGCGAGAGAAGAGAAGGATCTTGTCAGAGAGGGTGAGCTGATCAGTGAAGCGGTCATGATCGCGCAGGACGCGCCGGCGATGGCGGAGGACCTCTCCGCAATCGGGCTGCTGGATCTGTCGGTCAGAGGCAATACGAAAACGGATTTTGAACTGTCAGAATGCATCAACACTGTGCGCGGAGTGATCTGGCCGCAGTGCAGGGAAAAGGGAATCATTTTTTCCTGCGAAACGGACGGAACGGTACCGGACAGCGTGACTGGAGACAAGTCAGCGCTGCAGCTCGCTTTTCTGGGTATCCTTGAGAATGCGATGCAGGGAACGGCAAGAGGCGGAAAGATCATCCTGACGGTGACAGCGGATCCTCCGATCCGGGGAAAGGCCTATTTCCACTTTGTGATCAAGGATACCGGTTCCGGGATCCCGGATGACAGAATGATGAAGCTTTTCGATGATCCGCAGAAAGAGCTTGCCATTGCCAAGCGCGCCGTGACGGCCATGGGCGGCAGCATTCAGGTGCGCAGCAATTTCGGCAAGGGATCGCGTTTCGAAATCAGTGTCAATCTGGCATTGCGGCAGGGGAAATAACCGGGAGATCCTCTCTGCGGGACAGGTGATCTCGTGTATTTCTTAACAGTCACTACGGCATGGAGGGGTATATGTCCGTAAGGAAAAATATAATTTTTGCTACAGAGCTGATCCTGTGTGCAGCAGTCGGCGGGTTACTGGGGGCAGCAGGATATTTTTACAAGATCGCACTGGTTCCCAGGAAAAGAGACCACAGCAGAGATGAAAACGAGCCGGCACAGACGGCGGGCAGGCACTGGGTCACAGAGCATGTGCGCAGACAGGATGTTTTCATCACATCCGGCGGCCTTCAGCTGCATGGAAACCTGATCATGGCCTCTGACCCGAACTGTCACAGATATGCGATCTGTGTACACGGGTATGCGGACAGCGCGGAGAGCATGGGAATCTATGCAAAGCGCTATTATGAAGAATATGGAATGAACGTGCTGCTGCCGGACCTTCGCGGCCACGGCGCAAGCGAGGGCAATTATGTAGGCATGGGTTATCATGACAGCAGAGACCTGATCCGCTGGATCAATTATATCGTCTCTCATGATCAGGATGCTGTCATTCTGCTGCACGGCGTCTCCATGGGCGCTGCGACAGTGTGCCAGGCTACGGGAAAGACGCTCCCGCAGCAGGTGAAGGCGGCTGTATCAGACGCCAGCTATTCCAACGCCATGGACGAGATCACGTACCTGTATCACAAAGGCGGAAAAGATGTGATCCCGTCGGTGCTCCTGATCAACATGCTTCGCCTGGTCACGCTCGTATGCGCCAGATATGACCTCGGCAAAGCTTCTCCTGCAGCGGCTGTCAGCCGCTCCGAGACACCTACGCTCTTTATTCACGGTGAGGACGATGAGGTCGTTCCGGCCAACATGATGCCGAGACTCTTCGAGGCTGCTTCCTGCAGAAAAGATTTCCTGTGGGTACCCGGAGCAGGCCATGTGGATTCCGTTGTGAAACATCCGAAACGTTACTGGAGGAAGATCGAAAACTTCCTGGACAGCGTCAGCCCGTGGATCCTCAAGGAGAATATCCGGGATGCGGATCCGTTTGCGGACTGAGGACAGGGGACGGTTCTCTGTCTCCTGACCTTTATGACAAACCGCGGCAGACGCCTGCTGGAGCTGCAGTTTCTTCGCACAAGATCTGCTAACATTCCTCGTTCATTTCAGTCAGGCACAGCCTCCAAACTCGCTTCCGCACTGATGTGCGGAAACTCAGACAGTCGGCTTTACAGGGCAGCGTGAAACGCTGCCCTGTATCCTTTCTTACATTCACGATGAATGGAGCAGATCTATGTACTCATTCACAGCAGATCCGGCAGACGCCTGCCGCGGTCTGTCTACAGAGAGGGGACAGAGAACCGTCCCCTGTCTCCTCCTACTTTTTCAGCGTAACATGCCGGCCATTAACCTCAACGGAGCGGATCTTTCTGTTCAGGTAGACAGAGAACTTGGTCACACCGCTGCGGCGGATCGAAGCCTCCAGGTTCGGATTCATCTCTTCCAGCTCCGCCTTGAGCTCGCTGATGTTCATGTCATCGACGCCGTGCCGCTTAAAGACGGAGAGGATCTGGCGCTCGATCTCGGCGTCAGAGCTGATATTCAGGGATACCCAGACGTTATTGTCCTTGTTGGTGACGGACAGGGAGGGGAAGTCCTTGAGATACTCCGAGAGTTTGCTGTAGTGGTAATTCCGGATATCGAAATCGGGATAGAGCTTGAGCAGTCTTGATCCGATTTCGCCGAGCCCTGTTTCCTTGCCGTCTGCATTATTATCCGCGATCATGGCGATGATCGCTTCCTCGATCTTGCTCTGATCGGTGAAAAGGCTCTCTCCCTCAGGATCCTGATCGGAATCATAATCGGAAGGCGTATAACCCAGAAATTCATCGGTTCCGCCTGCATCATAGGCAGATACACTTGATGAGCCTGCAGCGGTACCGGCCTTTTTGCGCCCGGTGGAAGCTGCGGAAGCAGCAGTTTCAGCGGCGCCCTTTTTCTTGGTCTGCTTACTGTCTTTGGCATCCTTGGCTTTCACTTTTTTTGCCGGGACAGTTTCTTCATCCTCATCATTGTTTCCAATGACATCCAGGAAAATAAAACGCTCGCAGGATGCGCGGAAAGACTCGGGGGTCTTTTTCTCGCCCATACCGATCACGACTTTACCCGCCTCGCGCAGACGTGTGGCAAGTTTATTGAAATCGCCATCGCTCGAGACGATACAGAATCCCTGGACTTCTCCGGTGTACAGGATGTCCATGGCATCGATGATAAGACCGATGTCGGAGGCGTTTTTTCCGGGTGTATTATTGGGCTGCATGATCGGCGTCAGGGAATGTCCGGCCGCCACCTTGAACCAGCTGTGCAGGCGATCCTGCGACCAGTCTCCGTACATGCGGCGGATCGTAATTTTCCCGTATTTGGACAGTTCGCTCAATATAGTTGAAATATACTTGGCACTGATATTATCGGCATCGATCAGCAGTGCAATATTAATATCTTCCATTTATCTTCCTCTAACTTTCAAAATTGGCTGTCAGCGGTTATAATAAGCCTTGGTTATCTGTGATGGCTCAAAATGTCTGACACGGGCTGCCGGAATGGTTTAGCCATTTCA
>JAFTFD010000145.1 GCA_017449745.1 Lachnospiraceae bacterium
ATATCAGAACTTCAGCAAATGCTCGCGCTGCAAACTTCTGGCCTGGTGCCGGGGCTGCCCTGCGGTAGCCCGCGGAACAAACGGAGACTTCTACGCGGATGACCCGCAGTGCTGGGCGAGCGAAGAAAACGGACTGCTGAGTCCTGAAACGGAGGCACCGAAAAATGAAAACAATGAGAGCCGTATTGCTGGATAAACTAACAGAGGGCAAAGATATCGTCCTGTCCGAATGTCCGGTTCCCGAAGTAAAACCCGGATGGGTACTCGTGAAGATAAAGGCCTTCGGCCTGAATCATTCGGAACAGATCCTCCGTCACAGCGAGATCAATGCTTCTTATATTCAGAAGCCGGTAATTCCGGGTATCGAATGTGTCTGTGAAGTTGCAGATCCCTCGGATACGGACCTGAAGAAGGGCCAGAAGGTCATTGCGCTCATGGGCGGCATGGGAAGGTCCTTCAACGGCAGCTATGCGGAATATGCACTTCTCCCAAGGCGGATCATATTTCCGGTGAACAGCGATCTTCCCTGGGAAGCGCTCGGTGCTGTCCCTGAAACATATTTTACGGCCTGGGGATCCTTGTTCGAATGTCTGCACCTCAAAAAAGAGGATACGCTGCTGATCCGCGGGGCAACCTGTGCGCTTGGCTATGCGGCCATGCAGATCGCGAAAGCACTCGGCTGCAGGGTAATTGCCACGACACATAAAGAAAGTAAACTGCCGCTGATAGCGGAGGCAGATGAAGCTGTCATCGATGACGGCAGACTGACAGGAAAGATTCATGGCGTGACAAAGGCGCTTGATCTTATCGGACCGCGCAGTCTGAAGGACACTTTGACCTCAGTTGAAAAAGGCGGCATTGTCTGCCAGACAGGCATCCTCGGCGGAGTCTATGTTTTAAACGGATTTGATCCGATCAAGGACATCCCGAACGGTGTATACCTTACCGGTTTCTTCTCCAATTATCCGACCCAGCAGGTTATAGACGAGATTCTTGCGTTTCTGAATGAGAAAGAACTGATTCCGGTCAGCGGAAAAATATTTGATTTTGAGAATATAAGAGAAGCATTAACTGCCCAGGATGAGGGTTCTGTAAACGGAAAAATTGTAGTAAAACTGTAAGGGGGCAACTGATTACAGGATAAGCAGCACAGAAAGAGTACAGCCATGAACCAGAACGAACGCCTGGATTACCTGGTAGAACATTTCAAAGAAGATTCCGTACAGTACCAGGATCTGGAAACCCCTGCGGATCCGGCGGATAAGAAACGGATCCTCCGGTCGCTTATGAATATCCGCATGCCGCGCATGATGGCTCCGTCCGTCCTTGCGGTTCAGGACGAATACCTTAAGAAGCGGAACCGGGAAAACGGGATCATACAGATTTCCGATATCGCCACCATCGCGGATCAGGGAAGCCGGTATCCCCATGCGGATCTGATCTCCATCTGGCAGGGAGATATCACAAGACTGGCGGCCGATGCCATCGTAAATGCGGCAAATTCCCAGATGCTCGGCTGTTTTGTTCCGATGCACACCTGCATCGACAACTGTATCCATACCTATGCAGGAATACAGCTCCGGGCGGAATGCAACCGGCAGATGACAGCTCTCCGGGAAAAATACGGTGCAGACTATGAACAGCCGACGGCAGTGCCGATGCTGACAGACGGTTACAATCTTCCCGCGAAGAAGGTAGTCCACATCGTCGGACCTATCGTAACCGGGAGACTCACAAAAGACCTGGAACAGGATCTGGCAAACTGCTATCGGAACACGCTGGACCTGTGTCTGGAAAATGATATTCGAAGCGTCGCCTTCTGCTGCATTTCTACGGGAGTCTTTCATTTCCCAAACCGGAAGGCTGCCGAAATCGCGGTGCGTACCGTGACAGACTGGTTGGATCAGCATCCCGGCACCATGGAAAGAGTGATCTTCAATGTTTTTAAAGACGAGGATAAGAGATACTATGAACAGGAATTACTTTAAACAGCCGGACGGATATCGTGAAACCATTGAGCGCGGCATCGCCGGTGTGCAGCGCTTCCGCGGAGGCTTTACCGAAGGAAATCTTTCCCGGGAGGAATCAATACAGAGATTAAAAACAGAGCTTGCCGAAGCGGATGCCGTCGTGATTGGCGCGGGTGCGGGTCTTTCCACATCTGCCGGTTATATTTACACCGGAGAGCGTTTTCAGAAATACTTTTCGGACTTTGCGGAGCGCTTTGGTATTCAGGATATGTACTCCGGCGGATTCTACCCCTATCCGGACGCAGAGACAAGATGGGCTTTCTGGGCAAGAAATATCTATGTCAATCGCTACATGGATCCGCCGAAACCAGTCTATCAGGATCTGTATTCGCTGGTAAAGGACAAGGATTATTTCGTGATCACCACCAACGTGGACCACTGTTTTCAGAAAGCAGGCTTTGACAAAAAGCGTCTCTTCTATACCCAGGGAGACTATGGTCTTTTCCAAAGTGTTGACCTGGCGAACCGGCGGACCGTTGATAATGAAACGTGGGTGATGCAGGCTATGGAAGCCCAGGGATTTGTAAAGAATGCGGACGGAGTTTTTGAAATGCCGGAAGGCGGCGTGGCCATGAAGATCCCGACAGTGCTGATCCCGAAGCACCCGGATGACGGGTCTGACGTGATGATGAACCTTCGCGCCGACGACTCCTTCGTGGAAGACGAGGGCTGGCATGCGGCATCAGCGGCTTATTCGGATTTCCTTCGCCGGCATGACGGACTGCATGTTCTGTTCCTGGAGATCGGTGTGGGCGGCAACACTCCGGTGTTTTATGTATTGAATCCCATTCGGCCGAAAATGGCTAAAAACAGCAGATTTTACCCTGGGAATGGATATTTTATGAAGGAGCTGTCAAGGATCACGGATTCTGAGATGCTCCGGAGGTGCGCATGATGTTTGGAAGAAGATTACCAAAGACAGAGACCCCGGACGGGATCGCAAAACTGCGCAAGGCGATTGATGAGGCAGATGCTGTCATCATCGGAGCAGGTGCAGGGCTTTCGACCTCCGCCGGATTCATATATACCGGAGAGCGGTTCGACAAGTACTTCTCTGACTTTGCGGCGAAGTATCATTTCAGCGATATGTATTCCGGCGGCTTCTACGTGCTGGAGTGTCCTCCGGAAGAGATGTGGGCATACTGGAGCAGATACATCTGGATCAACCGTTATATGCCGATCCCGAATGACACTTATGACCGGCTGTATGACCTGGTGAAGGACAAGGACTACTTCGTAATCACGACCAACGTGGATCACTGCTTCCAGCGGTCCGGCTTTGACAAGAAACGGCTCTTCTATACGCAGGGCGACTACGGACTGCTGCAAAGCTCCAATCCGCATGGCGCATCCGCACACAAGACCTATGAGAACGAAGAGATCATGCGGAAGATGATTCTAGCTCAGGGATTTGAGATTGGTGAGAACAACGAGCTGATCATTCCCGAAGGCAAAGAGATCTCCATGCGGATCCCCACAGAGCTGATTCCATACTGCCCGGATGACGGGGAGCCGATGACCATGAATCTGAGATCCGATGACAAGTTCGTGGAGGATGAAGGCTGGCATCAGGCTGCAGAGAGGTATTCGGAATTCCTTCGCAGACATGAGAATCTGAAGGTCCTGTTCCTGGAAGCGGCAGTCGGCATGAACACGCCGAGTATTATTAAGTTCCAGTTTTGGAAGATCGTAAACCAGTGGCCGGATGCGACATATGCCTGCCTGAATTACGGCGAGGCCTACGCACCGGATGAAATCATAAACAGATCCATCTGCATCAACGGAGACATCCGGGAGATCCTGATGAAGCTGTAAGCACTGAAAACAACTGAATAGCAAGTACAGGCAGTAAGACGTTTATTTGTTTTTCCCCTCGGGGATACACGTAAGCGTCTTTTTTTATTGCCGATACATACGGAGGAGCGATATGAGTTTTGATTTTTTTTACGGACCGGATGACGCAGAGCAGTATTCGTTCTACCGTATCCCGAAAAGACTGATCACCGGGGATGAGTTCCAGGACACCAGCACGGAAGCCAAGCTGCTGTATGGGCTGATGCTCGACCGGCTGCAGCTGTCGATCCGCAATCAATGGCTCGACTCCCTGAACCGCGTCTACATCATCTACACGGTAGAGGACATCATGGCCGATCTGCATTGCGGCAATCAGAAGGCATGCAAGCTGCTTTCGGAGCTGGAAAACAAAACCGGCCTGATCAAGAGGAAGCGTCAGGGACTCGGGAAACCGTCTCTGATCTATGTGCTGAAGTTTTCCACAAGCTGTCCACAGAATGATTCGGAATCACATTTCAAGACATGTGAAAATCACACTTCTGGGGATGTGAAAACCACATCTTTGGACATGTGGAAATCACACGGAAATAATACTGATTTTAATAAACCTGAATATAACAAGACCAATCCTATCTATCCGGGTCAGGCTTCCGCAAAGATCACCGTATCCGTTGATGGGATGGGAAGGGATGAGATGGATGAGCGCCGGTCTTATGAGAGATATTTCAGAGAGCATCTGTATATTGATGACCTGAAGCAGAGCTATCCCTATGATCACGGACGCATTGATGAAATCCTGGAACTGCTGGTCGATACCGTATGCAGTACAGCGAAAACCATTCGCTGCGCCGGTGAGGACAGGCCTGCGGAAGTTGTGAAGAGTCGGTTCATGAAACTGGACTATGGACACATCCAATATGTTCTGGACTGCATCCATGACAACACGACGGACATCCGGAACATCAAGGCATATATGCTTACAACGCTGTACAATGCGCCGATCACCATCGACCACTACTATCAGGTAAAAGTGAATCACGACTTGTACGGCTGGAGAGAGGAGGACGCATGAAAGACAAGCCAACAGTGATCTGTGTCGTCAATCAAAAGGGCGGCACGGCAAAGACAACAACTGCGGAGAATCTGGGCATCGGTCTGGCCCGTGAAGGGAAAAAGGTATTGCTGGTCGATACGGATCCACAGGGATCTCTCAGCATCAGCCTGGGATATCCAAGGCCGGATGATCTGGAGACTACGCTGTTTGACCTTCTGAACAAGACGATCAACGAAGATCCGATTCAGCCCGGGGAGGGCATTCTTCATCAGCAGGAAGGCGTTGATCTGATACCGGCAAATATTTCGCTGGCAGGTCTGGAGGTCGCCTTAGTCAACACGATGAACCGTGAACGGATCCTGAAGCAGTTCCTGGAGCCTGTCAAAAAGGATTATGACTATGTGCTTCTGGACTGCATGCCGAGCCTGGGTATGCTGACAGTCAATGCACTGGCGGCGGCAGATACCACACTGATCCCGGTGCAGGCCAATTACCTGTCTGCAAAAGGCTTAGAGCAGCTGCTGCAGACCATCAACAAGGTCAAACGGCAGATCAATCCGAAGCTCAGGATCGAAGGAATCCTGCTGACGATGGTAGACAGCAGGACAAACTACGCCAAAGAGATTGCCGCACTGATCCGTGATACCTACGGCGGGCATATCAAAGTCTTTGAGACCGAGATCCCACGTTCGGTACGGGCGGCAGAGATCAGTTCCGAAGGGAAAAGCATCTTCCTGCATGATCCCAGGGGCAAAGTCGCGGAGGCATATCAGAAACTGACAAAGGAGGTGCAGGCCAATGCCGAAAAAAGGCGCAAACATCAGCTTGAGCAGCTACGATGATATCTTCTCGACGGAAGAAAGCAGAGCTGATCAGTCAGCTGAGAAAGTACAGGAAATCCCGCTGTCAGAGCTGCATCCATTCAAGGATCATCCCTTCAAGGTGCTGGATGATGAGGCAATGCAGAAGACAGTGGAGAGCATCCGGCAGTATGGCGTGATGGTTCCGGCAATTGCAAGACCTTCTCCGGAAGGAGGCTATGAGCTGATCGCAGGACACCGCAGACACCATGCATCCGAGCTTGCCGGGAAAGAGACCATGCCGGTAATCGTCCGGGAGATGGATGATGATGCAGCCACGATCCTGATGGTAGACAGCAACCTGCAGCGTGAAGAGCTGCTTCCCAGTGAGAGGGCATTTGCTTACAGGATGAAGCTGGAAGCTGTGAAACATCAAGGAGAAAGAACAGATTTAACTTCTACCCAAGTTGGGCAGAAGTCTCAGTGGGCAATAAATCAAGTAGCCAATTCTGCCGATTCAAGCAGAACTCAGGTACAGCGTTTCATCCGCCTGACCTACCTGATCCCGGATCTTCTGGATATGGTCGATCAGAAGAAGCTGGCTTTCAATCCGGCGGTGGAACTCTCTTATCTGCGGCCTGAAGAACAAAAGCTTTTTCTGGAGGCGATGGATTATGCACAGACAACGCCGTCACTTTCCCAGGCCCAGCGGATCAAGAAGTACAGCCAGGAAAACAAGTGCACACTGGATGTGATGTGTGCAGTCATGGATGAAATCAAGAAAGACGATATGAGCAAGATCACGATATCCCATGATGTGATCCGGAAGTACTTTCCGAAGTCCTACACGCCAAAGCAGATGGAGGATACGATCATCCGGCTGCTGGAACAGTGGCAGAAGAAAAGACAAAGAGAACAGGAACGGTAGCGGTCATTTCAATGCAGCAATGCAAAGAGATGGCCGTTTTTTAATTTCAGTGCATGGAGGGCGCAGCAATGAACAGGAAATATAAAAACAGCTTCAATAAGGACCATATCGACCGGATGTTTTCAGATCCAAATGATACCGGCTCGATCCGGATGCTTTCGATCCATCCGCAGATGGGTATCAAGATGATCCTGGAGTGTGATTCAGAACTGGAAGAAATCTTCTGTGATGATTCCGAGATCATCTTTTCCCTGGATACGAAGAATATTTATCTCAGCTGTCCGGCATCGGAGCTGCTTCATATCGGCAAGAGGGTCTATCTGATGGGAACCGGTGTTGCTTACCGGCTGAACCGGGATGATGAGTATGCGGACATGAGTTCTGACGAGATGGCGGAGACATGCCTGGAACTGTTCGGCAGGATGCAGAGGGTCTGGATGTCAGGATTCGGCTTTCCGGTCTTGGATCTGACAGAGATGGAGGCAGACGATGAAGAAGAAAAATAGAAATACTCTGGCAAAATCATCTTTCATCAAGCAGGAGATGAACCGGCAGAACAACATGGTCAGACGCATGCAGAAATATCAGGAAAGGGTGGTGACTAAGCCGTGCAGGAAGAAGTTGAAAACAGGACAGTAAACCTGGCCATTACGACAACGCGGCTGTCAGCCCGAACGATTGTTACCGGGATCCGGATGTATCTAAACCACAGAAACAATGTCTCCAGACAGAAGGCGGTGCAGGGGATCCATGGAAAACAGTCAGTGAAGGAGCTGATCGGCCAGAATCAGGGCGTATCGCGCATGCCCATCGGAGATGCCAGCATCCGTGAGTTTGAGCGGGAAGCCAGAAAATACGGCGTGGATTTCGCTGTCACCAAAGACAAAACGGTGAATCCACCGCAATATACCGTGTTCTTTAAGGCGAGAGATGCAGATGCGCTGCAGCAGATCGCAGATTCCCTGGTGGCAAAGCAGATGAATGCCCAGAAGAAACCGAGCATCCTGAAGCAGCTGACCAAGCTGAAGGATCTGGTTGCTTCCCTGCCGTCCAAGGTCAGAAACAAAGAACACGACGATATCAGCCTGTGATGAGCAGCGCGATCAAGAAGAAAATCATCCTGCATATCCCATATGCGGTGGCAGGACTGCTGGCAACAAACTTCGGAGAGGCATGGCGACTGACAGAAGGTGCGGATCCATCCAAAAAGGTTCTCACATTGATGACAACACTGCAGACCGCCTTCGCCAATCCGCTTCCCAGCTTTCATCCGTTCGACCTGATGATCGGAGCCATCTGTGCTCTGGTCTTTTATCTGGCGGTGTATATGAGAGGGAAGAATGCAAAGAAGTACCGTCACAATACTGAATATGGATCTGCCCGCTGGGGAACGCACAAGGACATTGAGCCGTATGAGGATTCGGTTTTTCAGAGAAATGTGATTCTGACGAAATCAGAATGGCTGATGATGAGCAACAGGCCGAAGAATCCGGCCTATGCAAGGAATAAAAACGTTCTGATCGTCGGCGGATCCGGTTCCGGCAAAACGAGATTCTGGCTGAAACCGAATCTGCTTCAGATGCACAGTTCTTACGTCATAACCGATCCCAAAGCCAGTGTCCTCATAGAATGTGGAAAAGCCCTGGAGCGTGGTGCTCCGGTGCTGGATGCTAAGGGCAACCCCGTTAAAGACAAACATGGGAAACCTCTGTATGAGCCGTATGTGATCAAGGTCTTCAACACGATCAATTTCAAGAAGTCGCAGCACTACAATCCGTTCGCTTATATCCATTCGGAGAAGGACATCCTGAAGCTCGTGACCGCACTGATCGCCAATACCAAGGGTGACGGCAAGGCCGGTGATGAGTTCTGGACCAAAGCGGAGACGCTGCTGTATACGGCACTGATCGGATATATCCATTACGAAGCTCCGGAGAACGAACAGAACTTTGCGACGCTTCTGGAAATGCTCAACAGCATGGATGTCCGTGAGGATGATGAAGACTATCAGAATCCGGTGGATGTGATGTTTGAGGAGCTGAAGAAAAAGAACCCGAATCACTTTGCCGTACGCCAATATGTCAAGTTCAAGATGGCTGCCGGCAAAACTTTAAAATCCATACTCGTGAGCTGCGGCGCACGCCTGGCTCCCTTCGATATCCAGGAGGTCCGGGACATCACGATGTATGACGAACTGGAGCTGGATAAGCTGGGAGACCGAAAGACAGCATTGTTCCTGATCATGTCAGATACGGATGCAACCTTCAATTTCCTGATCTCCATGATCTACACACAGCTCTTCAATCTGCTGTGCGAGAAGGCAGATGACGTGTATAACGGCAGGCTGCCGGTGCATGTCCGTTGCCTGATTGATGAGTGCGCGAACATCGGCCAGATTCCGAATCTGGAGAAGCTGATCGCCACGATCCGAAGCCGTGAGATTTCTGCATGTCTGGTGCTGCAGGCAAAATCACAGCTCAAGGCAATCTATAAGGACAATGCGGATACCATCATCGGCAACTGCGATTCTCAGATCTTCCTGGGCGGCAGCGAACCGACAACGCTGAAGGATCTGAACCAGTCTCTCGGCAAGGAAACGATTGATACCTTCAATACCGGTGAAAGCAGGGGCAGAGAGCAGAGCCATTCCCTGAATTATCAAAAGCTCGGTCATGACCTGCTCTCAGTCGATGAACTGGCTGTGCTGGATGGCAGCAAATGCATCCTGCAGCTGCGCGGCGTCAGACCGTTCCTGTCAGAGAAATATGATCTGACGAAGCATCCCAATTATCCTTTAACTTCCGATGCGGATAAGAAGAATGCGTTCGACATCGAGAAGTTCCTGAATCATAAGCTCACCCTGAAGCCAGAGGACCGGTACACGGTCGTAAAGCCGGATGAAGTGAGCTGACAACCTAATAACGTCGGACATGAGCCTTCTGTTTCAAAACAGAGGGCTTTCTTTATGTCAGAAGGAGGCACGAATGGATAGTGCTTTTTACAGGCCCAGAGCTCCCGATCAAAGGGATCGCGGCAGGTAACCCACATCGGCAGCTGCAGACAAAGAAAAGAATGGAGGAAAGAAACCAGGGACGCCGGATACCGGCGCAGCTGCCTAAGATAAAGATCCCGTTGGTTTCGCAAAAGAATATGGCATTTTTCAACAGCGCAGTAGGCGTACTTCAGACACTCGTTATCGCACTCGGTGCAGGCCTCGGTATCTGGGGCGTGATCAACCTCATGGAAGGTTACGGCAACGACAATCCGGGCGCTAAGTCCCAGGGCATGAAACAGCTGATGGCAGGCGGCGGTGTCGCCCTGATCGGTACTACGCTCGTCCCGCTTCTTACAGGCCTGTTTGGCTGATCACGGAGGAAAAACCGCTAAATGGACACGATATTTCAGAAAATCACAGAGTGGCTGAAAGAAATGCTCGTTAGCGGTATCATGGAAAGCCTTTCCGGGATGTTTGATTCCGTGAACCAGCAGGTTTCGGATGTCGCAGCCCAGGTCGGCACATCCCCGGTGAACTTCTCGCCGGGGGTGTTTGCCATGATACGGAATGTATCAGAATCCGTGATCATCCCTATAGCGGGGCTGATTCTGACATTCATAGCCTGCTATGAGCTGATTCAGCTGATTATTGATCACAATAACCTGGCGAACTTTGAAACATGGATCTTCTTCAAGTGGGTCTTCAAGACCTTCGTGGCAGTCATGTTGATCACCAACACATTCAATATCACGATGGCGGTATTTGATGTCGCTCAGCATGTGATCTCCTCTGCAGGAGGGGTTATCGGCGGTAGCACTGCCGTGGACGGATCTTCCTTAAGCAGTATGCAGGCCACACTGGAAGGCATGGAGATTGGGCCGCTGATCGGAACCTATATGGAGATCCTGATCCTCGGCATCGGCATGAAGATCATGTCTCTTATCATTTTCATCATCGTATACGGACGAATGATCGAGATCTACCTGATGACCAGTCTTGCACCGATTCCGTTCTCAACCTTCGGGAACCGGGAACAGAGTCAGATCGGACAGAATTATCTCCGGTCGCTGTTTGCACTGGGCTTCCAGGGATTTCTCATCATGATCTGTGTCGGCATCTATGCGGTGCTGATCCAGGGCATATCATTCTCCGGCAACATTCTGACTGCACTCTGGGGCGTCATGGGCTATACCGTGCTGCTGTGCTTCACGCTGTTCAAGACAGGAACACTGGCCAAGTCCGTATTCAATGCGCATTAAGGAGGTTTTATGGCAGCGTATATATCTGTTCCAAGAGATTTGAGCAAGGTCAAATCAAAGATATTTTTCAACCTGACAAAGCGGCAACTGATCTGCTTTTCCATCGCGGCAGCAGTCGGCGTCCCGCTGTTCTTCCTGGTGAAAAGAGGCGGAAATGTGAGCCTGGCAGCTCTGACCATGATCGGTGTGATGCTGCCGTTTTTCTTTCTCGCCATGTATGAGAAGGACGGCATGCCGCTGGAGGTGATCCTGGATCATTTCTTTGAGGCAAAGTTCCGAAGGCCCAAGGAAAGACCCTATGTGACAAACAACTATTACTCGGTGCTGCTCCGTCAGTACGAGGCAGAAAAGGAGGTGGACGAGATTGTTCTCCATGAAGAGAGAAAAGCCAAAGGAAAGCGCCGCGCTGAATCTTCCAAAGTCTCTCAGCAAAAAAGACCGTAAGAAGGTGGAGGCGATCGTTGCGAAGGCCCGCAAGGACGATGGTGTTCCGCGCACCGCGCAGCAGTCGATCCCGTTTCAGCGCATGTTCCAGGACGGCATCTGCCGTACCGGCTCAAACTATTATTCCAAGACAATTCAGTTTCAGGACATCAATTATCAGCTTGCCCAGCAGGAGGATAAGACAGCCATTTTTGATGAATGGTGCGGTTTCCTGAACTTCTTCGACAGCTCCGTGAACTTTGAGCTGTCGTTTATGAATCTGAGTACCGATGCGGCGGACTTTGAGAAAAGCATCCGGATCCCGCTGAAGAACGACGGATTCAATGATGTCCGTGAGGAATACAGCAAGATGCTCCGCACGCAGCTGGCTCAGGGCAACAACGGTCTGACCAAGACCAAGTACCTGACCTTCGGCATTGAAGCAGAATCCATGAAGCAGGCGAAGCCGAGGCTGATCCATATCCAGACAGATATTCTGAACAACTTCCGCAGACTGGGCGTTGTGACAAAGGTGCTGAACGGCAAGGAACGCCTGAAGCTGATGCATGACATGTTCCACATGGGCGATAAGGACCGGTTCTTCTTTGAATGGAAGTGGCTGGTGGAATCCGGCCTTTCCGCAAAGGACTTTATCGCGCCGTCATCCTTCTCCTTCCCCGGCGGAAGACATTTCCGGATGGGAGATCTGTATGGAGCCATGAGCTTTCTGGCTATCACGGCTTCGGATCTTTCCGATCAGCTGCTGAAGGAACTGCTGGATATGGAATCCAGCCAGATCGTGACGATGCATATCCGTTCCCTTGATCAGAACAAGGCGATCAAGACGGTGAAGCATACGATCACAGAGCTGGACCGCTCCAAGATCGAAGAGCAGAAGAAGGCAGTCCGCGCCGGTTACGACATGGATATCATTCCGAGTGACCTGGCGACCTACGGAAACGATGCAAAGGATCTGCTGAAGGAACTGCAGAGCCAGAATGAGCGCATGTTCATGGTGACATTCCTGATCATGAATACCGGCAGCACAAAGCAGGAGCTGGAAAACAATATCTTTCAGGCATCCAGTATTGCCCAGAAGCACAGCTGCAACCTGCGCCGCCTGGACTTCCAGCAGGAGCAGGGACTGATGAGCTGCCTGCCGCTGGCGCAGAATCTGATCGAGATCGAACGCGGTCTGACAACCAGCAGTACGGCGATCTTCGTGCCGTTTACGACACAGGAGCTGTTACAGAACGGCAGAGAAGCCCTGTATTACGGCCTGAATGCGCTGTCGAACAACCTGATCATGGTTGACCGGAAGCTTCTGAAGAATCCCAACGGCCTGATCCTCGGTACGCCGGGTTCCGGTAAATCATTCAGCGCCAAGCGTGAGATCGCCAATGCATTCCTGGTAACGGATGACGACATCATCATTTCCGATCCGGAAGCGGAGTATTCTCCGCTGGTGGAGAGACTGGGCGGCCAGGTGATCAAGGTCAGTCCGATGAGCACGCAGTACATTAACCCGATGGACATCAATATGAACTATTCCGAAGAAGATAATCCGATCGCCCTGAAAGCTGACTTCATCCTGTCTCTCTGCGAGCTGGTGGTCGGCGGCAAGGAAGGACTGCAGCCGATCGAAAAAACGGTCATCGACCGCTGTGTCCATCAGGTCTATCAGTCTTATTTCAATGATCCCCGTCCGGAGAACATGCCGGTCCTGGAGGATCTGTACGATGAGCTGATGAAGCAGGATGAGAAGGAAGCACGGCATGTGGCGACGGCTCTTGAAATCTACGTCAAAGGTTCTCTGAACCTGTTCAATCACCGCACAAACGTTGATATCAATAATCGCCTTGTCTGCTATGACATCAAGGAGCTGGGCAAGCAGTTAAAGAAGATCGGCATGTTAATTGTGCAGGATCAGGTCTGGGGCCGTGTGACGGAAAACCGCGAGGAAGGACGTTCCACCAGGTATTACATGGATGAAATGCATCTGCTTCTGAAGGAAGAACAGACGGCAGCCTATTCCGTGGAGATCTGGAAGCGTTTCAGAAAGTGGGGCGGCATTCCGACCGGCATCACCCAGAACGTAAAGGACCTGCTGGCCAGTCGCGAGGTGGAGAACATCTTCGAGAACAGTGATTTCATCTACATGCTGAACCAGGCAGTCGGTGACAGAGCGATCCTGGCAAAGCAGCTGAACATCTCACCGCATCAGCTTTCCTATGTGACGCATTCCGGTGAGGGCGAAGGACTGCTGTTCTATGGAAATGTGATCCTGCCGTTTGTAGACCGGTTCCCGACAGATCTGGAGCTCTACAAGATCATGACGACCAAGCCCGGTGAAGTCGCGGAGGCAAAGGAGGCTGGTTAATGGCGAAGAAGATGAATTTCCGCAATGACATGAAGGAAGCGAAAGCGCCGGAAGTCAATGCGGAGGAAATAGAACGCCTTCCGACTGAAAATGGCTATACCCGGACAAAGCGAAAACTCAAAGGCACAAAGAACAACGAGCAGACGCTCCGGCATGGAAAGAAACCCATTGAAAAGAAACAGTCCGGGAAGCTGAAATCAGCGGTTGTATCCCAGCAGCTGCACAGGAAGATCGCAGAAGCGGATGAAGACGACAATATCGGCGTCGAATCTGTCAACCGGGGCGTTCAGGCAGCGGAAGCAGGAGCGGACGTTGCAAGAGGCACCGTACAGAAGGTCAAAAAGTACGGAAACAAGCTGCATGACCGGACTGTGAAACCGGAGATCAGCGCAGAAAAAGAGACGCTGCGTCATATGGAGGAAGAATTCTCAGAAGGCGTTAAAACTGCCGCGGCGGCCAAAGCAACCGGCACGGCAGCAGAGCCTGCAGGGAAATCCAATCCGCTGTCCCGGTTTATGCAGCGGAAAAACATTAAACAGGATTACGCCGCAGCAAAGGCAGGAGGAGCCGTCAGCAACCCGGCAGCTTACGGTCACGCTGTGAAACCGTCTTTGAAAGAGCGTGTAAGTCAGGTGTTCAGCAGAGCCTGGGAATTCGTGAAGAGCCATGCCGGAGTCATCGCAATCGGCGGTGCTTTTATCTTCCTGCTGGTTTTTATGTTCACACAGCTTTCTTCCTGTTCTTCCATGGCAGGCGGATCCGGAGGAACGCTGCTGGGCAGCTCTTATACAGCTGAGGATGCGGATATCATCGGTGCCAATGAGGATTACAAGGCGCTGGAGGCAGAGCTTCGCAGCGAGATCGATAACATCGAATCCACGCATCCCGGTTATGACGAATACCGTTACAACCTGGCGGAGATCAACCACAATCCTTATGTTCTGACTTCCTATCTGACTGTGAAATATGAGGATTACACCAGAGCAGAGGTTCAGAGCGAACTTCAGGCGTTATTCGATAAGCAGTATGAGCTGGAGCTGGAGGAAGAGGTGGAGATCCGGACCAGAACAGAGACACGGACAGGCACGACATCTTATACCGACCCGGAGACCGGAGAAACAACAGAAGAAGAATATGAATACGAGGTTGAGGTCGAATATGAGTATTACATCCTGAATGTGACTTTGAAGAATAAGACACTGGAGGCTGCCGTATTTGATTCCGGCATGACGGATGACGAACGGGAGCGCTATATGGTTCTGAATGAGACCATGGGCAACCGGCCTTATCTCTTTGAAGGCGACGTCTATGCCAATGTGACACCCACCTCGGAATACCTTGACTATGACATTCCGGGAGAAGCACTCAGCGATGTGCGGTTTGCCCGGATGATCCAGGAGGCTGAGAAATATCTTGGTTATCCGTATGTCTGGGGTGGGTCTTCCCCGTCTACCAGCTTTGACTGTTCCGGCTTTGTATGCTGGGTGATCAATCATTGCGGCAATGGCTGGAATTACGGAAGAACCACGGCGGAAGGCCTGAGACAGCAGCTTTCCATCATTCCGAGAAGCGAGGCAAAACCGGGAGATATCATCTTCTTTCAGGGAACCTACAACACATCCGGCGCAAGCCACGTTGCCATCTATGTGGGCGACGGGATGATGATCCACTGCGGGAACCCGATCCAGTATGCATCGATCAATTCAAGCTACTGGCAGGCTCATTTCTATTGTTTCGGCAGGCTGCCGTAAGAAAGGGAGAGTAAATGACAAAGAAAAGAAAACGTCTGGAAGATGAACTGAAGAAGTTGATTGCAAAAAAGGCAGAAGTGGAGGCGCGGATCACGGAGACCCAGGATCAGATCCAGGAAGAAACCAATATCGAGATCCATGAAATGGTCCATGCGGCTCATCTGACACCGGAACAGCTGGCCGATGTGCTGGCAGCCTTCAGGAAAGGCAGCATTCCGGTCAATGCAATGGATATGATCACGGAGGAGGAAACAGATCATGATTAAGAAAATATGCACAGCGCTGATTGCTGTGATGATCGGAGCCGGAGCGTTCACCGTTCCGGCTTTTGCTTACACCGGCGAAGATGCGGGCTCTGCGGTACCTGCGGTTACAGCCGCTGATGTGACGGCTGACACCGGTTCCGATACAGAAGAAACGGAAGAAGGCAAAGGGACCGGCATCCGAATCACGATCTCAAAGGATGGAGAAGAATCCACCAACCAGGTAGGCACGGTCCAGACCAACGGATCCAGACTGAATGTCAGATGCGGTGGTGGAATGGATTATCAGGTGATCGACCAGCTTCGTCCCGGAGATACCGTGAAGGTGCTTGGAGTTGAAGGTGACTGGGTAAAGGTTACCGTTCCGGAGCTGACAGGATATGTCCATAAGAATTATCTAAACATCCATACGGAAGCGGCTTCCGGATCAGAGACCTTTGAACTCACGGAGGATAACCTGCAGTCATTCCTGCAGATGTTCGGACAAGGATTTGGAAGCACTCCCCTGACGCCGGATGGAAATCTGACTCTGGTGGATGACTTCGGAAGCATCACTGGTACAGGGAAACAGTTCGTAACACTGGTGACGAAGGCCGGCAACTACTTTTACCTGATCATCGATCGGGATGAGAAGGGCAATGAGAATGTGCATTTCCTGAATCAGGTAGATGAGGCGGATCTCTTTGCACTGTTGGATGAGGATGAAGCGGCTGCCATGAAGGAACAGATCGCAGCAGAAGAAGCAGCGAAAGCTGCCGCAGAAGCCGCAGAAAAAGCAAAGACAGAACAGACAGAGCCTCAACCGACAGAACCTGCTGAAAAAGAGCCGGAACAGAAGCCATCGAAGCTGCCTTATGCAATAGGCCTGATCCTTCTGATCGGCGTATGCGGTGCGGGCGGAGCGTTCTTCTACCTGAAGAACAAAAAGAGTCAAGAAGAATCAGCGGAACGTCCAGATCCGGATGCGGATTATCGTGAGGATGATGACGGATACGATATTCCGGAAGAATCCGAAGAGGATGAAGAAGACTCCGGTGATGAGGATATGTAATACGGCAGATGCCGGGAAAGGAATTGAACAATGAGCGAACAGAACAGAAACTACGAGCAGATCGAAGAGATCACGATTCATTTCGGCAAAGGGACGGTAGAACCCTTCACCACAAAGGACGGCAGGGAGATGATGAAGATCGTGATTCCCAATGCGGATCGCAGTGATCATACTCCCTGGGCCAGCTTCGTGCTTCCGGCAAAGGCTGTCCATGAGAACCAGTACGGTAAAGGGCTCTGGGCAAAGATCCCTGCAGACGGTCAGACGACGCTCACCAAGCCGTATCTGGATGGTCAGACGGAAGACGGGAAGAATATCTGGAAGGATGAGAAAACAACTGTCAGCAACCGTGAGCTGAAATCCATGGTCGAGTTCTACAAGAAGGATCTGGTTCCGAAATACGATATTCCGGAGCTTTGATCCGACGGGCAGCGCAGGCTGCCCAATACATAGATGCAGTTAACATCAACTTCACATTTATATGCTATACTTACCACGGATTATGGTATCCACAAATATTTTCAGAAGATTGGAGGCAGGTAAATGGCCCTTATAGATACGTATCGACACAATGTAACCAGGAAAAGAGATGAAATCGCAAAGCTGACTTCTGACAAAGCAAAAGAGAAGGATAAAATAGCCAAGGCAAGAACGAGAATTGACAACGCAAATTCTGCAATTGGCCGCACCAAAAACGCATCAACTATAAAATCAAAATTGAGAGATATTTCCAATTCAGAAAAAGATATTACAGCAGCGGAAAAGAGAATATCAGAACTGGAGAAGAAGCTTTCTAAAGCAGAAAAAGATTTAGCAGAAGAGCAGAAAAAGGTGGAACGCGAAGAAGAGAAGGCCCATAAGCAGCGCATGAAAGAAGAAGCAAACATGCAGAAAAAAACGCAGAGGCAAATTTCTGATTTGAATAGAACTATGCAGGCGCATGAACAAATTCAAGATGAAATGCAGTCACAAATACAAGAGTTGCAAAAGTTGCCGGAAAACATAACGGTACTTTTTCTGGCAGCTAATCCAATTGATACACCTTCGTTGAGACTTGATGCAGAGGCAAGATCCATTCAGGAGACGATCCGCAAATCTGAGTATCGAGATACAATAAGATTCGAGACACGATGGGCGGTTAGAACCTCTGATATACTTCAGGTCATAAACGAAGTCAATCCTGATGTTATTCATTTCAGTGGACACGGAGCGTCAAATGGTGATCTTGCATTTGAAAACATTAACGGTGAAATGAAATTGGTGAGTAAAGAAGCAATGACTCAAACAATCATGACACTTTCTGATAAAGTAAAATTGATGTTCTTCAACGCCTGTTTCTCATCAACACAAGCTCAGAGCATAGTTGAGCACGTAGATGCAGCTATAGGAATGAATACTTCGATTGGTGATGAAGCCGCACTCGTGTTTGCTTCACAATTCTATTCATCAATCGGCTTTGGAAAGAGCATAAAAACAGCGTTTGATCAGGCAAAAGCAGCCTTGATGCTTGAAGGAATACCAGAGGAAACGACACCAGAATTATATGTTAGAGATTCACTTAATGCAGAAGATATTGTACTAGTGAAACCTTAATCAAAGTAATCACATAGCTGATGATACATATCAGTCTTTCACATCCAGTGGGAGGCTGATTTTTTATGCTCAAGAACAGGAGGTAAACGTATATGAGCAATGCATTAAGAATCGGCAACCGCAGCATCAGCTATAAACAGGCAAAGGAAATGCTCTTCCCGGAGCTGATCCCACAGATAAGACCGTAAAAAACTGCCAGATACATGCGGGCCCTATTACTTTTCTGACTTTACTTTTACGCTCTCATATGCTATTATCAAGAGCGAGAAAGTAAGGTGATGAGATGAATCGATTTGAAATTATAGACAATCTTGTTGAAAATGGCAATGGATATCTCCGCACATCCCAGGTACTGAAGCAAGGGATCTCAAAGCCGACACTTGCAGAGTATGTCAGCAAGCGTAATATGGAGCGCGTTGCACAGGGTGTATATCTTGCTGCGGATGCCTGGCCGGACGAACTGTATCTGCTAGCTCTCTCCAACAGCCGTATCGTATTTTCTCATGAAACGGCTCTGTTCCTCCATGGCCTGATGGAACGTGAACCGAAGTATACGAGTGTAACAGTGAAAGCCGGATATAACGCCTCTCATCTTCGCAATAAAGGCATTCGCGTTTATCAGGTAAAGCCGGATGTTGCCGATTTGGGCGTTGTAGAGGTTCAGACCAGTTTTGGCAATAAAGTCCGAGTTTATGATAAGGAAAGGACCATCTGCGATATCCTCCGGTATAAGGATTCGATGGATGTACAGATCTTCCAGTATGCGATGAAGGAATACATGGCTGACAGTCAAAAGAACCTGAGCCATCTGATGGCATACGCTAAGAAGTTTCAGATTGAGCCAGCTATGAGAACATATACGGAGGTACTGCTATGATCAGGACAGCAACACAGCTGAAAGCAAAAGTCAGGAACCTTTCCGGAGGTGACAGCACAAAAGCACAGACGCTGATCCGCAATTTCATTATGGAACGATTCTTGGAGCGTATTGCTTTGTCACAGTATCGAAATAACTTCATCTTGAAAGGCGGAATGCTGGTTTCCGCTGTTGTAGGATTGGACACGCGGGCAACGATGGATATTGACACCACAGTGAAATCCCTGGAACTTTCAAAAGAAAACGCGGCAAAGATCGTTGAAGAGATAATAGCTGTGGAAATTCCGGATGGTGTTCATTTCACTATAACCAAGGTTACAGACATCATGGAAGAACATGATTATCCCGGAATTCGGTTTATGCTGGAAGCTACTTTGGATAATCTCCGTCAGGCAATTAAGATCGATATTTCTACAGGAGATATCATTACACCGGGTGCTGTGGAGTATTCCTATAACCTGATGTTTGAAGACCGGGCGATTTCCCTGTGGACATACAATCTGGAAACGCTGCTGGCAGAAAAGCTGGAGACGATCATGGCTCGCGGAACAACAAATACACGGATGCGCGACTTCTATGATATCCACGTTATCGGCCGGCAGGAACCGTTTGATTCGATGATTCTCAAAAGGGCATTCCTTGCCACGAGCAATAAACGGAATACCATGGATCAGATTCCAGATTTCGGGACCATTCTGGCAAATGTTGAATCCGACAATGTTATGAGGCGACAGTGGGAAAACTTCCAAAAGGAATCCTTCTTTATTGGCGAACTGACGTGGGATGAAGTCATGCAGAGCGTAAAACTGCTTGCAGAATCAGTCTTGTGATTGACAGTAACGTCGCAGGTGCGAAACTATACAAAACTCCAATTCCGGAATTGAGATTGGAGAGCAGCACAAGTGATAAAGAAAATTACAAACAAAGATAAAGATAGTGCGGAATGGCAAGTATCTGTCATCTGCACTATTTTTGAATTCAGTGAAACTATTTGCGTTTAGAATACGAATATATCTGTGAAGGGAGGTGAAGAAGGTGGATGAAGATACGAAAACAATCCTGAAAATACAAAGACATCAGTCCAAAAGAGCTGCAGATCTTCTAGTGAGAAAGTACTATCAGGAAATATATGCGTATATCTATCGTCAGATCAGTAATAAGGCAGACTCATTAGATCTGACACAGGAAATCTTCATTTCAGCTCTGCAGACGATCATCTATTATGACCCGGAAAAGAGCACCTTCCGAACCTGGCTGTATCGTATTGCTACCAATAAAGTGATCGATTTCAGGAGAAAGTATAAACCAGTAATACTTTCTGTTGATGAGATCGAAATTGAGGATACAACAGACTATACCCTTCAGTTCCGACACTCACAATTACTGAAACAGATTGATGATTATGTTTCGGGGTTTGATGACAAATCCCAGATGATCTTCCGATTGCATATTTATGATGACCAGACATTTAAGGAAATTGCAGAAATAACGGAGATGCCTGAAGCATCTGTAAAAACCAAGTTTTACAGGCTGCAAAAACATATAAGAGAGGAGTTCAAGGATTATGAAATATGAACCCAAAATAGAAATGCCAACAAAACAAGAAATTGATGAGTCTGTTCAGCTGATCCTTGCCAAAGGCCTTCCTCAGAGTCCGAGATTTGAATTCAAAAGAATATCGGTAAGAAATGTGCTTTTCGGTATTGAAGATTGTGTGTTGATTGCATTCATGATTTATATCGCAATCATGTCCGTATTTTCACTGTTTTCGTCAAAAGAGACTCCCTTTATTCCGCTGCAGTTTATTATTGCACCGTTGTTATTTGCAATTTTGATGTATCTGTCACTGTGGAAGGACGTTATGAATAAAACGGCTGAATGGAAACAGGTATGCAGAATAAATTATAAATATTTGACGATTTATCGCATGGTACTGTTTGGCGGAGCCTCGGTAATAGTGAATACAGGATCGATCTATCTGACATGGAAATTAACAGGAGGCAATTACAGCTTTTTATGGATACTGAGCTTCTCCTTTGCCAGTTTGTTTCTGTATGGTTTTTTCTCCTTGCTGCTGCTGAATAGAAACATCAAACACGGCATCATATACCTGTCGATCCTGTGGGTCTGTGCAGGATTAGCAATGTTTCTCTATAAAGACATCATGACTTTAACGGTCATCATTCCTCTTTACGTCATTGTATTGATTTTTCTCGCTGCCGCACTCGGTCTGTTCTACCAGACCAGAGAATACCTGCTGTCACCGATGAAGGGAGATGTGTTGAATGCTTACAATTGATCATGTGACAAAAAAATATGGGAAGTTCACTGCCCTTAATGATATTTCACTGCAGCTGGAATCCGGAGTATATGGACTTCTTGCACCAAACGGAGCCGGCAAGACAACGTTGATCAAGCTTATTACAACTCTGTTGTTTCCGACCAGTGGTCAGATTTTATGGAATGGAAATGACATTGTCCGTTTGGGAGAAGAATACCGCGCGCTGTTGGGTTATCTTCCGCAGGAGTTTGGTTATTATCCAGGCTATACTCCAAAGCAGTTTCTGCAATATGTTGCAGTCCTACAGTGCATTCCAAAAGAGACAGCAAATCAGAGAATCAAAGAATTGCTTGAACTTGTGGGAATGTCGAAGTACGCAGACACCAAAATGCGGAAGTTTTCCGGAGGAATGAAACAGAGAATCGGAATAGCCCAGGCCATGCTGAATGATCCCAGGATTCTGATTCTTGATGAGCCTACTGCCGGTCTGGATCCAAAAGAGAGAGTGCGCTTCCGCAACATGATCCACTCATTGTCAAAGGACAGAATAGTGATCCTTTCCACGCATATTGTTTCGGATATTGAGACGATTGCCAGCAATATTATTATGATCAAGGATCATCAGATTCTATGCTGTGAATCTCCTCAGAGTATCTGCCATGCTTTTGATGGAAGAGTATTTGAAATCCCGGCGGGTGCGAAGATTCCCTCTTCCTGTATCCATCTGAGCGAGCGCCAGGAAAGTGAAAGAACGGTTATCAGAGTGTTCAGCAAATCTCCGGTTGAGGAAGGAATACCTGTTACCCCGAATCTTGAAGACGTATTCCTTACGATATATCAGGAAGGTGAAGAATAATGTATCGGAATGAAATCAGGAAACTGACACGATTTATGCCGATGTGGATCTTCCTTGCTCTTTGTCTGGTACTCAATATAATCATTACTTTCAATAGCCCGGGGCCAGAGTATTTCAATGAAATCAGTTTGATAGCTAAGGCTGCCGGCCAGAAAATGAATGGGGATTATGCGGGCAGATTAGACGCCCTTCCATCCAGCGACATTAAAGCTGATGTTGAATATATTGCCGAGCATATCAGACCTATTTATGGGACCTATGATGTTGAATCGGAATTGACTGGATACTATACCAATATCGTTTCGAAATCACCAAAGGCTGTTTCGATGCTTGAAAAGAAGTATGCGGCAGTTCAGGGGCAGGTGGATCATCTGGCGGTAATTGAGGCAGATATGGATCTGTATGCCGGACCCGTTACTGACCAAAGCTATAAAAAATTATTTTATACCTTAATGAAAGCTTTGAGTGCAGAAACATGTATTATCGGGATGCTGCTGAGTGTGTATTTAGTAAGCTATGAAAAAATGGCCGGGACAGAGCAATTCTTCAGCAGTACAAGAATCGGACGAAAGATATGTATCTGCAAGATTATAACAGCGTTGATGTCAACAATTGCCGTTTATGTCATCCTGAATACAGTTTCTTTGGGCATATATTTTCTGCATTGGGACTATTCCGGTATTTGGGACGCAAACATATCCAGTCAGTTTCACACCGTTACGGATCTGACGTTGACCAAACCTTTTATTACCGTGGCTGATTTTTCGGTAAAGGGTTATTTGATGGCAGCAGTAGCTCTGGGGTTTGTTCTGGTTGCTACAGCTTCCTTATGCGCTTCAATTATAGGGATTCTGGTAAAAAACAATTATGTTGCAGGCTTGCTTACTCTGCTGATTCCGGCATTGGGATTGTTTGTCACAACAGTGATGGGAGATCTGAAGATGTGGCCGGCATACTTGTATTCTCTGTTACAGCCAGTTTGCATATGGTTGGCCGAGCCGGTTTGGTTTACAGAGGGAGGTTTTAACGCACCTTGCCTATGGTTTGAGGTAAAGGGATTGCTGTTATCCTTGGCTTTGTTCCTCATCGCTTTGTATGGCTCAGTTCAGCTTTATTACAGGAAGGATGTTGCTTAGAAAATGAGATTGCTATTACA
>JAFTFD010000146.1 GCA_017449745.1 Lachnospiraceae bacterium
GTGACAGACCCCTTTGTCCTGTTTTTTAAATGGGACAAAGGGGTCTGTCACCTCTGTCTCACCTTTGTCTCATCCTGGTTTTGTATAACTGAGCGGCAGCTCCGCCGTGATCACTGCGCCGACGATCACTCCCGCAGGATCCGTTTCGTTCGACAGGAACAGGCCGAAGCGGTTGCCGTAGTGTTTTTTCAGGATCGTATCTACATTGTAAAGCCCCAGGTGATGCCCGCCGGTGTTTTCGGGTTTTTTGTAGGGCCCTGTCATTTCCGCAGGGAAACCGACGCCGTTGTCGATCACCGAGATGGAAAGGATCTGCGGATCCTGTTTAGGGCGGATCTCAAGGGTGATCGCGCCGCCGTCCCTGTTGTTGATGCCGTGCAGGATCGAGTTTTCGACAAGGGGCTGCAGGATCATTTTGGGGATGATGCAGCTGCGCAGCTCATCCGGAACCTCCAGCTGGAAGATGAACTTGTCGGAGAGCCGGATCTTCTGAATCTCGATGTAGCGGTCGAGAACATTGAGCTCGCTGTCAAGAGTGACAAACTCGGCGGGGGAGATCCCAAAGCGCAGGATGTCCGCCAGATCGACGGCCATGGTCGCGAGCTGCGGCACCTGGTTGATCTTGCTGATCCATTTCATTGTATCCAGCGTATTGCTCAGAAAATGCGGGTTTAGCTGTGCCTGGAGCATGCGGATCTGCGCTTCGTTCAGCTCCTTCTGGTTTTCCAGCAGTTCCTCGCGGTTGCGCTTGAGCGCGGAGGTCATCTGGTTAAAGCGCTCTGTCAGCTCACCGAGTTCATCGTCCTGGACCGGATCGATGTGTACGTCCAGGTTGTCCCTGGAGACCTGCTGCATGGCTCCATGCAGGCGGTCGATCGGCTCGTAGACCTGTCCGGAGAATCGGATCGCTAGCAGCGCAGAGACCAGGATGCTCAACAGGAGCGTCAGCAGCGTTACCGTCTGCAGCAGATGCAGAGTCTCGGTAGTCAATACGACAGGGCTGCGGATCACAGCATAGAGACCGCAGTAAGGCGCGGGACTGATCATGTAGTGAAAATCCTGCTCCAGGCTGTCCAGCGACGTTTCATGCAGAATACCGCCTCTTAAGAGCGGAGCCAGTGACATCACCAGAGACGGCTGGGCGCAGTAGACAGGCCTGTAATAGGAGCTAAGCAGCAGGAGAGTATTGCGCGTGCCGTATTTTCCCTCCAGGTATTGCCGGAATCCCGACTGATGGATGTTGGCGACATAGTAACCGATGGTGCCGCCGTTTCGGTCCGTGATCCGGCAGGCGGCGCGGTAAAGGGGACGTGCCGTATCCGAGGCATCCTCAGTCGCAGAGAAAACAAGACCGTCGACGGCAGAGGCATTCCCAAGGATCCCCCAGGAGGGGTCTGCCTGTTCGCCGACAGCGCCGTTCCGGGTAGAAAACAGGCAGGTGCCTTCCACATCGTAAAGATCATATCCGGCGGTGATCGGAATGTCCCTTGTCGAATCAAACAGGATATTGTTGATCTGGACCGGCCTCACAGAATTTCCCTGGAGGGCGCTTCTGATCTGGGAAGAGGAACAGATCTCCCGCGCAGATTCGCGCAGAGCCGTCTCTTCCTGTCCCAGCAGTTCGTTCAGGCCTTCGAGGTATTCCTGATTCTGCTGGGCGATCTCCTGCTCCAGCCGGATGCGGAAGATCTGGGACATCAGAAGGGAACACAAAAGAAGCGGGATCGTGGCTGCGAGGAAGAAGGCGCCGAAGAGCTTTAATCGGAAGGAGCGCCTGAAAATGCGTCTGATCATTCCTGCACCTCCCCGCCGAAAAAGAAGGAGAACTCGGTCATGATCGACTCCCTGCGCCGTCCGATCTCCTCCATGTCATAGTTTACCATCGGGATCCGGGAAAGTTCAGGGAGCAGGTCCCCCTCTTCGATATCATCGCGCACGCTGTGCCTGTAGAACCGGCCAGCCATTAAGTGCTGGACGTCTTCGCTGATCGTGTAATCCAGAAAGCGCTTTGCGTTTTCCGGATGCGGAGCGTTCAGCAGGATAGCAGTTCCATCGGGAACAGCGCTCGTTCCGTCCCCGGGATAGACGACGGCCAGATTATCGCCTGCATCGATCCTTTTGAGGGCCGTCTCCTCCAGGGAAATTCCGACAAGGCAGGTGCCGTCCGCAACTTCTGAGAGTGAATCTCCGGAAGAGGCCATCAGCAGGCCGCCCAGGTTATGTGCAAAGGCCTTCAGGATCTCCTCCTGGTCCTCTTCCCGGCCGCAGGCGCAGAGCATCGTAGCCAGGGCGGTGAAATTGGACGCGGAGACAGCGGGATCGGCAAACGCGATCCGTCCTTTGTACTGCGGGTCCAACAGATCCTGCCAGGAGGTCAGCTGTCCCTGGGCGACAAGCTTGGGATTATAGATCAGAACGACCGGCAGCGCGTAAAAAGGAGTCCAGGTATGATCACTCAGCGAATATTGGCCTGAGAGATGTTCAGCATCCTGGGCCTGGTAGGGGAGAAAAAGATCCCGGTAAAAATTAAGGCTCTCCGCACCTCCGCCGAACATCACGTCGCAGACGGGCTCGTCTTTTGAGGAGGATAAGGTCTCCAGCAGTTCATTTGTGCCTCCCTCCACGACCTCCACATAGATTCCGGTCCGCTCTTCGAATTCTTTTATAACAGGCCACCAGACCTCTTCTTTATGCGATGTATAAACGACCAGCTTGTTCTTCTCCGGTGGAACATAGGGGGAAGCCGACGGAGCCGCCTCTCTTAAATATGGAATCGAGAGGGCAGCAATCACGGCAGCGATCGCCGCGGCGAGCACAAGGATCAGCAGGACCGTTCGGGTGCGGAAAGTGAATTTCACGGTAAAGCCTCATGAATAGAATACTGATTTCAAACAATGTATTAATGCAAACAGGCGCCCGGAGATCGGGCCTAACAGGATCTTTAACAGATTCTTTTAATAGAATCCGCCGGTCTGATTATCAAATTTTATCACACAAAAGAGCCATTTTTGGCATTTTGGAGAAAATATCAGAATTTCTAAATATTTCGCAGATTTGTCCACTACCGCCCAAAAATCCCGGGGATTAGAATATTGGTAAACAATGGTCGTTCCTGTGAACAACATACTTTTGAGCACCTTGCTTTTGAGCGCCGTGTCTGCGGCACTTATCTTGCGGCACCGTGCATGCTGCATTTGATTTCAGTGGTGCATCAAAATATCACAGGAACAAGGGTATAGCAGTTTTTATAAAAGGAGGTTACACATGAAAAAGATGTTAGCATTGCTGCTCGCCGGCTCTATGGTACTGAGTCTTGCGGCATGCGGCAGCACAGGTTCCGGCCAGGCATCCGCACCGGCAGCCCCGGCAGCAAGTGAAGAGGCGGCTCCCGCAGCAGAGGCTGCAGCACCCGCAGCGGAAGAGGCAGCTCCGGCCACAGAAGAGAATCTGACAAAAACACAGCAGATCATTAAGGAAGCAGAGGGCATGACTCTCGAGGAACTCGCCCAGAAAGCGATCGAGGAATCTAACGGAAAAATGTTCTACGGCGTCGGCAACTCCAGCCGCGGCAAGAGCGCCCTTCCTCTTTTCATCGAGTATCTGAAGACCATCGATCCTTCCTACAACATGGAATTCGAGTGGCAGCAGCCCAAGAACAACAAGATCTTTGATCAGCTGACAGCAGATTCCCTGAAAGAGACAGGAACCTTCGCCATGACCCTGATCCAGGACGGCAACCAGATCGAGTCCAAGATGGTGCAGACCGGTGTTCTGGATACCTTCATCCCGAAGGATTGGGCAGAGGCAAACGGAACCACACCGGAAGAGTACAAAGGATATCTTCCTCTTCAGACCCTGAACAAGGTTTTCGAGTACAACAACACAGGTTCCAAGGTCTATGACAATGTATGGGATTTCGTCGCAGAAGGCGAGCATGGCCTGTACATGGATATCGACTCCGAGATCGTCGGCAAGAACTTCCTGTATATGCTCACCCGTGATGATTACGCAGCATGGATGAAGGAAGCGTTTGAGAAGCTCTCTGATGATGAGAAGGCTTACTTCCAGCCCGTGATCACAGAGATGGAAGCAGACGCTCAGGACCTGATGCTCGGACCTGATGCCGCTTATTCCCTGGCATGGATCAAGCTCTGGGTCGAGAGCTACAACGCCCAGACAGATGATGGACCGATCTGCTCCACACTGGTTGATGCATCCGCGACCGACCAGTTCGGTCTTCTGGTCTACTCCAAGCTTCGTTCTGTTGAGGAGTCCGCATCCGTCTCCGTCAACAACATTAATGTAGCAGCTTATGATGACGGTTATGAGGGCATCGGCGGATATGGCTACTGCCACTATCTGTTCGTGACAGACAACAGCCCGCTTCCGTGGACAGCCTGCGCATTCATCGCTTACATGACCTGCACGACAGACGGCTTCTCCGCATGGGGCAAGGATATGGGCGGCTACTCCTCTAACCCGAAGGTCCTGGCTGAGAACGAAGAGATCTATCATCACCAGACCGGCGGTATGGCCGAGGATGGAACGACAGTTGAGTTCCCGGCTAAGAATGACCGCGGCTACGAGTGGTGGACAACAGACGGCAAGCTCGTTCTGGAAGATCCCGAGTACTGCGCAAGCGTCGCCTTCACAGTCGGCAGCTGGATCGAGATGCTGAGCAAATACAGTGCAGAGTAAATATTTTACTTGGTTTGAACTGCGCCCCGGGTGCGTTTTAAGTACCCGGGGCATTTTATACCTATGGAAGGGGGACTTATGGCACAGACAGAAACCTTGAAAGCCAGCAAGTCTGTGATCCGCCGCAACAGGATCAAAACTTATTTTTCAAAGCCTCACAACGTGATCCTGCTGCTGCTCGGTATCGTGACGACTTTTACGACGATCGCGCCGATCATAGCGATCATCGAGGATACCTTCAAGATCCATCCCGGCACGATCGATGCCTACCTGACCGGCAGGGCGACCGGATACTCCGTCGTCAACTATGTGGATCTGTTTACGAGCCGCATGGCAAAGACGAACCTCTGGACGCCGCTGCTCAACACCGTCTATCTCGCGGTCGGGACCTGCATCGTTTCCATCCTCTTTGGCGGGATCGTGGCGTTCCTGGTCACGAGGACGGACCTGGCGTGGAAACAGTACATCAGCTCCATTTTTATTTTTCCTTATATCATGCCGCAGTGGACGCTGGCCGTTGTGTGGCAGAACCTGTTTAACTCCAACAAGGTCACCGGTACGTCCAACGGACTGCTGGCCTCCCTGTTCGGGATCAACATGCCGATCTGGTGGTGCAAGGGACTCTTCCCGAGCCTTGTCGTGCTGGGCCTTCATTACGCGCCCTTCGCTTATATCCTGATCGGCGGTATTTTCCGCAACATGGACGCGAACCTGGAAGAAGCGGCGACGATCCTGGATACTCCGAAATGGAAGATCATGACAAGGATCACGCTTCCAATGGTCAAGCCCGCGATCCTCTCTACGATCCTGCTGGTATTCGGAAGCGCCATGGGTTCTTATCCCGTTCCGCATTACCTGGGCCTTACGACGCTCTCGACAAAATATGTCTCGATGAACTCCAAGTACACCGGTGAAGCCAGTATCCTGGCGATCATCATGATGATTTTCGGCGTCGCGATCATGCTGCTCAACCAGCTGAGCCTGACCAGCCGCAAGAACTACACCACTGTCACCGGAAAATCCGGGCAGATCTCCAAGATCCGCCTCGGAAAGGCAGGCAGGTATATCATCGCCCTGATTCTTGTGATCCTGACGTTCTTTACCAGTATTTTCCCGATCATCTCCTTCGCGTTTGAGACGTTCCTGCCGAACCCCGGCGACTACTCTTTCCTGTACACGGGAGATGTTTCGAACCTGACGACCAAGTGGTGGCTGACATCCGAGAACATCACCGAGAACGGCATGTACGGACAGATGGGTATCCTGCACAACAAGACCATCTGGAACGCCTTCAAGGGAACGATCTTCGTCAGCATCGCCTGCTCGCTCCTGGCCGGTACGATCGGCACTCTCATCGGGTACGCCGTCTCCAAGGACCGCCGCAGCAGGTGGACAAACTACGTAAACAGCGTCGCATTTTTGCCTTACCTGATGCCTTCGATCGCTGTCGGCGTCGCGTATTTTATCCTTTTCTCCAACAAATACGTGAACCTGTTTAACACCTACACGCTGCTGATCATCGTCGGTACGGTCAAATATATACCTTTCGCCTCGAGAAGCTCGCTCAACTCCATGCTGCAGCTCTCAGGCGAGATCGAGGAGTCGGCGATCATATTGAACATCCCGTGGATCAAGAGAATGACAAGGATCATCATCCCGATCCAGAAGTCCTCCATCATCAGCGGATACCTGCTTCCGTTCATGACATGCCTTCGTGAACTCTCGCTGTTCATGCTCCTGTGCGTGCAGGGATTCATCCTCTCCACGACACTGGACTATTTCGACGAGATGGGACTGTACGCATTCTCAAGTGGTATCAATCTGATCCTGATCATAACGATCCTGATCTTCAATACCATCGTTAACAAGGTAACCGGCGCAAGTCTGGATAAGGGTATAGGAGGTTGATCATATGCCGCGCATTACATTGGAACATATCAATAAGAGATGGAATAAATTCTATGCGACGGACGACGTCAGCATGGTGATCGAAGATAACGCGTTCGTGACGCTCCTTGGACCTTCCGGATGCGGAAAAACAACGATCCTTCGTATGATCGCGGGCCTTGAGACGCCCACGACGGGAAAGATCACGATCGGAGACAGAGTCGTTTTTGACTCCGACATGGGCATCAATATCCCGGCCAACAAGAGAAAGGTCGGCTTCCTGTTCCAGAACTATGCTCTCTGGCCGAACATGACCGTGCATGATAATATCGCTTTCGGCCTGTCCAACGTGAAGGAAGTCCTGCCGAAGATCGACTTCGAGGCAAAAACGACCGCTCAGCTGGGCGAAGCCCTCTCCAGGGCAGACGAAGTAAAACAGATCGTGGAAGACTGCCGCGACAAGGACGGAAAAATCGATGAGAAGAGAGCCCTGATCAAGCTGATCGACGGCTTTACGATCTCCATGCCCACAGCCAAAAAACTGTATGCCTATCACGCTGAGAGCGGAAAAGACTTCTCCGGTGAGGCGCAGAAGCTCCTGGCAGCCGCCGCGGACGCCAGAAAGACCAAAGGCCTCAATGAGAACTATGAATACGTCCAGAACGGGGAGGTCGTAAAAGAGGAGAGAAAGCTCACCAAGGAAGAGATCGACCTGGCGGTGCGCCGCGTCTCCAGGATCGTCAAGATCGGCATGTTCATGGACCGGTATCCCGCAGAGCTCTCCGGCGGCCAGCAGCAGAGAGTTGCCATCGCGCGTACTCTGGCGCCCGAGCCGTCCGTCCTGTTCATGGATGAGCCGCTCTCCAACCTGGACGCAAAGCTGCGCCTGGAGATGAGATACGAGCTGCAGCGTCTGCATGTCGAGACAGGATCTACCTTTGTCTACGTCACGCACGATCAGATGGAAGCCATGACTCTGGCGACACAGATCTGCCTGCTCAACAATGGCGTCCTGCAGCAGTATGAAGTGCCGCTGACCGTTTATAATAAACCTGAGAATACCTTTGTCGCGGACTTTGTAGGCAACCCCTCGATCAACTTTATCGAGGCAAAAGGAGCGCAGCAGGCGGACGGCAGTATCCCTCTGACCATGCTGAACGGCCTGCAGCTGACATTCAAACCTGCAGAGACCGGATTCAGGCTCGGCGAGTGGTTCAAAGAAAGAGATGCCTCCATCGCATCGGCGGCGGAGGAGCTCAAAAAGAAAGCCTCTCAAAAGGGCTATGTCGAGAAGGGCAACAAGGACGAGGTATTCCGGTACAACATCGCCCGCGTGGACGAAGAAGATACACCGTTTGATCCTTCCTCCATGACCAACGAAGATCTGCTCATCGGCATCCGCCCCGAGTTCATCGACATCGTTGAAGATGGCGGGATCGAGGGCGAGGTCTACGGCGTCATGCCCACCGGCATGGAGACCACCGTCAAGATCCGCGTCGGCGAATTCCTGTTGACGGGCGTCGTCTTTGGCAGCGACATCTTTAAGATCGGATCGAAGATCCGGATCAAATTCAGCGGGGACACCATCATGCTCTTTGACCGCAAGAGCGGCCGCAGGATCGTGAATGGGGAACTGGCGATATAGTCAGGATGACGGGAGACAGGGGACGGTTCTCTGTCTCCTTGTAAACTTTTTGCAGATAGTTAATTCAAAGAAGGCAGATACTCTGCCTGGGACCGCTGCCGCTGTGGCACGAAGCTCCCAGGCAGAGTATCTGCCTTCTTTTCTACCAAAAGCCAAGGAGACAGAGAACCGTCCCCTGTCTCCCCTGTCTCCTCATCATTCCATATGCCCATCGCGGTGCATGGAGAACTTGTCCATGGGATAGGCCTTGAGGTTTTCGAGGACCTTTCTGCTGTCCGCCTTTGTGAAGAGCACGTTGCGGGCGCTTAAGACCTCCGCCTCCGGAGTGTGTTTGGAAGGTCCGCCTACGCATCCGCCGGGGCAGATCATGCCTTCGATGAAGTCCTCCTGGAGACGGCCCATCTTGAGCAGGGTGAGCGCTTTCTTGCACTCGAGGCCGCCGGCACAGGAGAGGAGCTTGATGTCGGAGACGTCCTCGCCCATTTCTTCCATGACCTCCAGGACAGCCTTGGCGACACCGCCGCTGCCGGCAAACTTCTTGCCGAAGATGGAAGCTTCCTGATAGGTTTCCTCCTCCTCGATCGGGGTGACCTCAACGCCCTTGGAATCCATGAGGGCTACGATCTCGCCATAGGTCACGGCGTAGTCCGGACGGTCCGCGATGAACTCATTGAGGGTCTCGCCCTTCTTGGCGATGCAGGGACCGACAAAAACAGTCACGCAATCCGGATCCAGGGTCTTGAGATACCTGGAAACGGCGACCATCGGGGAGACGGTGTCGGACTTGTTGTTTTTATACAGTTCCGGGAACTGGTGGCGCAGCATGGAGACGAAAGCGGGGCAGCAGGAGGTCGTCATCTTCTTGCCTTCTTTTCTTGCCTCGATCCATTCCTTTGCCTCGTAGGCGGCCGTCATATCGCCGCCGAGTCCGACCTCGACCATATCGGCGAAGCCGGTCTTTTTAAGAGCTGCTCGGATGGCGCCCATGGTAATATTTTTGCCAAACTGGCCTTCTGTTGCGGGAGCACACATCGCAATGACGCGCTTGCCGGATTTGATGGCTTTGATGATATCTACCAGGTAGATCTTGGAGCCGATGGCGCCAAAAGGACAGTTGTGGATGCAGTGTCCGCAGTGGATACACTTGTTCTCGTCGATCTTGCAAAGGCCATACTCATCGTAGCTGATGGCGTCGACCGGGCATGCCTTTTTGCAGGGGCGCTGCATATGGACGATGGCACCGAACGGGCAGGATTTGGCGCACATGCCGCATTCTTTACATTTTTCGGGATCGATGTGCATCTTGGTGCTGCCGGGAGTGATCGCCTGGAAGCGGCAGGCATTGAGGCACGCCTTGCCAAGGCAGAACCGGCAGCTGTCTGTCACGGTAAAAGTGGAAATCGGGCAGTCGTCGCAGGCTGCATCGATGACCTGGACAACGTTCCTGCCTTCATAGGAAGCAGAGGCATTCAGGCCCTCCGCGAGGCGGATCCTTCCGCGCACGATCTCTCTTTCCTTATAGACGCAGCATCTGTATTCCGGCTTGGGACCGGGACTGATCTGGTAGACCAGCTTTTCCGTATTTTCGCTATTTAACTCATCCGCCCATTCCATGCGGCAGACCTCGCGCATGATATGATGCTTTAGATCGACAATACCCTTGTCATTGGTGATCATCTCTTGTAGTTCCTTTCTGAAATCGATATTGCCGCATGGCAGTATTGCCCATGAAAAATAACAGGGGACTGCTGTAGCATGGTGGTTTCCTTATTTTTGCGTAGTATTTTTAAGTAAAATTCAACTAACTATACTATACAATAAACAGTGCGTTTTTTCGACTGTTTTGCTTA
>JAFTFD010000147.1 GCA_017449745.1 Lachnospiraceae bacterium
AATAAAAATATATTACTGAGTATGAATAATTGCAAAACGCTCAGAACCAGCCTTAATGGCGGGTCGAGATGGAGGGCGACGGAATCAACCGGAAGGAGATACCGGAAATTCCGGTCGATGCGATGCGAGAGGCTGTGATCAACAGTTTTGTCCATGTACGCTATGATCTTCCTGTCAGCACGAAATTGACATCTTCTCCGACAGGATCAGTATTGTGAATCCCGGATCGTTTGCAAACGAGTTTGAATCGATCGATATTGAAGGGCTAAGTAATTGATCAATTTTTGCCCCAGGGATTTCTGGTAAAATAAAAAGCCTGGTATGCAACCATTAAAGTCAAACTGGATGGCGGATTAGAGCAGGGATTTCATGATCTGGTCTTCGGATTCTGTTTCACGTCTTCCTACATGCCGCCGATTATGCAGGAGATGATGAACCCGGATAAGGAGCCTCCATTCATCATGCCTGAATTCGGACATCATGTTCTTACCAGAAGACTGCTGATCGTATAACGCAGGGAGGATTTCCCAGCCTGCAGGCAGCCTTTGAGCATTCAAGTCTTGCCCGCGAGACCTGGCGCGGGATTCGGATCAGCGTCAGCTGATATCTTCCAGACCGAATCCCTGCGCATCCTCGCGGAGCGTTTATCTCAGTGGGAGATTGGACCCCCACTGAGACGAGTTTGTCATGGACCGCCACTTAAGAAGTGGGGTCTTCTCACACTGATAAAAAAATCCGTCTGTTTACAGCCGGATTTTTTTATTCTTCATCGCGCAATACTCGTGAATTTATTTATGAGATTACGCGCGCAAAGTGAAGTCAACATTCATCGTGAGTACAAGCTCGCGATGAAGAATAAAAACCTCCGGCGGATCGCAGACGCGCAAATTGGAAGGTGCTTCGCACCCGGCGCGGCAAGAACGCCGACACGTTCTTGAATCTCATAGGAAATTCCTCCGGATTTCCTATGAGTCAAAACTTGTGGTGCGCATGGTGGAATCAATTATGGCGGTCAGAGACCCCAAAAGAGAAAGAGTATGAAAGCCTGCAGGCGGAGAATGCGGCTCTTAAAAAAGATCAGCAAATTGTAAAATTGATAAGAGAAAAGAAAATGGTAGAATAAACATAGAAGATCGCATCGTGTAATAAGCGGATGGTTCAGGTATAGCAAGATTTGAAGGAGGAAAAGAGATGGCTGCCAGGAAAGCAAACGAGAAAACTGCTGAAAAGGAAACTGTAGTAAAGACCGCTGAAGAAAAGGCGGTGACAGAAGAGAAAACTGCTGAGAAAAAACCTGTAGCAAAGAAGCCGGCGGCAAAAAAGCCTGCAGCTAAGGAAAATGCAGCAAAAAAGCCCGCATTAAAGGAAACCGCTGCAAAGGAACCAGCAGCAAAAAAGCCCGCAGCAAAGAAAGCTGCTCCGAAAAAAGCGTCAGCGAAAACAGCTGCTGCTAATTCAGATGCTGTGAAGGAGACTGCAGCGGAGAAGACTGCAGCGGAAGAGACCGCTGTTAAAGAGCCGGCAGTAGAAGAGATCTCTGTGAAAGAGACTGCAGCGGAAGAGACTGCTGTGGAAGCTGCGGCGGATGAGATTTTGGCTGCTGCCGGGGAGCCGGTCCGGATACAGGATGAGTCACCGCGCAGGAGCATCGCATTTATCGGGTCTGAATGTTATCCGTTCGTGAAGACCGGCGGGCTTGGAGATGTCATGTACTCTCTTCCCAAGGCTCTGGTCCACAGGAACTGTGACGTGAAGGTGATTCTTCCGAGGTACAAGTGCATTCCGCAGAAATATCAGGAGAAGATGGTCTACCGGGGAAGTTTCTACATGGATCTGACCAGCGACGGAAAGCAGTACTATGTCGGCATTATGGAATATGTCTGGGACGGCGTGGTCTATGATTTCATTGACAACGAGGAATTCTTCGGAGGGGATAAGCCGTATACGAATCTGATCGACGATATCCCGAAGTACTGCTATTTCGGCAAGGCTGCACTGGCGGCACTTAATTACATGGACTGGCAGCCGAATATTATCCACTGCCATGACTGGCAGGCAGGACTCGTGCCCGTATATCTGCGCACATTCTTCAAGGACACACCTATCGGAAATGCAAAGACCATGATCACGATCCACAACCTGCGTTTCCAGGGTATTTACAATATTGAGACGATCAAGTACTGGACGAACCTGCCGGATTATGTTTTCAACAAGGATGCGCTGACCCAGAACTGGCTCGATGCGAATATGTTCAAGGGCGGACTGACCTACTCCAACATGATCACCACGGTTTCCAATACGTACGCCGGCGAGATCCAGACTTACGAGTATGGAGAGGGCCTGGCAGATCATCTGCGTTATCACTCGGGAAAACTGCGCGGCATCGTGAACGGCATTGATTACGATATCTGGGATCCTTCAAAAGACAAGGATATTGCCGCACCGTACAGCAATGAGGATGTGATTGCCAAAAAGAAGGAGAACAAGCTGGCCCTGCAGAAGGAGCTTGGCCTTGAGGAGAACGAGGACAAATTTGTCATCGGACTTATCTCGAGACTGACGAACCAGAAAGGTCTCGATCTGGTAAATGCCTGCATCCCGCAGATCATGGATCCGTTCACGCAGGTCGTGATACTCGGTACCGGCGATCCCCAATATGAGAATTCCTTCCGGTACTATGAGAACGAATATAAGGGACAGCTTGCCGCATGCATCCAGTATGATGAGGGAAGAAGCCATCGCATTTATGCCGGATGCGACGCTCTGCTCGTGCCTTCGCAGTTCGAGCCCTGCGGGCTGACACAGCTCATCGCCATGCATTACGGTACGGTTCCGATCGTCAGAGAGACCGGGGGTCTTAAGGATACTGTGGAGCCTTACAACATGTTTGCCGACTGGGGCAACGGCTTTACATTTGACAGATATGAGACGGGGCTTCTCTACGATGCGATCAACCGGGCAAAGACATTGTACTTTGAGAACCGCTTCTATTGGGACGAGATGGTCCACCGCGATATGGCAAAGAATGTATCGTGGGATAACTCGGCAAAGCAGTACAAGGATCTTTATCTGGAACTCACTGCCTGGTAAGGAGTACATGGTGCCATATGCAGGGCGTTTTTCATATGTAACGGCACGATCTGACGGGCCGGAATGTGAGGAGTACCTTGCAGCTGCTGCGAAAGCAAAATCTAAAGGAGGCCGCGAAATAAGCGGCCTCCTTATTTTTTCTGAGTACACGTATGACAGCGGTCCGGGGACCGGAGAGTTTTCACAAAAACCGATCCCTCTGCGCTTTTGTATTGATAAAATACCGAAAAAACCTATATTATAATTATTGTTACATAACGAAAATTATTTAATTGCCAGAGTGGAGGGGTGACGCGCATGCCGCCAAAAATAAGGATAACGAAAGACATGATCATAAATGCAGCCATTGAGATTGCAAAACAAAGTGGATATGAGAGCATAAACGCCAGGACGGTCTCTGAAGAACTGCACTGCTCCACGCAGCCGGTCATGTATCAGTTTTCAACCATTGATGCCATGAAACGCGCGGCTTACGATGAGGTCGACAAACGGCATACGGAATACCTCATGACGGTTCCGCCGGAACAGGATCCGATCCTGGGGATCGGCCTGAACTATGTCCGTTTCGCCGTGGAGGAACCGCAGCTGTTCCGATTCCTGTTTCAGTCCGGCTACGCGCAGGAGAACAGTCTGCTGGAAATGATTGATTCCGAAGAACTGATCCCGGTGCTTGCCGCCATGCAGGAGGGCGCCGGATTGAGCATGGAAAAAACCAGGCAGGTGTTTTTGACCGTGGCGCTGTTTGCACACGGCTATGCCAGTATCATTGCAAACAACCATCTTGAATTCAATGAAAGCCTGATTGCAGAGCACCTTGAACGCACATGGAACGGCGCATTGCTTGCGGCAGCACAGGAGGAATCAAATGAAAGTAATCATTCATGATCTGGGTCCGGAGTACGAAGCGCTGATCGAAGAAAAAAGCGACCGCGCGGTCGCAGCGGACGGAAAATATGCGCTTTGCCAGGGCTGCTTCGGCTGCTGGACCAAGCATCCGGCGGAGTGCTTCATGAAGGACAAGCTGCAGCAGGTCTGCCGCGTGATCGGCCAGGCGGACGAACTCGTGATCGTCACGAAGAATCTCTACGGCGCGTACAGTGCCGCGGTCAAGAATATTCTGGACCGATCCATCGGGACATCCACGCCCTTCAGCACCTACCGCGGCCGGCAGATGCACCATACGCTCCGATACGGAAAACACGATCTCTGGAAAGTGGTCGTTTACGGAGAAGTAAGTGAGGCGGAAAAGGCCACGTTCCGTTATATGGCTGAGAGGAACGCGATCAACGACGGCTATGCGCGGTCCGAAGTCATATTTCTGAAAGATCTTACGGAACTGGAGGCGTCATTATGAAGACAGTACTCATCAACTGCAGTCCCAAGAAGCGCTTCTGTGCATCCGCGTATTTTCTCTTCCTGCAGCGCCTCTTTATCAGCGGGGAAAAAGTGAATGAAGAGCTGCGTACGTCTGCCGACCACGCCCGCATTCTGGAACAGCTCCGGGACGCGCAGGCGGTGGTATTCGGCCTGCCGCTCTATGTGGACGGTGTTCCGTCTCATGTGCTCCGCTTCATGGAGGAAATGGAGACCTTCTGCCGTGAAAACGGCCTGAAGCTCAATGTTTACTGTATCGCAAACAACGGTTTCATCGAAGGAAAGCAGAATGAGCCGCTGATGCAGGTCTTCGAGCATTTCTGCACGCGCGCCGGCCTTGTGTGGGGCGGCGGCGTCGGGATCGGAGGCGGCGTCATGCTGAACGTGACCCGGATTATCTTTCTTGTGGACATAGCGCTTCTGGTGCTGAATATCGTGCTGAGTGTAGTGAACTCCGGTAATTTCTTCCCAAAGGAGTCCTGGATCAGTTTCGCGCAAAATGCAGCACTCCTGCTGTATTTCAACCTGGGCGTGCTGTTTTACCTCTCCGGCATGGGCAGGGCGATCAGGAAGGGTTCTTTTTTCGGGAAGAAATATACCCGAATCCTGATCCCGTCGTTCGTTTTCATCCTGTTCGCCGACATTTTTTTCATCATAATCTCTGTGCTGGAAGGCGGCATCTTCCGCGGATGGCTGGCAAAGAAAGAATTAGGGAAATCATGAATTTGTGAATACGAATAATCTCGTAGCACAAAAGCCGGGTAAGGACGCAAAAAGGCAGGCATTGGGAGCTTGCTCACAAAAGCCTGTATTTTAGCGTCCTATGCGACAGCAACCGCGTTGAGATTGCCCTGAGAGGGCAATCGATTGGCTCTATGAAGCGAAGCAGCAGAGTACCACATTCATAGGAGCTGCCGCACCGCATGGGTGTGGGTGAATGTCAGAGAAATTTTACTGGTTCCGGATATACTCCCGGACCACTGCGAGAGAATTCTCGCTGACCGTCGTGACAAAATAGCTGTCCGACCAGAAGTACGGCTTCCAGTGAGCGGAGCCTAAGCGCCTCATTGGAACATTGCTCCTCATTAATGGTGTGTGCTATAGCACATGAAAAGCACTTGACAAAGTAGGCTGCATTTGGCATATTATAAGCAGGAAGGAGATGATAAGAATGGCTTCAACTACAGAAGAAATGACCAATTTTACTTTTAAGATGGATAGAAAAACCAGAGAGAGTTACAGTACTCTTTGTGAAGCATTTGGCCTCTCCATGTCTGCTGCCACTCTGGCACTTGTGAGGCAGGCGGTTCGTTCTCAGTCAATGACTTTTTCTATGCGTGATGCTAATGGATTTACGCCTGCTGAGGCCGCTGAATTGAAGCGCCGTATCGACGATGTTACAGCGGGAAATGTAACTGCGCACAGTATTATTGAGGCTTGATTATGCGGAATCTTTTATGGCAATCAGAGGCATGGAAAGAGTATGAAAGCTTGCAGGCAGAGAAGGCAACCCTGAAAAAGGTCAACAAATTGTTGAAGGACATTATGCGAAATGGGTATGATTGCTCCTATGGCAAGGTGGAACTGCTGAAGGGTGATTTCACCGGATATGCCAGTGTCCGAATCGATAAGAAAGACAGGATTATTTTCAGTGCGGATGAAAACAAGGTAACTATCATTCAATGCGGCGGACATTACGAGGACAAATAAGTGATTCAAAACAGGCCGCCAGCGAAAGCTCTCTGGCAACAAATTGGCAACAGAGGATCAGAAAGGGAAGAGACACAGTATAATTGAGAGAAAAATACGGCTAAAAGAGCACAAAACTTAACTGGTATACGTTAAGTGACGCTTTGCCGGTATCGAGTACGAATGATTGCTTAGTTTTGTCGATTTTCTCATAAGCCCTTTTGCCAAAAGGCCAAAATCTGACGTTTTTATTTCTTGAAAAAGGAATATAATACATTTAAGTTCCTGATCAACCCCAACTGCCACTATCCTCCTAACCCCTGTGACAGCTGGGGATTTTTGTTCTCAGTGAATTTTTTCTTTCCTGTTTTTTTCGGTTTCTTCTTTCTTTTCTGAATCATAAAGGGATTCAATGTTGGTCCTGGCGATCGTCATTTCCTGAGCCTCATCCCGCAATTTCCGGTATTCGGCGTAAGCTGCTTTCTTCCCGGAGAGCAGCTCTGCGTATTCTGCATTCAGCTCTCTAACCCTTGGAAGCTTTTTCACTCCCAGCTCATCAAAGGCCTGCTTGGCTGCTTTGTGCAGCGTCAGTTCTTCGCGATGCGCTTCGAAGAACTTTTTACTATAGCCGGCTTTGCGGTAGGCTTCGTACGTGACCCGCGTTTTGGAGTAATTTATGATGTGCTTTTTCAGTGTGGCGATCTCCGCCAACCGCTTCTCTGATGCCTGGATAGAGAAAAGCAGCTCATCCCGTTTTGCTGCCTTCTGCGCGGACAGTTCCTGCAGCTGCTCTACAGAATCGATATTGTGATCCCGAAGGAAGAGCAGTGTTTTTGACATCTGTTTCAGGTTATAGACCGTCGCCCACCGGGCATAGCCAGGCCCCTTCTCCTGTAATTTTTTCTGGACGTCGAGCAGGAGGCTGACAGGTTTTTCACGGCGCTCCTTTCCGACAGTTTTACTTTCCTGCTTTCTTTCTCCGGTAAAGAAAGCGCGTATGTCTTCCTCACGGTATCCTTCACCGAGAGAAGAGAGACGGACGTAACGCAGCTGCGATTTGCCTTTTATAGCCAGGTGAGCTCCGCGTTTCACCTCGTATCCTGCATTTTCAATCGCCCTGACAAATGCCTCAAAATCTTTCGGCTTTCCCGAAAGAATGGTATCAATATCACCGCAGATGATACTGCGGACGGATTCCCGTTTTGGATAGACCGTCCTCTTCTTTCGCTCGGAATACGGAACAGGTGTAATGACGGAAAGCCCGTTCTCAAGGCAGACAAGATCACTGATTTTCTGAAGGGCAAGCCCGGACCGGCGAAAATCTCGGAACTTCTTCGTGCCGTCCATGGCCGTGGAGTTGAACACGATATGATTGTGGATGTGCTCACGGTCAGTGTGCGTAGCCACGATAAAGGAATATTTTCCCTTAGTAAATCGCAGTGCCAGCTCGTGTCCCAGACGGTTGGCTTCCTCTGGCGTGATCTCTCCGGGTTTGAAGGACTGCCGGATCTGGTAGGCGATCACATCATCCGTCCTGCTGCGGCCAGTCACCTGATAGTATAGACGCTTTTGCAGCATGAATTCCTCATCCACCGTGATGGGATCACAGCCATATGCAGTGACCAGTTCGCCTTTTTCCGTCTTTTCGGGATTCTTGGCATAATCAGTTCTATCGCCCAAGGTCTGGGCAATGGTCCGGCCCTTGTTCGTATGCAGGGCGATGAGTCTTACTGCTGCCATATTTTTCTCTTCCTTTCAAAATGCTTTCTTCTATCCTTGACGCTGTCTCCTTCCGTAGATGATGATAATCGTATATCTATCATCTGTCCGACTGGGGACAGCAGGAAGGAGAAAGGCATGAAAAATGAAAACTTAACGATTCCGGAAGTCCTGAAGATCTTTTCTGACTACCTGGAAAAAAATACTGATGTAGAGATCGTACAAACCAAAAAGATGGGAATGATCCTTCTGCAGGACATCTCCCGTCACCATAAAAGGGAAGAGATACTCGCAGAGCCTGCTGAGAAAGGGGACGTTCTGGCGAAAAAGCTTTTTAACATGGAAACATATGACGCATTTTACGGCCTCACGCACGCAAAATTTGATTCTCAGAACAGTGATGAGGAAACGAAAAAGAAAGTACGGGAAATGATGTACCACCGGTTGCAGCTTC
>JAFTFD010000148.1 GCA_017449745.1 Lachnospiraceae bacterium
AGAGAGAGAATGAGAAATACAATCTTGGCTTTATCAATCCCGAGTATTATCTGACAGACGTTGAGACCGACAAGGCAAACTTTGTCGCAGGCAAGACTCTGCAGTATTCCGGCTACATTGCGACCAACATGGACTTCCTGACAGGCGTCTATGAGCAGAATCCGGAAGCGGAGATCGGCGTTTACTATGTGAAGCCTGAGAATGCCTATGATGCAGAGAGCGACTGGTATCCGGGTGCATTCCGTGCAGATAACCCGTTCGGCATGATGATCAGCTTTGCGTTTGATGCAACAGAAGATGAGCTGAAGGCTGCATGGATGTACATGGAGTGGATGACACAGGAAGAGAACCTCTTTACAATGCAGTGGGGCGAAGAAGGAACCAACTTCAACTACGGTGAGGACGGACTTCCGGTAGCGATCAACAACGCTGATGTAACGGACAAGAAACAGGGCTTCTCCAACAACAAGGACATCTGGTGCGTCACTGTGGAGGCTAAGAATGCCGGAACCATCGAAGACGTGATCAAAAACAACCTGCCTCATGATCTTCCCGATGATTTCACACAGGATGTTATCGATTTCTACTATGCAAGAAAGGCAACCTTCCAGGAAGGCTACGGCGTGATTGACTGCATGTTCGCAAAATCGATCGAAGCTGTGACAGAGTATCAGCAGACATTGGTCAACAATTACATCACATATCGTGACCAGATCGTGCAGGCTAAGCCTGAGGACTTTGATGCGGTCTATGATAAGCTGGCTGCACAGTATCTCGATGATGGATTCCAGGCGGTCATTGATGACAGAGCTGCCGCTTATGAAGAGGGCATGTCCTCCAAGCTTAACTGATCGGCCCCCGGTATGACAACTCATGTACCTGAAAATGTAGTAGTAATAGACTTTTACTGTCAGCAGACAGTCGGAGTACAGGAGGTGAAGCCATATGAGTGAGGAGTGGTTTCGCAAGGAAAATGTGAAAGTCGAATACGATCGTGATGAGATTCTGGATGCCATGAAGCGTGTTGCGGACAGGACAATGGGACTGGATATGCCCTGGGACTGGCCGTGCGGTGTCGCCTATTACGGGATCTCAAAAGCTTATGAGATCACGAAAGATGACTGGTTTTTAAAAGGCATGAAAGCCCGCGTGGATGAGTACATCGAACTCGGCCTGCCAAAGGTCTGGACAGTCAATACCTGTGCGATGGGCCATTCTCTGCTGACGCTTTACAGGGCAACAGGAGACGAGCGTTATCGCGAGATCCTGATGTCCAAAGTAGATTATATCCGCTATGAGGCACTCCGCTTTGGAGATCATGTCCTGCAGCATACCGTTTCCGCGAACAATGACTTCCCGGAGCAGTGCTGGGCAGACACCCTGTTTATGGCGGCTTATCTGCTGCTGCGTGTCGGCGTGGAACTCCAGGACGAAGAGATGATCGATGATGCCCTTAATCAGTATTACTGGCATATCCAGTATCTGCAGGATAAGGAGAACGGGCTTTGGTTCCACGGATATAATAATATCACGGGGGATCATATGTCCGGGATCCACTGGGGCAGAGCGAATGCCTGGGCGGCTTATACGATGTCGCAGGCTAAACATGTCCTTCCCAAGGCATACCTGTATCCGAAATACATGGATATTGCAGGTTCCCTGAGTGAACAGCTCTCTGCACTGAAACATCTGCAGACAGAGAACGGACTGTGGAGAACAGTGGTGGATGATCCGGAATCCTATGAGGAGATTTCCGCTTCCGCCGGTATTGCAGCTGCGATGGCAGCTGCAGGCAACCCTCTGCATCGCAAGTGTATTAACAAGGCAATCAAGGGGATCCTCTCCAATATCAGTCCTGACGGGCGCGTGCTGAACGTCTCCGGAGGAACCGCTGTCATGGATGACATTGACGGCTACCGTGGTATCAGCCGCGACTGGATCCAGGGATGGGGACAGGGACTTGCCCTGGCATTCCTTTCCCTGCTCCTGGATATGGGAAACAGTAGTGCGGACGGAGCATTGTAAAAGAAAGCAGGAGCGCTGAAGGAAATAGTAAAAAGAATAATGATTTGAACCGGAAAAGAGGCGGCACCGATCTGATAAGGTCGGTGCCGTTTCTTGTATTTCTCTGGCAGGTGTTTAATATGCATTTAAAATTGGTTGCTCATTCACATCCTGATCATGATATAATAATTCCGTCACTAGATGATCGAAAGTTTTTATAACTGATTGGACAGAAAAACAGTGTAATTATTTCATTTATCACTGGTCAGGAAGTGACATACGGATCTAATCTCTTCGATATTTAGGAAGAAAGGAGGTGCCCGGATGCTGACATTTGAAGAAGCAAAAAAAATAGGCATCAATGTATGTATAGATGCTATAGGCTATGATTTTTGTATGCAGCATAAAGATAATGCAACAAGTGCGTATGGTGTAGAAAATGAGCGTATGAGATGTTATGTTGGCGTTGATGACAGACCCGAGAACCTCCCAGATCTATGGAGCCTTGAAAGCTTTGCGTTAACATCAAATGAGAATTGTCAGTTTAAATACAGTGCTTGTTGTGATGTCAATATGCATGATGGACATTATTATATATTGATGTGTAATAAGCCAGAACAATTATAAGGCTCTTAGATTAATTTCTTCTTGTTAGGCAGAAGAGTCTGTTAGCGGAATGCCGCAGGATACTTCCTGCGGCATTCACGATTTTAGAAGCATTTCTTAATCAAATTGATATGATTTACGCTTTCTACGCCACCGGATCAAATCCTCTTGCAGCAATATAAGCTTCTGCCATGGAAGTGGCGATCCTTCCGGGGTTCTTATGTGTCTGGCCAAGGCAGATGACGCGGTCGAAAGCTGCTTCATATTTTTGAATCATTTCGCGATCGACGGTCGTTCCCATAGCAAGAATCACATAATCGGCAGAAAGAGCAACTTCTTTGTTCTCAGCCAGATCATCCGCCAGAATGCCGGTTTCCGTAATAGCTTTGAGCTTCATATTGGGAACGAGTTTAAGCGGTTTGCCCTCCATCTGATGAGTAACATCGATAAAAATAGACGGATACATAGCGGCACCGATCTTTTCGACCATATCGATGACCGTGATCTGATCAGCAGAATTATCACGGAAAAGCTTTTCTGCTGTCTCAAGGCCTGTGAGTCCAGCTCCGACGATCAGGATATTTCCGCATACTTTCTTCCTGCCTGAGATGATATCAGCTGCCAGTACAACTTTGTCCTTGTCGATTCCGGGCAGATTCGGGACGATCGGTTTCCCGCCTGCAGCCAGGAATACTGCTACAGGATCAAGGGCTTTTACCGTTTCCGGTGAAGCTGCTGTTCCTGTCAAAATGCGGACGCCTGCTTCCTCCATTTCTCCCTTGAGGGTAGTAGTGAGCCAGGCGACTTTCTCTTTATAGGGAGCTGTGGCGCTGGCCAGATTCAGCTCACCCCCAAGCTTATCCTCTTTTTCATAGAGGGTAACATCAAAACCGCGCTTTCCAAGAACTGCGGCGGCTTCCATGCCGGCGACACCGCCGCCGACGACCGCGATTTTCTTGTTCCAGCCATCTTTTTCGGGCTCTGCGTGAAGGGCAGCTTCTTTGCCGGCTTTCGGATTGACAGAGCATCTGACATATCCAATGCTTGTCAGCGACTCAAAACAATACAGGCATCAAATGCAGTGATGGATGGCGTCTTTTTTTCCCTGTGCATCATTTTTACACCATTCGGGGTCAGCGATGTGGGCGCGTCCGACACCGACGAAATCACAGACATTTCCTTCCAGCAGTTTTTCGGCGGCATCGGGAGTCTTGATGTTGGAAACGCCGATGACGGGGATGCGGACAGCGTTTTTGATGGCGCTGGTTTCCGGTGCGCGCCAGCCCTCAGAGTAGGAATACGGTTCTTCATTTTCTCCGTAGGGGCAGAAATAGTTGCCGTTGGATACGTCGAGGACGTCTGCTCCTGCCTTCTCAAAGATCTTTGCAAATTCGACGCCTTCTGCAAGCGTGATGGAATCCGGAT
>JAFTFD010000149.1 GCA_017449745.1 Lachnospiraceae bacterium
GTATCTGCCAAATAATGATGACTGGGAAGTAGTATCTGCCAAATACCAGCTGGCAGGTAACATTCATTAGCCAATATCTTCAGACCAGGAAAAGAGGAGTACAATGCAGTTTCAGGAACTGATCGAGGCGGACAAGGCCGCCCTTTTGGAAAAATTGCGGCAGAACGCGCAGCTGCAAAAGGCAGTGCCTGTGCTGGAGGATGAATGCCAGAGGCTTCTCATCCGGCATAATGAAGCGGCGAGGTCTGAGGTCTCAGCGGAGCGGGCAGCTTCCGCGATCAGGATGATCAGGTACCAGCTGCCGCTGATCCTTTCAGCGGACCAGGCAAAGATCTGGCAGAGCGAAACTGGCGGGACTCCGGGAACAAAAAAGGAGAACGGGTCCGGTGTCTGGCTGGTGCTGTTCCTGGTGGGCGTGTTTTTTATGCTGGGCGCGCTTCTTGTTCCGGCAGCCATGGATCAGCAGGTGCTGATGCATTTGAATATGAAGATCGTTCTGATCATGCTCGCTGCCGCTGCCGGACTTTTTCTGGCGGCGTGTCTGCTGCGAGGCACGAACCTTCGTAACATGTTGAAGTTCAAAAAAGAAAGCAAAAACCATTCTGTCAAAGACCAGTATGTTGAGGTCCTGATCGATCCGGAAAAAACATATGGCACGCTGCGGACGATGATGGTGGCATTGGATAAGGAAATCGAGGATGCCGAGAGAGCACGGTACAGGATCGCAGCGGATTCAAAAATGGCTATTGAAACCGGAATTATCGGAGCCGGAATGAGCGGAGCCGGAACCAGCGGAGCCGGCACTGCAGGAAGCGGAGCCGGCGCTGCAGGAAACGTGGCTGATGAAGGCAGGACAGGACTTGGAGGACTCAGCGAAGACGAGCTCGAGCTCTTCGCAGGCCTTCTTGAGGCGGAGACTTCCGGCGACAGCGGATACGCGCTGGATCAGATCGGAAATGTGCGCTTCTACCTGCACAGGCAGGGAATCGAAACCGTGGATTATACGCAGGAGCATGACAGCTGGTTTGAGAGAATGCCGGCAGCGCCGGGGGCGGGAGGCGTCGGCCTCTTTGCCGACAGGAGCGTAAAAACAGTCAGGCCGGCACTGGTCAGAAACGGCGAGCTGGTCAAGAAGGGGATAGCAGCAGGATGATGGACAGATTTTACGGATTTGATCTGGGGGATGCCGAGAGCGCGGTCACGCGCCTCGACAGTATGCGCAGTGATGCACCGGAGGTTTTGAAGATCCGCGACACTTTCAGCGTCGTAACGGCTTATGCGCTGCTGACGAACGGAGAACTGAGGGTCGGGGAGAGCGCATGCTATGCGCCGGATGCGGTGCACAGAAGGATCCGCTTCAAAAGCCGCTTTCTGACGGATCCCGAGAGCACCAAGGATGTCACGGCATTTGCGGCAGGAATTCTCGGGGAACTCTATGAGAGCGGCAGCCTGATCAAAGGAGAGGATACCTGTTTTTATGTGGGATGCCCTGCAGGTTGGGATAAGAATGCCAGGGAGCGGTACCGGGAAATTTTTGAGAAGGTGGGATATCCTCCGGTCAGGATCATCTCGGAATCCCGGGCGGCGCTCGTTGCTGCCTGCCAGTCCAGGCATCTGCAGGTCGGACAGGATATTTTGAGCCGCCCGGTGCTTGTCGTCGACATCGGCTCTTCGACCACGGATTTTGCTTATATCTGTTCCGGCAAGGAAGTGGAGCTGCAGACAGCGGGCGAGGTGGCGCTCGGCGGCGGCCTTATGGACGCCATGCTGCTGGAGGAGTGCGTCGCAGCCTCTTCTTCCTCGAAAAAGATCAGGGCGATCTTCGAAGAGAGCGCGCCCTGGCAGAGCTACTGCGAATTCGCCGCAAGAAGGCTTAAAGAAAAATATTATTCGGATGAGACCTATTGGGAGACCCATCCGTGCGTCGAGAACGTGATGATCCGGTACGGAAAGATCCCGGTCAAGCTGCAGCTGAAAATGGACGCGGATATGGCGCACAGGCTCACGGAAAAGAAGATGAGCGCGCTCGGCGGAAAGTCATTCCACGAAGTGTTCTCCCAGAGCCTCAAGGAAGTAAGAGACGGGATCGAGGGGGAAAAACCGGAGCTGCTGTTTATGACCGGCGGCGTATCCAAACTGCCGGCGATCCGCTCCTGGTGTGAAGAAGCTTTCCCGGAGGCAGTCGTGATCACGGCTGCGGAACCGGAGTTCTCCGTGGCAAGAGGACTCGCATACTGCGGCAGGATCGATGCACAGCTGAAAAAATTCAGGGAAGAACTGGAAGAATTCCAGAGGTCCGATGCCGTCGAAGACATAGTGCGGGAACATATCACGGACCTGTATCAGGCCGCCGTGGACGTCCTGCTGGATCCGATCCTGGAAAAGGTCGCCCTCCCTGTTTTTGACAGGTGGCGCAGCGGGGAGATCCGCAAGCTCGCGGATATCGACCAGATCATGCAGACGGAAATTGAGCAGTACCTTCACACGGAAGAGGCCAGGGACCTTTTGATTCAGCCGATCGCAAAATGGCTGGAGCCGGTCGCACGGGACGTAGAGGAATATACGGTACCGATCTGCATTCGCAACGGGATCCCCTACAAGGCGCTCTCCCTGACTTCTTATCTGTCTCTGGCTGATGTGGATATTTCCATCAAGGCAAAGCATGTGTTTGCCGTGGAGGAGATCACGTTCCTGATCGATACGATCATCTCGATCATCGTCGGGCTCCTGTGCGGCGGAAGCGGCCTTGCGCTGATCTACAGCGGCCTTCCGGGCATCATTGCCGGCGTTTTCCTCTCTTTCCTGGTATTGCTCCTGGGAAAAGACAAGATGGAACAGGCGCTGCTCCAGGTAGACCTGCCGGGACCGGTGCGCAAACTCATGCCAAAGGGATATTTCCGCTCCCGCCTTGACAGCATCAGCAGCCAGGTGCGCGCGGGCTTCTATGATACGCTCGAAAAAGAAAAGGATGAGGAGATCAGCACAAATCTGATCAATGAGATCTCGGAGCAGATCGAGCTGTGCCTGAAGAAAATGGCGGAGATCGTAGAGGTCCCCATATCTAACAAGCTCTAAATGGCTGCAAAAGACGCAGCCAAAGAGCTGGTAACGATATAGTCGCTCACGGAGAAACAATAGTGACTGCGAGGAACAAAACGGCCGTGAGGCGACGCGACTAACAAGATTAATGCGCGAAAAGACATGATCGGGGTTGCTGCCTGAACGTTGCGGGAGACAGACAGGAGGCAAAAAAATGGCTGGTGGAATGGGTCCGGGCGGCATGGGCGGCCGCGGCGGCAAATATATGACGGAAGAGGAAAAACAGGCGCTTCCGAAGATCACGAAGGAACTGCTGGCCAGGGTCATTTCCTGGCTGCTGCCCTATTGGAAGCAGCTCCTGGTCTCGCTCGGCTGCATCGCGGTCTCTTCCGTGCTGGGGATCATGCCCCAGGTGCTGACAGGGCGGATCATCGATGAGGGTCTGATCGGCAGGAATTTAAACAAGCTGGTCCTGTATATCGTGCTCTCGCTCCTGGTGACGCTCTGTGCGAACCTGATCGGCGTGGCAGAGAGCTACATGAATACCTGGATCGCCCAGCATATCACCTTTGATATGCGAAACGCCATGTACAGGCACCTGCAGAAGATGTCCCAGCGCTTTTTTACCGGAAATAACCAGGGGGATATCATCACCCGCATGACGAGCGATATCTCCGGTGTGGAGCAGGTCATTACCAACACCTATTCCAGCATTCTGTCCAATTCCATCACGCTCATTGTGGCGCTGACGGCGATGTACCGCAAGAGCTGGGTGCTGGCGACGATCGGCCTCATCATCGTGCCGCTCTTTACCCTGCCCACCAGAAGGGCGGGAAAAACGAGGTGGAACCTGACAAGGGAAGCCCAGGAGTGCAACGACGAGATCAACGGGATCCTGAATGAGACGATGTCTGTCAGCGGACAGCTGCTCGTCAAGCTCTTCTGCAAGGAGGAGTACGAATACAGCCGGTATGAAGCGGCCAACCGGAAAATGATCGGGCTCCATATCAAGGAAGGAATGGCGGGACGCTGGTTCAGGGTCGTGCTCTCTACGATCACGAGTATCGGACCGATGCTGATCTACCTGGTCGGCGGGGTCCTGATCATGAAATATGATTCGTCCCTGACCGTCGGTGATATCACCGTCCTGGTCGCTCTGCTTGGAAGAATGTACGGACCCGTGAATTCGCTTCTGAATATCCAGGTCGACTGGATGCGCTCCATGGCGCTCTTCAACCGGATCTTTGAGTATTTTGATATGCCTGTGGAAGTGGATCAGCCGGTGCGTGCCCTGGCTCCGAAGGAAGTCAGGGGAACGGTGGAATTCCGCAACGTGTACTTTGCCTATGAACCGGAGCGGATGATCCTGCATGATGTGAGTTTTAAGCTGGAGCAGGGAAAGAGTATTGCAATCGTTGGTCCCTCCGGATCCGGAAAGAGCACGATCATTAACCTGATCCCCCGCCTGTATGATGCGACGAGCGGCAATGTGCTTTTCGGGGGATTTAACGTAAAGCGCCTTGACCTTCATTACCTTCGGACGAACATCGGCGTCGTCACACAGGACACCTATCTGTTCAACGGCTCGATCCGGGACAATCTTCTGTATGTCAAGCCGGAGGCGACGGAAGAGGAGCTGATCGACGCCTGCAGGAGAGCGAATATCTACGACTTCATCGAACAGCAGCCGGAGGGGCTCGATACCATGGTCGGCAACCGCGGGCTCAAGCTCTCGGGCGGTGAAAAACAGAGGATCTCTATTGCCAGAGTCCTGCTCAAGGAGCCGGCCCTTCTTATTTTTGATGAGGCAACCTCCGCGCTCGATTCGATCTCGGAGAGCAGGATCCAGGAAGCGATCGATCCGCTGGTCAAGGCGCATACCAGCATCCTCATCGCGCACAGGCTCTCCACGATCCTGGCGGCCGATGAGATCCTGGTCGTCAAGGAAGGCCGCATCGTCGAGCGGGGCAGGCATGACGACCTGGTCAGGCTCGGCGGTGTCTATACAGAGCTGTATGAGACACAGTACATGAGAACAGAAGAGAAAACAGAGGAGTAGAGCCCGTTATGTGCCGGAATCACTAAGTCCGAGATACTCTTCAGCGGTCATAGTCTTACCGCCTTCCAGAACATAGTTTCCGTATCCATACTGGTCTTTACCGAAAATTCCGAGAACGGTTCTGCCGTTCTCGTCTTTTTGTGCCGGAAGATTGACGGTCAGTTCTGTGCCGTCATAGGTGGACACAGTGAAGGTCTTATCTGCACTGCTGATATGCAGCCGGATCTCTGTGTTTCCGGAAGGGGCCGGAGCCGACTCTGCGCTTGCAGCAGCTTCTTCTGATAATGCATCTGCAGCTTCTGCGGTTTCCTTTTCACTGACGGCTATTTCGCTGGAACCGGAAGTCTCCTCTGCGTTTTTATTTTCACTTGCAGAGCCCTCTTCTTGTGCGCTTTCGGAACTCGTGGAAGTATTCGGACCTTCTGTTTTCCCGGATTCTCCGGTAGTATCAGTCCCTTCCGGGTCCCCGGATCCCTCGGAAACAGCCTCTTTTCCTGTATCTCCGAAGCTTTCAGCAGTAACAGTACCTTCCGCATTTTTAGCCTCAGCGGAAGGTACAGCTTCTGCTTTTTCAGATTCATCGGAAGTACTGGTTTCTGCTGCTCTTTCCTCTTCGGGGATCGGCTGCCAGATGCTGGCAGGATCGATCTCTTGTTCCGATCCGTCTGTCTTGGCAGAGACTCCGGAACCTTCCGGGGAAGTATCTGCCGAGGTGCTTTTGCCCTGTGCAGAAGAAATGGAAGCATCCGGGTCGGCGGAAGCTCTTTCTGCAGTATCCTTTTTAGCCGTGGTCTCTGCAGCAGCTGCGGGAGACCGCAAAAGGGCTGCGTTTACGGACAGAGTACCGTCAACAGCGTCCTCGAGATGCTGCTCTACAACGCTCTGGAAATTTTTGCCGGACATCAGCTGGATCGCAGCGACGTAAGCGTTATCTTTGAGATAGGTCTCCAGCTGGCCGAGGAGTTCAGTCCCTTTCAGGGAAAGAGCCTGGGAAGAGGCACTTTGCAGGGCTGAGGCAGAGGCCGGGGTACCGGAAGCGGCGGAAGCAGATGCAAGCGTCGGAGTTTTCTCAGCGGACGACGCAGCCGGAGTGGTGCTCTGGGAACTGCCGATCCTGTCTACGACTTTGACAGAGATATCAGGCGCCATGGAATCATCAGAAGCTGAGCCGTAGAGCCTGGTCTCCAGTTCCTGTACGCGATTGCGGGCAGGGGCAGCCAGATCGATATCATTGCCGGCGACAGCGACGATCGAGCGGTAGAGGGAGAGCGCGCTCTCATAGTCTTCCGCGGCCATACTGTTCGTGGCGGCAGTTGCGATATACTCGACAGCCTCCAGTTTCAGGTTCTGGGCGGCTTCTTCCGGGACGGAAGCAGGGAGATTGCGGATCAGGTTTGTGACGGCAGCGTAATCGCTGGCGCTGCTGTAGATCGCGAGCAGTCCCTGATAGGTCTCGGCGTGAGACGGATCCATATCAAGGGCTTCTATATAGAGGCTGCGTGCTGTGTCGCTGTCACCGGCCTCAAAGCTCTCCTGCGCTTCCTTTAACAGGTTCGTCAGCTGTACGGAGGGCAGGGTCCTGTAATAGCGCAGGCCGAAGGCTCCGGCCATGATGCCGAAGGCTGCGATGATGATCAAAATGATACCGCCCGGAGCGGAGCTCCTGCGGCGATTGGGCTCTATCACATTTTTCAAATTATTCTCCTGAAAGATAAATTGGAGGAGCTGTCAAAAGTAATTACTCTTTCTGAGCAAAACCAAGGTATAATGTAATTGTTAAGACAGTCCGCATATGCAACGGCCAGGGTTCGAAGAACGTGCCCGGTTACGTTATAATATGTTTGGCGTGACTGAATTTTAGCACTAAATGGAAAATCAGGGTAGTATCAGCAGGGAGGAGAAGATGCATTATTCAGAGGATGAGAGATTACAGTACCATATCCAGGTAGGTGCGGGAGATGTCGGCCGGTACGTGATCATGCCGGGAGATCCGAAGCGCTGTGCTAAGATCGCGAAATATTTTGACGATCCGGTCCAGATCGCGGATTCCCGGGAATATGTGACTATTACAGGATATTTAGACGGAGTGAAGGTCAGCACGACCAGCACCGGGATCGGCGGCCCTTCGGCGTCGATCGCTATGGAGGAGCTGATCAAATGCGGCGCTGATACTTTTATCAGGATCGGAACCTGCGGCGGCATGCAGACTTTTGTGAAAAGTGGCGATGTGGTGATTGCGACAGGCGCGATCCGGATGGAAGGAACGAGCAAGGAATATGCTCCAATCGAATTCCCCGCCGTTCCTGACCTCGGCGTGACAAACGCCCTGGCGTCAGCGGCCGGGAAGCTGGGCTTTGACTACCACACCGGCGTGGTGCAGTGCAAGGATGCTTTTTACGGGCAGCATGCGCCGGAGAGCATGGCCGTCTCTTACGAACTGACGAACAAGTGGGAGGCCTGGAAGAAGATGGGGTGCCTCGCCTCCGAGATGGAGTCTGCCGCCATGTTTATCGTGGCTGCGCTGCGGCACGTCCGGTGCGGCTCCTGTTTCCTGGTCATGGCCAACCAGGAGAGAGAAAAAGAGGGCCTGCCTAATCCGGTCGTCCACGATACGGATGCGGCAATCCGGGTGGCGGTAGAGGCTGTGCGCGAACTGATCCGGAAGGATAAGGAAGCGTAAATAATTTCAGGCGGAAAACGGCGCATAAACAGCTTCCGGCAGAAAAATAATAACCGCAGCGTGTGAGCGCTGCGGAATGCTTCATGAATCGAATCCCTCCTGGAGATGGAGGATCACCTGGACGTTGCGAAGGAACTCATTTTCCCCCAGCACGACATCTTCCCCGTCAGAAATGAGGGGCAGGCCAGTCTCCTCTTCAAGCTCGACAGTGATCCACTCTTTTTCCTCTGCGATCGCATCGTTGATCGCGTCGTCAAGAGTGTCGCCGTGGAAGAGACAGCCCTCGAGATCCGGAAAATATCCTTCGTAAGTACCGTCCTCGAGTTTGCGGAAAACAGCGGGGTATGTAAAAGTCATGAGTATTACCTCCTCGTATATTTTTGCCGGGCCAAAATGACCGGCACGATGTTCTTAAATTTAGATATATCTGATTCCGGCGACCGGCATCAGAAAGGCGGCAGGGTCGTCCGGCGGGGGAAACTATCCGTTTCCCGAGCTGCCTGACAACTGAGGTCAGCTGAATTTCAGCGGACACAGCACGAATATAATAACACACTGACTTGCAAAATAACAGGAGACAACTATGCAGCTTGTTTTTGTAGGCGCAGACCATGAAGTAACGGGAAGCTGCCATTATCTGTGGGTACGGGACATCAACATCCTGGTCGATTATGGGATGGAGCAGGGGCGCAACGTCTATGAGAACGCGCCGCTCCCTGTGAAAGCGGAAAATATTGACTACGTGTTCGTGACGCACGCGCATATCGATCACTCGGGTATGCTGCCCAAGCTCTATGCCGACGGCTTTCGGGGAGAGATCATCGGCACCGAAGCGACACAGAAGCTGTGCGACATCATGCTGCGCGACTCTGCGCATATCCAGGTGCAAGAGGCTGCTTCGAGAGCCAAAAAGGCGGGGAAGTCCGGCTCAAATGCTCCGGAATTTCAGCCTATCTATACGATGGAAAATGCGCTGAATGTCCAGCGGCTGTTCAAGGGCTATCCGTACGGCGAGATCTTTGAGCTGTGCGAGGGCGTAAAATTCCGTTTCACGGACATCGGGCACCTCCTCGGTTCGGCCAGTATCGAGCTGTGGCTCTCCGAGAGAGGGGAGGAGCGCAAGATCGTCTTTTCCGGGGATATCGGAAACACGAACCAGCCTCTTCTAAGAGATCCGCAGCCGACGCATGGCGCCGACTACGTAGTCATGGAATCGACCTATGGCAACCGGTTCCATGAAAAGGTCCAGGGAGACCCGATCGTACAACTGGCAAATATCATCAGCGAGACGATCCCGAGAGGCGGCAATCTCGTGATCCCTGCCTTTGCAGTTGGCAGAACGCAGGTCCTGCTGTACTATATTAAAAAGATCAAGGAGAATAACCTGTGTCCGGAGTGTCCGGAGTTCCCGGTCTATGTCGACTCGCCGCTTGCGGTGGAGGCGACGAGCGTTTTTGAAGACAGCCGGATAGAATGCTTTGACGAGGAAGCGGCGGCTATGATCCGCAGCGGGATCAACCCGATCTCTTTCCGGAGGCTGTATCTGTCGATCACGACGGACGAATCTAAAGCGATCAATGTCGATGAAGAGCCTAAGGTCATTATCAGCGCGGCCGGCATGTGCGATGCGGGAAGGATCCGCCACCATATCAAGTTCAATATCGCAAGGGCGGAGTCCACGATCCTCTTTGTGGGCTACCAGAGCCCGGACAGTCTGGGAGCGCATATTCTCTCCGGCGCCGAGGAGGTCAGGCTCTCCGGGGACACCTATCCCGTCAGGGCGCAGATCGCGCAGATGGAAGGTACCAGCGGCCATGCGGACAAGGAGGGACTGATCAAGTGGCTGCAGGACATCGGTGAGAAGCCCCGGCAGGTATTTGTCGTACATGGCGATGACGAAGTCACAACAGAATTCGCAGAATGCCTTGAGAAAGAATATGAGTATAAGGCAATGGCGCCTTTCTCGGGGACGAAATATGACCTTATCGCCGGCGAATTTATAAAAGTCGCGAAAGGGATCCCGATCGAGAAGGTGCAGGCGGCCAGAAGTGTCTCTGATTCGTACACCAAGCTCAAGCTCGCGCAGAAGCGCTTAGAGCAGGTGATCGAGGCAGGCCGCGGGCTTCCCAACAAGGAACTGGATCGGTTTACCAGGGAGATCAATGATCTCTGCAGCAAATACAAGATTTAAAAGGAGGCAGCGCATGGCATACGATAACCATGGACCGAACGACCCTTTTACATGGCATCACACGAATTCCCGGACGGGCGAGACGATCGATATTGAGCCCGGGCAGGGAAATACCGGCAGCGGCAGCACGCAGGGAACCCAGGGGAATTCTGCTGATAACGGCGACGCAGGCACAAACTCCGCGGGCGGCACAGGCAGCGGCTCTTCCGGCGGCGGGGGAAACAACAGGCAGAACGATCACCGGCGCGGCAGCCGGAGCCACGGCAGCCCTTTTGCGGGGAGAGGCGGAACCGGGAATTCATTCGGACTTCCCGCAGGCCTTGGCGGCAAGATTCTGGCTGCAGTACTGGTCGTCGTGGTGCTCAGCCTCATCGGCGGCTGCTACTACAATGTCAGCGAGCAGGAGCAGGCAGTCCTGACCATGTTCGGAAAGGTGGTCCGGACGGACACGGCCGGCCTGTATTTCAAGCTCCCTGTCATCCAGCAGGTACAGAAAGTGGATATGACCACGCACGGGATCGGCATCGGATATATGGTCGACAATAACGGGCAGAATATCACAGTCGAGGATGAGGGCGTGATGATCACCTCCGACTTTAATTTCGTTGACATCGATTTTTATCTGGAATATAAGGTGAGTGATCCGGTCGCGTTCCTGTTCAATACCAAGAATCCGGAACTCATCATGAAAAATATTGCGCTTGCCTGCATCCGCTCGACGGTGATCGATTTCCCGGTGGATGACGTCATTACCACCGGCAAGAATCAGATCCAGGCGGAGGTCAAGGAAAAACTCCAGGAAGAGCTGGTAAAACAGGACGTAGGGCTGACGGTCGTCAATATCTCCGTGCAGGACGCGGAGCCTCCGACCCCGGAGATCGTCCAGGCCTTCAAGGCTGTTGAGACGGCAAAACAGGGCAAGGAGACGGCTCTCAATAACGCGAAAAAATACCAGAGCGAGAAGATCCCGGAGGCGGAAGCGGCGGCGGATAAGATCCTGCAGCAGGCACAGGCGGCCAAGGAGGCCAGGATCGCAGAGGCTGAGGGACAGGTAGAGCGCTTTAACCAGGTCTATGAACAGTATAGAAAATATCCTCTGATCACCAAGCAGAGAATGTTTTATGAGACGATCGAAGACGTGCTGCCGCAGGTGAAGGTCATCATCACGGATGGCAACACCCAGCAGCTGATGCCGATCGGAAGCTTCGGAGCGGCAGGAACAGCCGCACAGGCGGGGAGCGGGAGCACCCAGTCTTATTCCGCGGGTGGCAGCAGCGGCACAGATGGTTCAAACTAAGGAAAGGAGGCCGGCATATGATGAAGAAAATTTTAAAGAGTCTTGCGGTGATCGCCGCTTTATTAGTGCTCCTGGTCGTGACCGGATCCTTCTACACCGTTCCGGTCAAGCAGTATGCGGCTGTGCGCCAGTTCGGCAGGATCGTGCGCGTCGAGGAGACGCCGGGACTCAAGTTCAAGATCCCGTTTATTCAGAGCGTTCAGCGGATCAGTGCGGCGACGACGCTGTATGATATTCCTGCTTCGGATGTCATCACCAAGGACAAAAAGTCCATGATCGCCGATACCTATGTTCTCTGGAAGGTCACGGAGCCGGTCAAGTACATCCAGTCCCTGAACGCACTGGATGCCAGAGCCAATGAGCGTATCGAGGCGGCCGTCTATAATGCGACCAAGAACGTTATTTCTTCCATGACGCAGGATGAAGTGATCGAGGCGCGCGGAGAGAGGCTGACCCAGATGATCACGAAGGATGCCAACTCCGACATCGGCGGGTACGGCATCGTGATCCTGCAGGCGCAGATCAAATCTCTCGATCTGCCGGATGACAACAAGGAAGCCGTTTATGAGCGCATGATCTCCGAGCGGCAGAATATTGCAGCATCCTATACGGCAGAGGGCAACTCCGAGGCACAGAAGATCCGCAACGATACGGACCGCCAGGTGACCATCATGCAGGCCCAGGCCCAGCGCCAGGCAGCCATCCTGGAGGCGGAGGGCGAAGCGCAGTACATGGAGACGCTGCAGGAAGCTTACAACACGAAAGACAAAGCGGATTTTTACAATTACACCAGATCCCTGGATGCCCTGAAGGCGTCCTTAAAGGGAAACGATAAGACCATCATTCTGGACAAAGATTCGGAACTGGCAAAAATTCTGTACGGAGCTGAATAAGACAACCTGATGCAGCCGCTTGGAACAGATACGATCGATACGATCTAGTAAGGAAACAGGGTAGAAATGAGATCAGATGAAATGACAAAGGAGCTCTTCCGCCGCATCCTGGAGGAGGGGTGTCTTGATATTGATCCGCGTCCGCACTATGAAGACGGAACGCCGGCGCACACACTGTCGATCAACCATGTGATGCAGACCTATGACCTCTCAAAAGGGGAATTCCCGATCATTACACTGCGTCCGATCGCTGTGAAATCCGCGATCGGGGAGCTGCTGTGGATCTATCAGGACCAGAGCAACAGCCTCGATGTGCTGCGGGATAAATACGGGATCACCTGGTGGGATGAGTGGGATATCGGGAACCGCACGATCGGGGCCTGCTACGGGGAGACCGTCCGCAGGCATGACCTGATGAACGCGCTGCTCGAGGATATCCGAAAGGATCCCGATGGGCGCCGTCATATCATCAACATGTGGCAGGTCGAGGACTTTAAGGAGCCGCACGGGTTAAAGCCATGCGCCTATCAGACCGTCTGGAATGTCCGCCACGGAAAGGACGGCGTGGACTACCTTGACATGTGCCTGTTCCAGAGGAGTTCCGACTATGCGACCGCCGGCTGCATCAATCAGGTGCAGTACGCGATCTTCCTGGAGCTGATCGCCCGCCATTTCGGCTATACAGCGGGACAGTTCACCTGGTTCGTGGACAACATCCAGATCTATGACCGCCATGTCGAGCAGGTAAAGGAGATGCTGACGCGTCAATCCGTCGAGTGCTGCCCGAAGGTATGGATCAACCCGGATAAGAAGGATTTCTACGACATGACTATTGACGATATCAAGGTCGTGGATTATCCGAGGGATGTCATCAAGGCGCAGAATCCGCAGCTGAAATTCCCGCTGGGGATCTGAGCCGGGGACATCACCTGTAAAAAGAACCGAACAATAAGGAGCGGCGTAAAATATGAACGCGATCGTAGCAGTAGACAGAAACTGGGCAATCGGAAATAAGGGACAGCTCCTTGTGAGCATTCCGAACGACCACAAAATGTTCCGAAAAGAGACACTGGATAAGGTGATCGTATATGGAAGGAAGACTCTGGAAACCTTTCCCCTGGCGCAGCCTCTGGATAAGAGGACGAATATCATCGTCTCCGCAAATCCGGATTATAAGGTCAAAGGGGCCCTGGTCGTGCACAGCATTCCGGAGCTTCTGGAAGAACTGAAGCAATATGACACAGACGACGTATACATCATCGGCGGCGCCAGCATTTACCGCCAGATGCTGCCGTACTGCAATACTGTGCATGTGACGAAAATAGACTATGCGTATGAGGCGGACGTATATTTTCCAAACCTGGATATGGATCCGGAGTGGGAGATCACGGCCGGAAGCGATGAGCAGACCTATTTTGACATTGCGTACGAGTTTGTGAGGTATGACCGGAAAAAACCGGTTTGAGAACCAGCAAAGAGTGATCGAAAGAGATCGGATTGAGAACCAGGGATCTGATTCGAATATGGCAGATAGAACAAGAAACAGTAATAAGCAGAATAAAAGGAATAAGGAAAACCGGTGCCGGCCATTCACGGCGGCGCTGGTCCTGATGATATCTCTCCTGCTCACCGGATGCGGGAGAGATATCGTGTTTACATCGGAGCCCGTGACGGGAGAACTGTTTGCGGTGGGAGATGCCGTCGCGTCTGACGCCGAGCTGCGGGTGTATTATACGAATCTGCAAAAAGAGTATGAGAACAGGTTCGGCGGGGACATCTGGTATCACGAGGGAAATGAGCCCCTGGCGGAGGCTGTTCTGGACAATGCGATGGCGAGGCTCTCCAAGGTCAAGGCCTTAAGGCTGCTTGCCGCAGAGCGCGGGATCGAACTCACAGAAGAGGAGACCGCACGGACTGCGCAGGCGGCACAGGACTATTATGATTCCCTGAATGAGGCAGAGCTTGGCTGGTTTGGCATCACGCAGACAGAGCTGCAGCAGATGTATGAGGACTATGCCCTTGCCGTAGATGTCTACCGGGATATTATAGCGGAGGTCAATGCGGAGATCAGCGATGACGAGGCAAGAGCCGTGACGATCCAGAGCATCCTCATCCGCACGGAACATGTGGCCCCCTCCGGGCAGGCGACTCCGTTCAGCGAGGAGGAAAAAGCTGCGGCGAGACAGAAGGCGCTGGATATCCGCCAGGAGATCCGGGACGGGATCGCCAATCTGACAGGCGTCTCCTTCGACGAATATGTCGCAAGATATAACGAAGATGGAACAGGGACGATGACATTCAGCCGGGGAGAAGTGGACCCCGCCCTGGAAGAGGCGGCATTTGCCCTTCCTGTCGGCGAGATCAGCGATGTGATCGAGACGCAGGACGGCTATCGGATCATCAAGTGCACACAGGGCTACGATCCGGAGCAGACGCAGGAAAACAAAAAGGATATCCTGCGCCGCCGCCAGGAAACGCATTTTGAAGAAGTCTATAACGCCTTTGTGGAGGATCTCCACTTTGCGATGGACAAGAAAGCATTCTCGGAGATCACACTGGCAGAAGACCCGCAGATCACAACAGACAGCTTTTTCGCGACATACGAGCGGTTTTTTGAATGACGCAAGGGACCGGTCCCCGTGTTCAGTTCATCAAATTTTTAGAATTACAAGGGAGACCCGGAAACGTTGAAAACAAAAGGTTTCCATAACTATTGTTAGCACTCACATGATGTGAGTGCTAATTTTTTATTGACTTTCGGGAAGGGAGAGACTAAACTCTCTTTTGTGAGAAAATCAGATGCGGAAGGCCGTTCCGAGGATTAGATCAAGGATATAATCGAGAATCTAATCAAAGATTAAATCCGAGGATCAAATCCGGGAATAGGCGCTTCCTGAAATATGTTTTAAAGGAGTACAGGATCATGGCAGAAAGAGGTTTGCTGTCCATCAACAGCGAGAATATGTTTCCTATCATCAAGAAGTGGCTCTACAGTGACCACGATATTTTCTTAAGAGAGATCATCTCCAACGGATGCGACGCCATCACCAAGTTAAAGAAACTGGAGCTGATGGGCGAGGCAGAGCTGCCGGAGGGATATAAGCCGCGCATCGACGTCGTCCTCGATCCCAACGAGAAGACGATCGCAGTCAGCGACAACGGCCTTGGCATGACAGCGGACGAGGTGAAGGAGTACATCAATAACATCGCCTTCTCCGGCGCTGAGGCGTTCATGGAAAAATACAAGGACAAGGCAAGCGGAGACCAGATCATCGGCCACTTCGGACTGGGATTCTATTCCTCCTTCATGGTCTCGGACCTCGTAACGATCGACACGAAGTCCTATCAGAGCGGCGCGGCAGCGGTTCACTGGGAGTGTGACGGCAGCAGCGAGTACTCCATGGACGAGAGCAGTGCGCGCAAGGACTTCGGAACAACAGTGACCATGCATCTGTCCGAGGACTGCGTCGAGTTCTCCAACTATTACAGAGCAAAAGAAGTCATTGCAAAATACTGCGGCTTTATGCCGACAGAGATCTATGTCTCCGTAAAGGATACAACAGAGACCCAGACGATCCCGGAGTCCGACAGGCGCCCTGACGACGTCGTGATCGAGGTCATCGAGCCCGAGAAAAAGGAGGGCGAGGACGCTGCAGCTGCTGAGAAGAAGCTCAAGATCAGAAAGCGCCCCGAACTCGTCAACGACACGAATCCGCTCTGGGCAAAGAACCCCAAGGACTGCACGGAGGAGGAGTACAAGGCCTTCTACCGCAAACTGTTCAACGATTACAAGGAGCCCCTGTTCTGGATCCACCTGAACATGGACTATCCGTTCAACTTAAAGGGTATCCTGTACTTCCCCAAGATCAACCTGGAGTATGAGTCCGCGGAAGGCGTGATCAAGCTCTACAACAACCAGGTATTCATTGCGGATAACATCAAGGAAGTCATTCCGGAATTCCTGATGCTCTTAAAGGGCGTCATCGACTGCCCGGACCTGCCGCTGAACGTCTCCCGTTCCGCCCTGCAGAACGACGGCTTTGCGCAGAAGATCTCCGAGTATATCACCAAGAAGGTCGCCGACAAGCTGGCCGGCATGTGCAAGACCGACAAGGAAAACTACGACAAGTACTGGGACGACATCAGCCCCTTCATCAAGTACGGCTGCCTTCGCGACGACAAATTCTGCACGAGGATGACGGATTATATCCTGTTCCGTGACCTGGATGGAAAATACCTGACTCTTCCTGAAGCACTCGATGTCAACAAGATCGATCCGGAGAGCGAAGAGAGCGGAAATGCTGTCGACGAAAACGGCGAGAAGGTAGAGACCGAGATCGTTTCTGAGGGCGCAGGCTCTGAGGAGAACTCCGGGGAAAATAAGGATTCCGCAGAAGCCGGCGAAGAAGAGAAAAAGGACAAGACGATCTACTACGTCACGGACGAACAGCAGCAGGGACAGTACATCAAGATGTTCCGCGCGGCCAAGATGCAGGCATTTGTGCTGACGCACAACATCGACCAGCCGTTCATCCAGCAGTTGGAGATGAAGAACGAGGGCATTCACTTCGAGAGGATCGATGCCGGCGTCGATGAGATCTTAAAGAGCAAGACAGGCAAGAAGGCGGCAGAGGAACTCAAAAAAGAAGAGGAGAAGGTCGCAGCTCTTGTCAAAAAAGCTCTCAAGGATGACAAACTGGGCGTCCGCCTTGAAAAGCTCAAGGACAAGAAGATCTCTTCGATCCTTACCGTCGATGAGCAGAGCCGCCGCATGCAGGATATGATGAAGATGTATGCCGCCGGCGGAATGGGAGGCTTCGGCGACCTCGGCAAGGAAGGCGAGACCCTTGTCCTCAACGCGAACCATCCGCTGGTCAAGTTCATCCTGGAGCATGAAGAGAGCAAGGATGCAAAGACGATCTGCGAGCAGCTCTATGACCTGGCCAAGATCCAGAACTCTCCTCTTAGCCCGGAGGAAATGACAAAATTTGTCAACCGCACCAATGAGATCATGATGCTCATGACACAGGAGAATGCCTGAGATAATTGATCGAGGCATAATGTCTTGATAAGACAATGATCATAAAAGACGGACGAAACGTATCTGCAGAAGCGTTTCGTCTGTTTTTTATGATTTGAGAAGAAAGGAGACAGGGGACGGTTCTCTGTCTCCCCCGTCTACCAGCGTCTTTTTGCCTGAGCTTCTTTTCTTCAGGAGGGAGAAAGAGAACCGTCCCCTGTCTCCGCGCAATGGAAATCCATGGGAATCTATGTTACAATTTCTATGATTATGTCCTTTGACAGGGCACAATACGGAACGCGAAAGCAAGGGGATTCAATATGCTGCAGTTTCAGGAACGAAGCAGAATGGGCGGAGACAAATTCCATACCGGCGGATCGCCGCTGACTTTTTCCGAGAACAGCATCGACCTGGTGCTGACTGAGGGAGAAGTGCGCGAGGGATCTTTTACGATCTTCGGCCATGAGGACGAGAGTATAAGCGGTTTCGTCTCTTCTTCGCGTGTCGTGATGCAGTGCCTGACGAAGGAGTTTTCCGGATCCCATGAGGTGATCAGTTATCGCTTCAACGGGACGCCGTTCAGTGCCGGAGACACGGTGGACGGTTATTTTCGCATCATATCGGATCACGGGGAGTATCAGCTGCCCTTCAGCGTGAAGGTCATGCCTGTTCCGGTGACCTCTTCCCTGGGACCGATCCGCAATCTTTATCATTTCACAAACCTCGCAAAGACGAGCTGGAGAGAGGCGCTGGATGTCTTCTACCGGCCCGGTTTCCTTAACGTTTTCGGCGCTGCGGACGGCAAGGATCTTCGCCTGTACCGCGGCCTTTCCGCAAGAGCATCCAATGAGCAGAATATGGAGGAGTTCCTCATCGCCACAGGGAAAAAACAGGCTGTTCAGTACCTGCCGGACCAGAAAGAGATCTCCCTTGACCTGCCTGCTCCTGAGAAGGAGAGTATTCCGATCAAGCTCACCATAAGGCGCAGCGGCTGGGGATACACGCAGCTCCATGTGCTCTCCGAGAGCAGTTTTGTCACGGTGAGCAAAAATACCCTCAGCGCGGAGGATTTCCGTGACGGAAGGGCAGAGCTTACACTGAACATTGAACCCGCAAGGCTCCATCAGGGTAAAAATCTCGGTATGATCCGTCTTCTTGCGCCCTGCTCGGAGACCAGGATCCCTGTCAGTGTCCGCTACTGCGTCAGTACGGCCCTCAAAGATCTGCACCGCAAAGAGCACAGGCAGATCATTTTCCGCATGATGCAGTGTTATGTCGATTTCAGGACGAGACGCCTCTCGGGACGGGAGTTCATCCAGCGGATGGAGCAGATGATCCGGAGACTTACGGAGATCGACAGGAACGATCCGCTGCACACCCTTTACAAGATCCACTATCTGCTGACAGCCCGCAAGAATGAGGACGCCCTCTGGGAACTGCAGGCGCTGGTCAGGCGCTTATCGGGAGGTATTGACAACCTGCCGACTTTTTCGATCGCGCATTTTGAAGAGGAAGAGGATGTCATATACTGCTACCGCATGTACCTGACGATCCTCTGCGCACAGGTGAGCGAAAAGGATCCGATCGACATCTATTCCGTGACGCAGGATGCGACCCGCGGGATCGAGGATGCGCTCAAAAAGGATCCGTCCAACTGGTGGATCGCATGGCTTCTCATGTATGCTTCGGACGCCTTCCGCGTGGAACCGGAGGCAGCCTTCCGGATGCTGGAGCAGGAATACCGCTTCGGCGTCAGAAGCCCGCTCCTTTACCTGGAGGGGTGGCAGCTCATCAGCCAGAATCCCGCGATCCTTCTCGAACTCACGCCTTATGTGCTGCAGACCCTCCTGTACGCGTCCAGGAAAAATATCCTGACGGCTGCCGTCATGACGCAGATCGTGACCCTGGCAAAGAGAGAGAAGAGATTCTCTTCGAAGCTCTTTGAAGTCCTTCGGGCAGGCTATGCCATGGAGGAAGAGGGACCGGTGCAGGATGAGACGCTCGAGGCGATCTGCCTGCTGCTGATCCGCGGCAATCTGACGGATCCCGGGTATTTTACCTGGTACCAGAAGGGCGTGGACAGACAGCTCCAGGTGACCCGCCTGTTTGAATACTATATGCTCTCGCTCCCTGAGGATTTCGACGGCGAGATCCCGCAGATGGTCACGAGGTATTTTGCTTATCAGAGCACGCTCCCCTATGAGAGGAACGCCTATCTGTACAGGTATCTCGCGGAGCACAGGCAGGCTTTTCCGGCGCTGTATGAGCAATATGAGTCCCAGATCGAGAGCTTCGTTCCGGACCAGCTGATGCATCACCGGATGAATACAGACCTCGCCTGGCTGTACAGCCAGTACCTGACGAGCGGAAGAGTGCTGTCGAGCGAAATGGCTTCGGCGGCGGTTCCGGCGGCGTTTACCGCCATGGTGCGCACGACGGACCGGAACGTCAAGAGGATCGTCCTGATCTATGACCGGCTCAAAAATGAGCAGTATTATCCGGTGACGAACGGAACAGCTTACCTGCCGGTCTACGGCGAGGATAACCAGATCTTTTTTGAGGACAACAACGGAAACAGATATGCCGTGAGCGTGCCTTATACATGCGACCGCATGATGGACTATGCGGCGCTGGCACCGGCATTGGCTATCTATAATACGAATAATGCAGGATTTGATCTGTATCTGTCGGGACTTAGGGATCAACCCCGGGGAGCAGCTGCCCAGGCGGCAGGCCCGGAAACCGGGGCGGCAGGGATCGCGGGAATCGCAGGGGCTGCAGGAACTGCGGGAGCCACAGGGGCAGCAGGCAGCACAGGAACCAGTGTCTGCGGCATCAATGAGCACAATGCGCCGAATTACTTAAGGCTAGCCAGCTCCTCGGACCTGCTTCCCAAGGAGAAGGCAAAGCTCCGCAGCAGACTTCTTGCCTACTATCAGGACACGGATAACACCCGCCAGATGGACGCCCTGCTGATGCAGCTTGACCCGGCCGGCATGGATGCGCCCGCAAGAGCGCACGCGATCGAGTACATGGTCGCCCGCGGACTGTATGAAGAGGCGCTCGGATGGGTCCGCGATTTTTCCTCCTTCCATGTGGATGGGAATACGCTGGTGCGCCTGTGCAGCCAGTTCCTGGACGAGGAGAAGGCGGCGGATGATCCCGTCTTTGCGGAGATCGTCCATGAGACGTTCCTCAAGGGAAAATACAACCAGGGGCTTCTGGAATACATGGGCAGCTTTTTTGATGGCACGACTGCCGAACTGGAGGCGATCCGGGAAGCGGCAGCGGGATTTGGGGCAGAGGACTATGTGCTCTGCCGCAGGATACTGATACAAATGCTCTATACCGGTACCTCGATCCCTGAGAGAGATGTCGTTATTGACCGTTACATTGAACAGGGGGCGGATGAGGAGCTGCTGACAGACATCCTTGCGCAGAGCTGCCACTTCTATTTTGTCGACGGACAGAAGATGGATGCCAGGCACTTTGACCGCATCACGCGCTATGGAATGGACGGCGTCCCGATCACGGATATCTGCCGGATCGCATGGCTCAAAGACCTCTCCGAGAAAAAGGGCGAGATCAGCGACACACAGATGGAGGTGGCAGGGCTCTTCCTGGCAGATCTCCTCGCGCAGAACATCCGGTTTCCGTTTTTCAGGCAGTTCATCGGAATGTTCCCCGGGCTCCAGCCTTACGCGGATGAGACGCTGGTGGAATACCGGGCAAAACAGACATGTTCCGGCCTGAAAGTCGTCTACCATTACGCCATGGAGAAAAACGGCGCCAGGGAAAAATATGAATCGGTCGAGATGACCAGAATGTATGAAAATGTCTATGTGACCGGGTTCCTTCTGTTTTTCGGAGAGCAGATGCACTATTACATCACGGACGACGAGGAGGAGAAAAACGTCGTTGAGAGCGGTACGGTCGGGCAGGATGCCAGGATCCCGCAGGAGACGGACGACAGGTTCGGCATCATCAACCGGATCTCCATGCTGACAGCGCTGGGCCGCGATGAAGAGGCCATGGACAGGATCGAAAAATATGTGCACCGCGCGTATCTCGCGCAGAAACTGTTTGAGGAGTAACGCAGTTTTAACTGATTCGGAGCGAATATGCTGTTTGAGAAGAACACAGATCAGAAATATATAGTGGGCTTTGACCTGCGGGACGATTTCTGCCAGATGTCTTATATGGAGTTCACGCGCCGCACGCCGGTGCGGGAGCCGAAGACCTATGCTCCGGCCCCGGAGGGAGAGAGCTTTAATATCCCGACCGCGATCGCAAAGACGATCGGCGTGAACAAATGGTACTGCGGTCAGGAAGCGGTACAGGCTTCCTATGACGGGAGTGCGACGTATATTCCCGGCCTTTTGTCCCTGGCTCTGGACGGAGCGCCTGTGAAGGTGGAGGCGGACCAGTATGAGGCGGCAGCGCTGCTGGCGCTGTACATACGCAGATGCCTCATGCTGCTGGGGGCCGTCTTTCAGACGAGGCAGATCCTGGCGGTCATGTTCACCTGCAGGACGATGGAGAGGCCGCAGATCGAGCTGCTGGAAAAAATAAGGCCGCGCCTCGAACTGCCGGAAGGGTGCGGGGTCTACTATGAGGCCTACGCCAATTCGTTCTATCACTATCTGCTGATGCAGGAGATGTCGATCCGCGAGCCTGCGTCTTTATTGTGCGAAATGGATGCCGGCGGCCAGCTGCGTATCGGTAAACTGAAATTTAATCAGAAAACACGGCCGATCGTCTCCTACATGGAGGAGAAGGTCTACCCCGGTATTTTTGCGGAAGAACCTGCGGACAGAGACGAGGAATTCGCCAGGATCCTGCAGGGAGAGATCGCAAGGCCTGCGGATTATGCATCCGCTTTCCTGATCGGAAACGGATTCCAGGGAGGATGGATGAACCAGTCGCTGAGGATCCTGTGCACCGGCAGGAGAGCCTTTATGGGGAGCAACCTCTACAGCAAAGGAGCTGTATACAGCGGCTGGATGAGGATGGCGTCGCCGGATATTCTCAAAAATTACTATTATCTCGATAAAAACCATGTGCGGACTAATATCGGGATCCGTGCCCTAAGGCAGGGATCGATGGTGAATTACCCGATCCTGGATGCCGGCGTGAACTGGTATGAGGCGAGCGCAGAGCTGGACGTCCTGATCGAGGACGGAAATGATCTGTATCTCCAGCTGACGCCGCTGACGGGAGGCGGGACCAGAGATTATCTGATCCGCCTGGAGGGCCTGGTGGATCGTCCGGGACGTACATCCAGGATCCGGATCCGGCTGACCATGAACGGGCCGGACAAGGCGCACGTTTTGCTCGAGGACCTCGGATTCGGGGAGATCTTCCCCTCGACAGGCCTTAAATGGGAACAGGAAGTCAGCCTTGAGAGCAATAGTGAAAAATAATTATTACTATTCAAAAGAAGGAGAACAGCCTTGAGTAAGGTGATGATCGCGACAGGGAAGGTGGCGGAACATCCCTATCGGATAAAGAAGATAGAGCGGAATATCTGGTCCATCGAGGAGCTGTGCTATTCCCTCGTTCAGAGCGCCCAGTTCCTTGACCTGCAGATCATGGATCCGGAACTGATCCGGTGGATCGAGGAGGAACTCGGGCTGACAGAGCTGGGCAGGCGTCTGCGCACGTATCTCGGAAAAGAACGCGCCCTCTCGGATTACGTCAACTCGATCCTCGGATATGTCGGCTATATTTCCCAGGACAAACAGCTAAGGACACGCCAGATCGTCGCATCCGGGCAGGGCATGGAACCGTTTGAGAGGCGATTTGCCAGAGCCCAGTATCTTGCCGATCACGGCCGCGCCTATCAGGCGCTGTCCGAGTATGAAGCGCTCCTGCGGGATCTGCCGCAGCCGGAGAGAAACCTGCGCACGGACGTGCTGGAAAAAACAGGCACGATCTACACGCGCCTTTTCCGGTTCCGCACAGCCGCGGAGTATTATCTTAAGGCCTATGATCTCTCCGGAACGAACAGCATGTTCCTTAAATACCTTGGGGCCGTGCGCATGAGCTTGTCAGACACGGAATATCTGGACTTTATATCCGAGCACCCGGAATGTTATAATGCATCGCTGGAGCTGGAAAAGCGCGTCCGGGAGATCAACACCGAATACGCGCACTCAGAACTGCGCATGGAATTCGACAGGCTCCGGCAGTACAAATCGCAGGGAGCCCAGACCAATTACGAGATCGCGCTGCATAGAATGGTGCAGAACCTGAAAGACGACTACAGACTCAGCAAGGAAAATGAGACACGGTGACAGACCCCTCTGTCCCCAGACCCCTCTTTCCCATGAGACACGGTGACAGACCCCTTTGTCCCACGAACTCAATAAGAAGAACTTGGACGCACCCCGTTGAAGAACCGTACAAACAGAAAGGAAGGTATCATTAATGGCAGCACACGACAGATATGTAAGTCCGCTTTCTACAAGATATGCAAGCAGGGACATGCAGTACCTGTTTTCTCCGGATAAAAAATTCAGGACCTGGAGAAAGCTCTGGATCGCTCTGGCAGAGGTAGAGAAGGAACTGGGTCTTGATATCACGCAGGAGCAGATCGACGAGCTCAAAGCACACGCGGAAGATATTAATTATGAGGACGCGGAGGCCAGAGAGAAAAAGGTTCGCCACGACGTCATGAGCCACGTCTACGCCTATGGACTGCAGTGCCCGAAAGCAAAGGGCATCATTCACCTCGGCGCGACCAGCTGCTACGTCGGAGATAATACCGATATCATCATTATGAGAGATGCGCTCGTGCTGGTCCGCAGGAAACTGGTCAATGTGCTTGCTACCCTGGCGAAGTTCGCGGAGGAATACAAAGACCAGCCCACTCTTGGCTTTACGCACTTCCAGCCGGCACAGCCGACGACCGTCGGCAAGCGCGCGACGCTCTGGATGAATGAGTTCTGCCTGGATCTCGCGGAGATCGACCACGTCATGACACAGCTCAAGCTCCTCGGCAGCAAGGGTACGACCGGTACGCAGGCTTCCTTCCTGGAACTCTTTGACGGTGACTATGAGAAGGTCGACAGGATCGATCCCATGATCGCGGAAAAGCTGGGCTTTGCGGAGTGCTATCCGGTCTCCGGCCAGACTTATTCCAGAAAGATCGATACCATCGTTTTGAACTGCCTCGGCGGCATTGCAGCTTCTGCCATGAAGATGGCGACGGATATCCGCCTGCTGCAGCACCTCAAGGAAGTGGAAGAGCCCTTCGAGAAATCCCAGATTGGTTCCTCCGCGATGGCATACAAGAGAAACCCGATGCGCAGCGAGCGCATCTGCTCCCTGGGCCGCTATGTTATGGTCGACGTGCTCAATCCGGCGATGACCTCCGGCACACAGTGGTTTGAGCGCACGCTGGATGACTCCGCCAACAAGCGCCTTTCCATCCCGGAAGGGTTCCTTGCGATCGACGGGATCCTCGATCTATGCATCAACGTCACAGACGGCCTCAAGGTCTATCCGAAGGTCATTGAAAAGCACCTGATGGCAGAGCTTCCCTTCATGGCAACGGAAAACATCATGATGGATGCCGTCAAGGCCGGCGGCGATCGCCAGGAGCTCCATGAGAAGATCCGCGAGCTCTCCATGCAGGCGGGACGCCGGGTCAAGGAGGAAGGCCTGGACAACAACCTGCTCGAACTCATCGCGGCAGATCCTGCATTCCACCTCACGGTAGAAGAACTGCAGGCGTCCATGGATCCGAAAAAATATGTCGGCTGCGCACCTCACCAGGTGGAAAAATACCTGGCAGACGTTATTCAGCCGATCCTCGAGGCAAATAAAGAGGATATCGGGCTGACAGCGGAAATCAATGTCTGATGACGCTCGACGGTGATCAATGACCTATGGTGTCAGTGGCAGTTAGTGGTCAGTGACGCCGGCGGCAGCCAATGATTGTTTTCGGGTATAGCATAGCTGTCATTACGGATATTTTACTTTCAATAAAGAATGTTCTATACTTGTAAGCGGTTTTTTGTTTCAGCTGATCCGGCTGGATCCGGCTGGGGCTGAAAAGCATGCGAAAATTCATCTGGACAATGAACTCACAAGACAGGAGGAAACCGGTTATGGTAACAGCAGTTGTGGGCGCTAACTGGGGTGATGAAGGAAAGGGCAAGATCACGGATATGCTCGCCAATCAGGCAGATATCGTGATCCGTTTTCAGGGAGGTGCCAACGCAGGACATACGATCGTCAATGATTACGGGAAATTTGCACTGCACACCATGCCCTCCGGCGCGTTCCATCCCAATATCATGAATATCATAGGAAACGGCGTGGCATTTGACGTGCAGAAATTCCTGGGGGAGCTGGACACACTGACTTCCCGCGGCGTGCCTGCACCGAACATCATGATCTCCGACAGAGTACAGGTCATGATGCCGTACCATGTTTTATTTGACACATTGGAAGAGGCAAGGCTTGCCGGAAAATCCTTCGGTTCCACCAAATCGGGAATCGCACCGTTCTATTCAGACAAATACGCCAAGATCGGCTGGCAGATCAACGAGTTTTATCAGGATGACGACGTCCTCAGGGAAAAAATAGCCAGGATCGCGGAGATCAAGGATGTCATGCTGGTCCACCTGTATCACGCGGAGCCGCTGGATCAGGAAGCTCTTCTTGCTACGATCAAAGACTGGAGAGAAAAGGTAAGACCTTATCTCGGAAACGTGGCGGAGTATCTGGAACAGGCTATCCGCGACGGAAAGAATATCCTGCTGGAAGGCCAGCTTGGAACCATGAAGGATCCTGACCACGGTATTTATCCTATGGTCACATCCAGCTCCCCGCTCGCAGCTTACGGCGCGATCGGAGCCGGCATCCCGCCCTATGCGATCGAGAAGATCGTGGTCGTCACAAAGGCTTATTCCTCTGCTGTCGGAGCCGGTGAATTCGTCAGCGAGATCTTCGGCGAGGAGGCAGACCTGCTGCGCAACAACGGCGGCGACGGCGGCGAGTACGGCGCAACGACCGGAAGACCCAGAAGAGTCGGCTGGTATGACTGCGTCGCATCCAAATATGGATGCCGTCTGCAGGGCGCGACGGATGTAGCCTTCACCGTTCTCGATGCGCTCGGCTATCTCGATGAGATCCCGGTCTGCGTCGGTTATGAGATCGATGGCCAGGTGACGACGGAATTCCCTGTCACAAAAGAGCTGCCGAAGGCAAAGCCCGTCCTCAAGGTCCTTCCGGGCTGGAAATGCGATATCCGCGGTATCCGCCGCTTTGAAGATCTTCCGCAGGCAGCGCAGGACTATGTCAATTTCATCGAGCAGCAGATCGGCTACCCGATCACAATGGTCTCCAACGGACCGTCCAGAGACGATATCATCTACAGAAAGCCCGCGATCTGAGATCTATTAAAAATCTGAAAGACTGAAGATTTTAAGATGTAATGGGGACTCTATAAAGCTTGCGCTTGAGACAATGATCGAGGTCATCCGAAACACATGGATATAAAAATGACAGGGGGGAGACTCCTGTCATTTTTGGTATGATCGTTCTTTGGAATTGAAAATTACGCTGTTGATGAATTGCCGCAGCTGCTTAATTCTGGAATCGGCCGTTAGTTCACGGAATGATTCCTAATTATGGAATTGGCCAAAAACCCATAGGATGCTCCTTAATTGTGAAATTAGCCAAGAGCCCACAGAAATAATCCTTAATTGTGGAATCGGCCAAGAGCCCACAGAATGATCCATAAGAGGATCGGAACGGCGATCGTAAGGCCGAGGCAGGCGCGGAAGAGCTGGCCGGCTCCGGGCGAGGAAATCAGGGCAGCGATCAGAGTCAGGACATACATGCCGGCCAGGAAGATGATGGCGGCAATGGCGAGGATCCTCCGGATCGTCCACGGGGATTTTTCTTTATTGCTGCCGTTATTGCTGCTGTCAATTTGCTTATTCTGGTCGTTCATGGGACGCTCTCTTTCTGGTTTCTAGTTTCTGGTTTCTGATTTCAGATTTCTGGTTTCTGCTGTCTGATTTCTGGTTTCTGGTTTCTGCTGTCTGATTTCTGTTTGCTGGACTCGATTTACAGTTTTGCCATTTTATACAAAGGAACCTTATGGGCTTTTCGTTAGTTTCAAGTTAAGATACAATAAAATATACTACGTATGCTGGGCAGCAGGCAATCCTGAAACGAAATTACCCCCGGGGAAGCAAAAAGAAATCATAATGGTCGTGCGGGAAAAAGATTGCATGCAACCTATTACCCCGGGGAAGCAAAAAGAAATCATAATGGTCGTGCGGGAAAAAGATTGTATGCAATCGATTACCCCCGGGGAAGCAAAAAGAAATCATAATGGTCGTGCGGGAAAAAGATTGTATGCAATCGATTACCCCCAGGAGAAGGAAATCCGCCTGAAATTGGCGTTCATCATCTCTGAGTATTACCCCTGTTGTTCGGAAAATGGAATATCCTGGGGTATGACTCCTGCTCTCAATACATCAATAATTCTGTAAATTGATCATAATGGGGTATAATAGTAGAATTGGACCCTTTCTGGACACGTCCACATGGTAAGGATTCTGGGATATTGGGGTATGGTGTAGAATTGAGTTATTGTTCAACACATCCAGTGAAATCGAGATCGCAGGATTTTGGGGTAAAATGTAAGTTTTACCATCCACAAGCAACTTCCTGCAGTACAAAGTAGAAACAGAACGCAAAGACAGAACGCAGAAACGAAACGCAAAACCAGAATGCAGAAACAGAACGCAAACTACAATACACAGAGGATAATAGTGTGAAAAATGTGCCAATGCACATTTTTCATCACCAAATTTGAGCCGCAAGCGTCTCAAATTCCGATTCAGGAGAATCGCACCCTGGGGGTGCTTCACCGCGAAATTCTCCTGCGGGATGCCTTCGCTGACGCTTCGGCATGGAGAATAATATGTGTGGAATAGCAGGACTTGTCCGATTTGGAGATTCCAGGGACAGGACAATTGAAAATATGGAGCGGATGAAGGCACGTATGGTGCACCGGGGACCGGATGCGGACGGCACCTGGATCTCGGAGGACGGCCAGGTTTGTCTCGGGCACCAGAGGCTCGCGATCGTCGACCTCTCTGAAAAGGGAGCACAGCCAATGACCTCCCATTCGGGCAGGTATGTGATCGTCTACAATGGCGAGATCTACAACACGCCCGTCCTGCGTAAGAGGCTGCTTGCGGAAAAAAAGGTAGAAGCTTTCCGCGGCACCAGTGACACCGAGATCCTGCTGGAAGGAATCGAGGCTTACGGTCTTGAAGAAACCTTGAAGATCTGCAAGGGAATGTTTGCCCTTGCAGTCTACGATACCAAGGAGAGGATACTGCAGCTGGCACGCGACAGGGTAGGGGAAAAACCCTTATACTATGGATTCCTGAGTGAAAGTCTGAGCAGAAACCTGAGTGAAAGTCTGAGCGGAAACCTGAGTGAAAGTCTGAGCGGAAACCTGAGCGGGAACCTCAGTGGAAGCCAGAACGAAAGCACAAACGAAAGCGGCAATGCGGCAGGCAATGGAGCAAAAGATTCCAATGGCAGCTCGTCAAAGCCGTTCGTCTTTGCCTCTGATCTTGGCTGTATCGCCGAACTGGACGGTTTCAGCCAGCCGGTCGCGACGGATGTACTGGACATGTATTTTACCCATGGATATATCCCGGCACCGTTCAGTATCTATGAAGGAATCGGAAAGCTGATTCCCGGAACGATCCTGACGATCAGGGAACCGTTTACGGAAAATGACGTGACCGTGTCGACCTACTGGTCAATGCAGGAAGCTGCGCTGAATGGAAAAAGAAATCCGTTCACCGGTACACGGCAGGAGGCGGCGGACGAGCTGGAAAGGCTCATAAGGGATTCTGTAAAAGGCCAAATGGTGGCGGACGTCCCTCTTGGTGCATTCCTGTCGGCAGGGATTGACAGCAGCACGATCGTTGCGCTGATGCAGGCCCAGAGTACAAAAAAAGTCCGCACCTTCACCATCGGCATGGAGGATGAAAAATACAACGAGGCTGTCTATGCGGCGCAGATCGCGCAGCACCTCGGGACGGAACACACCGAAATGTACATTACGGAGGAGGACGCACTGAAGGTGGTGCCTCTCCTGCCCAGGATGTTTTCGGAACCGTTTGCGGATTCCAGTCAGATCCCCACATATCTTGTCAGCAAAATGACAAGGGATCATGTTACAGTCTCCTTATCCGGGGACGGTGGGGATGAGCTGTTCTGCGGCTATACATCTTATGCATCAGTGGAGAGGATCTGGAGCAAAATGCGCAGCGTGCCTGCCTGGATCCGAAGACCCGCCAGCTCCCTTATTTTACACAGCCCGCTCACCCGAAATGATATGTACCGCATCAAGGGGAAATTATTGCAAGCTAAGGATCCGGAGGAAGTCCATATCCTGGAGCAGGAGACGGATCCTCTGATAACGAAAATCGCACTGGCGCAGGGAAACGATTTTGTACGCAGGCAGCATTCGGGAGATATCCTCGGAGAAGTAAATAAGGACTGCATGTTGATGGATATGACGATGTATCACCCGGATGATATCCTGGTCAAGGTCGACAGAACAGCCATGGCGGTCTCTCTGGAGACCAGGGTCCCGCTTCTGGACAGGGATATCGTAGAATTTGCATGGACACTTCCCATTGATTATCTGCGGCACAGCGCGTACCTCTCCGGGCAGCAGAGCGCAGAAAAAGATGCGTCCTTCAGCGAACACGCCGGGGATAATTCCGGCGGCACGATCGGAAAACTGGTGCTGAGAGATGTTCTTTACAGATATGTGCCCAAAGAGATCATGGACAGGCCAAAGAAAGGCTTTGCGATCCCGATCCGCAAATGGCTGCGGACGGGGGAACTGCGCGAGTGGGCAGAGGGGCTTATTGAGCCGTCAAAGCTGAGGACGCAGGGGTACCTGGATCCGGAGGTCGTCGGAAAGATCTGGAAGGACTTCACGGAAAAGGGAATATGGCGCGAACAGATCTGGTACATTCTCATGTTCCAGGCGTGGCTCGAGAGCAGGTAAATGAGCTTATAAAGAGCAGATAAATGAGCAGACAAAAAGAGCGGATATAAGAGCTCGGATAAATGAGCAGATAAAAAGAGCAGATAAGAGATCAGGCAAGAACTCAAATGAGTCTTTATTTTACTACAAAACGGTTTCTGTTAAAGCCGATCGCGGACAGATGCTGGCGGCTGGTCGTCATGGTATCGACGACCAGGGGCACGATGTAGGCGCGAATGGAGTCCAGAGACAGATCCGGATCAGTCAGATCCAGAATGGTACCGCTGTCCCGGATGATTATATCGACTTTGTCCGAGACATTGAGTATACATTCCCCCTGAACAGCATCATTTCCGTTCCGGTCATAGATCAGCATAAAGAATTCTTCGATCAGCAGCATGCAGCGGTTAACTGTATTGCTGCTGATATTTTTTTCCAGGAGGTATTTTCCTGCCTCGTCACGCACACGGATGATCTCCTGCGGAGTGACGTCCAGTTCATAGAGTTGTGAGAAGGAGCCTGCCTCCCTGTTTTTAATAAGATAACGGGCATCTTCCTTTCCGTACAGGCGATGCATGACAAAACGGAGCCCCGCGAATACCAGTCCGGGGGCGATCATCAGTCCGAAAAACCATCCGTAGACGCCAAAAAATCGTCCTGCCAGGACCGAGCACAGGATAGGGATGAGAGAA
>JAFTFD010000008.1 GCA_017449745.1 Lachnospiraceae bacterium
GCAAATTTGCCTGTAAATACAAGCAAATTGCTCCTTGCTCATGTCGGGCGGTCAAAAGATAGAAAAGTCCGCTCGTGCAAGCACGGCATACTTTTCTGCCTTTTGACCTTAGCATCATGTTATAATGCTGTGTTGGAGGTATAAACCATTGCGGCGTACCAGAATATCTTCAATACATTTAATACCTTTAAGTTTCCTTGGGGCGATCCTGATCGGGACGGCCTTTTTGATGCTGCCGGTATCCTCTGCGAGCGGAGATCCGGCAGATTTTCTGACAGCTCTTTTTACAGCGACGACCTCTGTCTGCGTGACAGGGCTGGTCGTTGTAGATACATTTTCCTACTGGTCATCGTTCGGGCATGTCGTGATCCTGCTGCTGATCCAGATAGGAGGCCTGGGAATAATCACGACACTTTCCATGATGATGCTGATGGCGCGGCAAAAGTTTTCGCTGGGCGACAAGCTGCTGCTGCAGGATTCCCTGAACCTCTCATCCGGGAGAGATATCTTCGTTTTTCTGAGAAGAGTCTTTTTGGGAACATTCATGGTAGAGGGAGCCGGTGCTTTGATCTACGCCATAGAGTTTATTCCATCGTATGGCCTCGGACGCGGACTATGGTTTTCCGTCTTTCATGCTGTTTCCGCGTTCTGTAACGCAGGAATAGACATTATCGGAAACAACAGCCTTGGCAGTTATCAGTCCCATCCTCTTGTTCTTGCTGCGACGATGATGCTGATCATAATGGGCGGTCTGGGTTATGTGGTCTGGTTTGATATAGCCTCCGGAATCCGGAGGGGATGGAAGAGAGGCCTTAGGGCTGATCAGATCGTAAACAGATTTTCTGAGCATACTAAGCTTGTACTGACCCTGACCAGTGTTCTGATTACAGCGGGCGCGCTAGTCTTCCTTGCAGCCGAGTGGAGAAATCCCATGACGCTTGGGAACCTGTCTTTTGCAGATAAAATACTGAACAGCGTGTTTGAATCCGTGACGCTGAGGACGGCCGGTTTCGCGACGTTTCCGCAGGAAGGCCTGTCGGAGTTTTCCTGTCTTGCCGCCTATTTTATTATGTTTATCGGAGGATCACCTGTCGGCACGGCAGGAGGCGTGAAGACAGTCACGATGTTTCTTGTTTTGGCCAGCGCAGCCTCTTATATCCGAGGTGACAAAGAGGATATGCTGTTTAAGAAGAGCATCTCCCAGGCAATCATGCGCAAGGCTTCAGCCGTCGTGGCTGTCAGTGTCCTGACGGTCATGGCCCTGACGGCTATGCTGCTGGCGGCAGAAAATGTTTCCCTGACGGACGGGCTGTTTGAAGTTGTCAGCGCCTGTGCGACTGTGGGACTCAGCAGAGGATTGACCGGATCTCTGGGAACAGCAGGGCGGCTGATCATTATCGTGGCGATGTACCTTGGCAGGATCGGTCCGATCTCCATGGCGATCTTCTTCACCGGACAAAATGCGGGAGATCGGGGCTTGCGCCATGCGGAAGGAAATTATTTTGTCGGATAGAGCGGATTGATGACTGACCGTTAGCTGATCAATGACAAAGGAGCTGAATCAGATGAAGAAAAATCAGAAAAAATCGATCGCGGTACTCGGGCTGGGAAAATTCGGGAAGAGCCTGGCGGCTGCTCTTTATGAAATGGGAGCAGATGTCCTGATCGCAGATTACAGAGAGGACGTCGTCCGGGAATGCGCGGCGCAGGCGACAGTTGCTGTGACAGCAGATCTGGAAAACGAGGAAGAGGTAAACGCTCTCGGATTAAAAGATATGGATGTTGTCGTATCGGCTATGGGCAGCAATCTTGCGGCATCGATCATGTGTGTTGCTGTGGCAAAGGAGCAGGGAGTCCCGCTGGTAATAGCAAAAGCCCGGACGCAGCGGGTCGCTGCGATCCTTAAAAAAGTCGGCGCGGACAGGGTGATCGATCCCGAAGCAGAAAGCGGCAGACGCTCAGCCAGAGTTCTGATGTCCTCCTCTGTGGTGGACTTTTTTGAGGTCGATGGTAATCTGGAGATCATGGAGATCGAGCCAAAAGAGGACTGGATCGGCAAAAACCTGGTCCAGCTGAATCTCCGCAAGCGTTTCGGTACCAATGTGATCGCCATCAAACAGGAAGGGGAGAAGTGGCATTACGTGGATCCTTCACAGGAGCTCCAGGAGAAATGCAGGCTGCTTGTCGCTGTACAGAACAAAGATGCGCACCTGTTTGCACATAAATTCAATACTTAAATGCCTGAAATTGAAAAGAGGGGAAGATATGAGTACAAAACAGGAGAAAGAAGTAAAAGAACTGGCACTGCTGAACAGGGAAGCGGCAAGGCCCAAACCGGCGCATTATATGATGTTCATCATGGTGGTGCTCACGATCATTTATATCGTCGATGAGATCACCTCCAATATGAACGGCGCGATGCAGCCGTATGCATTGTTCGATCTGTTTCACATCACGTCGAGGGATGTCAATTCGCCGGAGTATGCAAGGGCGATCGACACCGTGGCGCCTCTGACGCTGGCCTCCAATTTTCTCCTGATCATCACGCCGTTCTATAAGGCGCTGAGTGACCGTTACGGCAGAAGGCTTTTCCTGACGCTCAATACGATCGGCATGGGCGTCGGTATGTGCGTCGTCATGACGTCGAACAGCGTCGCCCAGTACATCCTGGGTATGCTGCTGATGATGTTCTTTACTCCCAATGATATGCAGGTGCTGTATATCCTCGAGACAGCGCCGAAGGAAAAGAGAGCAACTTTCGCGTTCCTCAGCAAGGCGATCGCGCTGCTGAGCGTCTCCCTCATCGGCGTCCTGAGCCATCTGTTCCTCAAGGAAGATGTTCCCTCCAGCTGGAAGATGGTGTACCTGATCCCTGTGATCGTAGCTCTGGTGATTGGCTTCGGCAGCTATTTCTTCGTCCGGGAGACGCCTGTTTTCCTGGATCAGCGCAGGGCATGGCTGATGCTCTCACCTGAAGAGCGCGCGGCCAGGGAAGAAGAGGATAAGAAAAACAAGACATCCGAAAACGGCGGTGTTTTCAAGGCGATCCGTTACATCTTTGTGAACAGGCAGCTGCGGTGGATCTTTATCGCAGGGTATATTTTCTTTGCGACAACGGTGTACACATCTTATTACGCAACCGTCATGGAAGGTGCGATGACGACGGCACAGGTGGCAACGGCGCTGGTGGTCTATCCGTTCTTCAACGGCATTGCGACCTTCTTAAGCGGCGTACTGTCCGATAAGCTGGGCAGGAAAAAGGTCTGCCTTGTCCTCGGCAGCACGACGATACTGGGACTGCTCCTGTTCGTCCTCTCCTGCAGGCTTGGCTGGGGACCGCTCGCTGCCGGTATTTTCTACGGCATTTCGATCGGAGGACTCTGGTCCATGTCTGACACGCTGATTCTGACGATGCCGGCGGAATCTACGCCCTCCGGAATGCGCTCCTCCGTCATGGGAACGATCTCTGTTATGATCGGATCGGGCATGTTCCTGGGCAATATTATTTTTATCATCTGCCAGAACTTTATCGCGATGGACGTGCTGTTCCTGATCATCTGTGTGCCCTTCATGGCGCTCTCGCTCCTGATTCTGATGTTGAAGGTAAAGGAGACCAAGGACATCGATCTGGAGGATGTAACAGCGGATACCTTCCGCTGAGCCGTCTGATGGTCTGATGAGCTTTGCCGGCCGCGGTTTGCTTACGCTGTCCTGGGGCGTTCTGCATCGTTCTGCTGTTTTTCAGATCGAATCTGCGCACAGCTTCCATACAGATCTATGGTATAATGGTTCCAGTTAAGTTGCAGTATCAGAGAATAAAGGAACAACTATTGGAACGGATCACATTTTGAAGTTATAAAAGAGGAGGAAAATCATGAATTTATTACGTTGTGAAGGTTGTGGAAAGATCGTCGCAGTTGTCAAGGGAAGCACATGCCCTACAAAGTGCTGCGGTGAGCCTATGGTCGAGATGGTTCCCAATACAACAGACGGCGCCCATGAGAAACACGTCCCGGTCATCAAGGTCGAGGGCAATCTTGTGACCGTAACTGTCGGTTCTGTCGAGCATCCCATGCTGGAAGAGCATTCCATCGAGTGGATCATGCTGGAGACAAAAGAGGGCAGACAGCGCAAGACCTTAAAGCCCGGCATGAAGCCGCAGGCTGTTTTTGCGATCACCGAGGGTGACGAGGTCGTGGCTGCTTACGAGTATTGCAATCTTCACGGCTTCTGGAAGGCTGAGATCTGAACGGCAGATCTGGTCTGCGGACCTGATCGGAGAAAAGCCGGGGATCAGCAGCGGGCTTATCAGCCGGTAAGAAAAGGAAAATGTTCAGGACAGGGCAACACCCTGTCCTGTTTTTGAGAATACGGGGTAGTAAACTATGTCAGGCTCACTTGTAATGAACGCGGCGATCGTGATCCTTACGATCATCGCGATGGCATCTTATTTTTACGACGAAACAGGGAAATTCAGTATATCGAGAGGACTGCATCATCTGATCTTTTTTACCAACCAGTCAAATGTTCTGTGCGCAGCTGCCGCCCTGATCACGGCGCTGGCGGAACTTGTCTGCATGCGGCAGGGATCCGCGTCGATCCCCCTTTGGATCACATTGCTCAAGTACGTCAGCACGGTAGCGGTGACGGTGACTTTTGCGACGGTGATGCTCTTTCTCGGACCGGTGCAGGGTTGGGAGAGCCAGTTTAAGCACCCGGGCTTTATCGTCCATGCAATTACGCCGGTGCTGGCAGTTGTTTCCTACTGCTTTACCGAGAGGTTCTACCCTCTGGGTTTTGCCCAGTCGCTTCTTGGACTTCTGCCTACGCTTTTTTACGGGTGCCTGTATCTTTATAAAGTGGTAAAAATCGGTGAAGAGAACGGCGGATGGAAGGATTTTTACGGTTTCAACAAAGGCGGGAAATGGAAGAACAGCGTCGGGGGGATGATGGTCATGACTTTCCTGCTGTGCCTTATCCTGAGATTTCTTCATAACATGTAAAAAATCTTTAACGCTGTGCTCAACAGACAGGATACGTTTGAGGAGGCCAACATGGCAAAAACAGGTATGGATCCAAAATCATTCAGTTCCCCGCTGCCTATGCGGCAGGTCAGGATCGGGGAGTCTTTCTGGTACAGGGAACAGGAAGTGGTGCGCACGCGCATCCTTCCCTATCAGTGGAATGCTTTGAACGACAGGATCCCGGATGCCGCGCCGAGCTACTGTATGCATAATTTCCGCGCCGCGGCGGCACTTTCCAAAAAGAGAAGGTCGCAGGGAGAGAACTATGAGGCGCCGGTCTATACCTTCCGGGGCTTTGAAGCCCTGCCGGAGGATCCGCGAAAACCGGACCCTGACAAGTTTTACGGGTTTGTTTTTCAGGACTCCGATTTCTCCAAATGGATCGAGGCGGTGGGATATTCTCTCATGAACCATCCGGATGCGGAGTTGGAAAAAACAGCGGACGCGGCGATCGATATCGTCTGCGAGGCGCAGCTGGAGAACGGCTACCTGGACACTTACTATATCCTGAACGGAATGGATCGCGCCATGACGAATCTCGCCGATCACCATGAGCTGTACTGTATGGGACATCTGATCGAAGGGGCGGTGAGCTACTACCAGGCCACCGGGAAAGACAAGCTCCTGAAGGCAGCCATGCGCTTTGCCGATTATATGGCTGACTATTTTATGTCCGACAAGGAAAACAGCCATAAAGGCTACCCTGGACATGAGATCGCCGAAATGGCGCTCGCCAGGCTCTATGAGCTGACGGGAGAGAAACGGTATCTGGACCTTGCTGTCTATTTTCTCAATGAGAGGGGGCAGTCGCCGCTCTTTTTTGCGGAGGAAAAGAGGCGCCGAGAAGAGCAGGAAGGAGTAAAGCCGGTCCTGAACAACATTCAGACGGACGCCTGGTCGTTGCGGAATCCTTATTCCTATAACCAGGCGCACAAGCCTGTCCGGGAGCAGGGGGAAGCGGTTGGACATGCAGTCCGCGCAGTGTATCTCTACAGCGGAATGGCAGATGTGGCGCGCCTCACCGGCGATGAGACGCTGTATAAGGCCTGCCTTGATCTCTGGGAGAGCATAACAAAGGAAAAACTCTACATCACAGGCGGCATCGGCGGA
>JAFTFD010000150.1 GCA_017449745.1 Lachnospiraceae bacterium
CGGGACGGTTTTGCGGGACTGGTCCTGGTGCCGCAGGTGTACAGGAGCGTCAAATGGCGGCGCGCTCTGGTCATGGCAACATAGAGAAGACGGCGCTCTTCTTCTATCCCCTCGGGACTTGTGCAGGACGATCTCACCGGCATCCTGCCTTCATTAAGGCCCGGGATATAGACACTGGAGAATTCAAGGCCTTTTGCGGCGTGCATGGTCAGAATGTGGACACCTTGTGTTGGTATCCCGGCATCTTCTCCGGTATTCTTCCTGCCGCTTTGTGAAGCGGCAGCCTTATCCCGGTCTTTCAGAGCGTTCTGCAGGCTGTCCAGATTCTTTAGAAAGTCACTGATACCGGAGCTGGTCTTCGCCTTTTCGGCTGCCAGGTCCAGTATAGCCCTGACTTTATCCTGCTCCTGCAGGTGCTGTTCAAGCAAAAAGGCTTCGTAGCGCATGCCGGAACGAAGGTACATAAGCGCATGCTGCGGATTCAGGCGTTTGATGCGGTCCAGATCCCGGAACAGACTCGCCAGCCGGGAGGTGGGAATGATCCCTCCTGCGCGGTAAAGGTCGCTGTACAGAACAAAACGTTCCGGCCTGTTCAGGATCCTCATAAGATCCTCCGGGACGCCGTTGATCCTCTTTTCAGAATGAAACGCCCGGAATGAGACGGCTCTGTGTGCACGCAGGTCAGAAAGCAGCCCGGTTACAGCGGGATCCGCCGCGAGCCGGAAATAGGAGCAGAGGTCTCCCAGGATCTCCAGTTCCAGGCTGTGGTCCTCGGGTACTCTTGCCCGGCAGGGGATCTTCGATTCGTGGAGGATCCTTGCGGCCTGCTGCACCTGTTTCTGGGTGCGGACGATAATGGCAAAATCATCCGGCCTGTCAGAAGATACGGCGACGGACTTCCTGATCTCCTCAGCAATATGCCTATACTGCATGCCGTCTTCTTCGAAGGCGAGAACGCGGACCCTGTCTCTGAACCCGGGATCCTCCAGGATCTTTTTGGCGGGCAGGACTTTTTTGGAAAAGCGGTTCTTGTTTTCGCTGATCATCTTGACGGAAGCCGCCAGGATCGAGGGACTGCAGCGGTAGTTGATGTTCAGGGCGATCTTCCTGGTATCCGGATAGTCACGAAGGAAATCCCTCATAAGTCCAGGGGAGGCGCCGCGAAAACCGTAGATCGACTGGTCGTCGTCTCCTACGGCAAACAGATTTCCATTCGAGAGGATCCGCACCAGCTCATATTGCGGGCGGCTGATGTCCTGGAATTCATCGATCAGCAGGAAGGAAAACTGCTCTCTCCACCAGGCGGCTTTATCCGGCTCTTCTTTAAGGATCCGCAGCGTCTGCAGGATCATGTCGTCATAATCGATGCGGTGCGTCTGTTTCAGATACTCCTCATATTCACGGGCGAGGTCCCTTATTTCTTTGTCAATATCGGACGTGCCGGGGACTACATATGCCTTGCTATCTGTGAGGTGGCCGGATCTTAGTACAGTGATCTGCTGTTCCAGGTCCCTTAGATCCATATTTTCTTTGTTCAGTGCGGGATGACGGGACAGGAGGTTTTCGATCAGCTCTCTTCTTGCCGATGGATCGAGCAGAGGGTCACGCCTGCCTGTCAGGGACTGCAGGATATGATAGAAAACGGAATGAAAAGTGCCGAAATGGACGTTATATGCATCCGTTTCGTCCGCTTGGGACATAGTTTCAGAAAACCTGCCGGTGCGGGCGGATGAGCGCTCTGAGATGAGCCGCAGGAAACGCTGCCGCATTTCTCCGGCAGCGGCGTTGGAAAAGGTGAGAACCAGGATCTTATCCGGCGATATGTGATGCTCCCGGATCAGAGTATAGACGCGCTGGGTGATGACAAAGGTCTTGCCGCTCCCGGGGCCTGCCAGCACGAGGCATGGCCCCAGGAAATGATGAATGGCTTCTGACTGCCGCGCGTTGCCGGTTCTGCGGGCGCTGTCCGCAGCAGCCAGAGGATGTTTCTGATTATTTGTTTTCAAGTGCTGCCTTCAGTTTCTCGATTCCGGCACGGATGCGCAGAAGGCTCTCTTCTTTGCCGATGGTCTCCATGATCTGTGTAGCGCCGGCAGGCGTGACGGCTTTGCCGGAGACGGCTGTGCGGACTGCCCAGATGACTGTCTTGTTTTTGAGTTCTTTCTCAGCGGCGTACTGCTCGATCAGAGAAAACAGGGAATCGTTAGTAAAGGTGTCTGCGGCCTCGAAGGCGGGCAGCATTCCCTCCAGGATCTCCAGGGAGTTCTCCAGGGTGGTCTTCTGTTTTTTGTTCTCGTACATCGCCGCATCGTACTCCGGAAGGGCGTTGAAGAAATCGACCATATCCGGGATGTCGGGGAAGATCTCGATCCTGGTGCGGACCATCTCGGAGATCTGGCGGAGCTTCTCTTCGCCGTCCGGCATGGAGGCGATCCTGCCGAGGCTGCCGCGAAGGATATCGCCGGCTTTCTCAAAGAAGACATCCGGATCCATGGCCTTCAGATACTCGCCGTTCATCCAGCGGAGCTTTGTGTAGTCAAAGACAGCCGGGGATTTGCCGATCCTCATGTAATCGAATTCGCGGACAAGCTCCTCGAGGCTGAAGATCTCCCTGTCAGAGGCCGGCGACCAGCCAAGAAGCGCGATGAAGTTGACGACAGCTTCCGGAAGGAAGCCCTGTTCGATCAGGTCCTCATAGGAGGAATAGCCGCTTCTCTTGCTCAGCTTCTTATGGTCAGCGTCTGTGATCAGCGGGCAGTGTATATATTTGGGCACTTCCCATCCGAACGCCTCATAGAGACGGTTGTATTTGGGCGAGGAGGAAATATACTCGTTTCCGCGAACGACATGTGTGATGCCCATAAGGTGGTCATCCACGACGTTGGCGAAATTGTAGGTGGGATAACCGTCGGACTTGATCAGGATCATGTCATCCAGCTCTTTGTTGTCGACAGTGATATCGCCGTAGAGCTCATCGTGGAAGGTCGTCGTGCCCTCTGTCGGATTGTTCTGGCGGATGACGAACGGCTTTCCTGCCGCAAGATTAGCGTCGATCTCCTCCTGGCTCAGATGCAGGCAGTGCTTGTCATAGACGGTGATCTCCTGTCCGTCGATCACCTGGCGAAGTCCGGCAAGACGCTCCGGTGTGCAGAAGCAGTAATAAGCCTCCTTTTTCTCGACCAGCTGCTTTGCGTACTCCATATAGATACCGGAGGCCATACGCTCGCTCTGAACATAAGGGCCGACGGGACCGCCGAGCTCGGGGCTCTCATCGGGGATAAGGCCTGTATCCGCCATCGTGCGGTTGATGATCTCAACGGCGCCTTCAACGAAGCGCTCCTGATCGGTATCCTCGATACGGAGTATGAAATCGCCGTCCTCATGCTTGGCTATGAGGTAAGCGTAAAGAGCGGTTCTTAAATTGCCGACATGCATGCGGCCGGTCGGGCTGGGGGCATATCGTGTTCTGATCTTGACCATTGTATTTCCTTCTTTCTGTGTATCTGTTAATTTTCTATGATGCCGGATCGCTCCGCTGCAGAACAGCTCCCGCAAGCACGGCATTCTTTTATGCCATATGGCCTAACAACACATTGTATAGTAATTCTTACAAAGAGGCAAGAAGTGCCGGCAGTTCCGAAAGGGAAGGCAGCACGGCATCGGCAAGTCCCAGGATCTCCTCATCAGGAGCGACAAGATCGGGGACCATGACCGTATACATGCCGGCGGCATGGCCTGCCCGCACGCCGTTAAAACTGTCTTCAATGACGATACAGTTTTCAGGCACCTCCTTCAGCTCTTCGGCGGCCATAAAGAAAATATCGGGCTCGGGTTTTCCGTGTTCCAGCCGGTTTCCGCTGACGACTTTCGTAAAATACTGCCGCATATCCGTCGCGTCGAGATAGCGGTCGGCAGTGGCCATGCTCGAGGAAGTTGCGATGGCACAGGGCCATCCCTGCTCCCTGAGCCACTTAAGGCACTCCAGGGCTCCTGGCTTTAAGGGGATCCCTTTTTCCAGCGTCTCATTGACATAGGCCACTTTCCTGCCGATGACCTCGTCCGGATCCATTCCGTGAGCGGCCAGCGTCTCCACGATGTAGGTGTGGGCGGTACCGATAAACGTCTGGTACAGCTCCAGGGATACTCCGGCGTTCAGCCACGCCTCGCGGTAGATCTTTTCCGTATCGTAGAGCGTTCCGTCCATATCAAAAATAACGGCATATTGTTTTTGCAAAGTGTCGTTCATATTTTTACCATTCCTGTTTTACACTGTATCACGTTATGATTGGCCGGCTACTGCTTTCCTGTAGAACCGAATCCTCCGGCTCCCCGCTGTGTGTCCTCCAGCTCTTCTGCCTCGCTGAATTCCACGGGAAGGTACGGCATCACGACGAGCTGCGCGATCCGCTCCTGGACGGAGACGGTTCTTGGCTCGTCAGAGTCATTGTGCAGAGCCACGGTATAGGGACCGCGGTAATCGGAATCGCAGACACCCACGCAGTTGGCAGGCCGCAGCCCTTCCTTTGCTGCAAGGCCGCTTCTGGCAAAAATTGCGCCGAAATACCCCTCCGGGATCTCCATGGACAGCCCGGTGCTCACCATGCAGGTCGTGTGCGGAGCGATCACGATGTCTTCCTGAATATCCGCGTACAGATCATACCCTGCGGCGGCAAGGCTCCCGCGTGTCGGCAGCTTTGCCGTCTGCGTCAGCTTTTTTACTTTAATATTAACCATTGATGATATACCCATGCCGGAGCATCAGCGAAGGCATCCCGCAGGAAAATTTCGCGGAGGCGAATTATCCTGAATCGGAATTTGAGACGCTTGCGGCTCAAATTAATGATGAAAATGTGCTTCAGCACATTTTGCATCATACTTTCCATTTATCTTTTCAAACTGGCTGTCGGCGGCTGCCGTTGCCAGTTTGTCGCACCGCTCGTTCTCCGGGTGGCCGTTGTGTCCTTTTACCCAGTGAAAATGGACGGTGTGAGGTTCGACCGCTTTTAAAAGCCGCTCCCAGAGATCCTGGTTCTTGACAGGATCCTTGGAACTGGTCTTCCATCCGTTTCGGATCCAGCTCTCGATCCAGTGCTCATTGAAGGCCTTTACGAGGTAGCTCGAGTCCGAGTAGAGATCGACTTCACATGGCCGGTTCAGGTTCTCCAGGGCGACGATGGCGCCCAACAGCTCCATCCTGTTGTTGGAGGTCTGTTCGAATCCCTCGGAGAGCTCTTTCTCATGCAGCTCTCCCTTGCTGTCTACAAACTGTATGATAGCTCCGTATCCGCCCGGCCCGTCAGGGTTGCCCCGGGCAGAGCCGTCGCTGAATATTTTTACCTTTGTCATTTCCAAATGCCTGTTCTTTCAAATGTTTCCGCCCGCTCCTGCGCTTTTTGCGTGATCGACTGCGCAAATCCCACATCGCCCAGCAGACGGATCGCGTTCCTGGTCGTTGCCGGACCGCGCTTGATTTCGTAGGAAAAATGAACGTCTCCGCCGGTCAGCTCTTCCTCGAAATGATAGTTATCAAAGCTCTCCTGCAGGAGGCGCGTCAGCTCGATGTCGTGGGTAGCCGCAAACAAAAGCGCACCGGCTTCGGAGAGTGTCTTCATGATCTCGGTCGAGGCCGAGATTCTCTCGATCGTGTTGGTCCCACGCAGAACTTCGTCTACGAAACAAAGGACCCTTCCTGCCTTCTGCTCATCGTCCGTTCTGTTCCCGTCTGGTTCTGACAAAACAGAACCATGGGCTCCGGATCCGATCGTGGCAGCATCCAGGATCCTCTTAAGGGACCGGATCTCTACCATGAAATAGCTCTCAGAACTCTCAATACTGTCCCTGAGAGCCATGGAGGAATAGATACGGAAATGCTCTCCTTCATAGACTGCTGCAGGGCAGATGCCGATCGACTGCCCGAGGAGGGCGCAGATGGCGACAGCCTTGAGGAAGGTAGACTTCCCGGAGGCATTGGAACCGGTCAGCAGGACCGGACGGCGGGTCTGTATATTATTGCACACGGGATCCTGCAGCAGAGGATGGAATAGCCCTTCTATTCTGAGTTCAGGCTTCTCCGAAGCCGGATCTGCCGGATCCGTGAAAACAGGCCTGCACCAGTGAGGCAGGCTCCTCCGGAAGGAGGCTGCGGTTATCGCGGCATCCAGCCTGCCGACGATCGTGATGATCCTGTCAAATTCGTTCCTGTGCTCTTTGACGCTCGCGTACATCTGGTTGAACTTGAGGATATCCAGATGAAAAATGATGCGGATATAGTCCATGAGTACGTCTGCCGGGTTCCCGGTATAGGCGCTCGAGGACATGGTGATCGCGCTCCCCGCCTTGAACCCCCGAAGGGCACCTGCAAGGGAGCGGAGTTTAGCCTGCTCATTCTTAAGAGCAGGATCGTCAGTCTTAACGCCTGCGATCTCTTCGGCACACGTCAGAAGGCGCAGCAGATATTTAAAGGAGATCAGGAACGGATCGATCTTGCGTTTTTCCCTGAAGTAAGTGGAAATATTCCAGCAGATCACGAAAATAAGCAGTACGATGCCGACCTGGGTGCTGAAATACATGGACGCGACGGCAAAAAAGGGCAATACAAGAGCCAGGATATGGATCAGATTCCTGCGGCCTTCGAGCGTATCCAGAAGATCCAGATAATCGTAGAGGGAAAAGTCGCCGGTACTGCCGAGACGGTACAGGATCTCCTGGATCGAAAGGCGGGCTTCCTCGTTCTCCTTTCTGGAAAAGGCGTCCGGAAGCGCAGCATCAAGGGTCAGATGCTCCCCGGCCTGTGCAGGAGTGTGCAGCAGATAGTAGAGGTATTCCTCTCCCGCCGCGCTCTGCGTCTGGTCGATCCTTTTGTACACAAGATCCATGTCCAGATCGTTCCAGGTGATGTCATCGATCCCGAAGGGCGATGTATGGGCGCGAAGATACCCTCCAATGTGGGAAAACCGCTCCGGGCGGATCTGTTTGTCCGGGATCTGCCCGAACTGGCCGGCAAAACGGCCGCGCAGATATCTGCGGAATCTTTTTTTATTGACAATGCCCATCACAGCTGCAACCAGTACAAATGTGATGAGCATACCGATAAATACAGTCGATGAATTCATAATATCTCTTATCCGAGTATGCGGTCGCGGATCTCAGCGCCTCTGCGATAGATCTCCTCCGGATCCGTTCCGACATGGAAATTGAGTTTTCCGTCAAAGCGGTCATACAGGATCTTTCCGTCCACCATCGTCATCAGGACGTTCAGCTTGCTGCCGCTGTAAACGATGTTGTTCGGAATGTGGTTCAGAGGCTGCATGTTCGGCTGATGGAGATCCAGCATGATCAGGTCTGCTGTGTACCCCTCTTTGAGGCAGGCCGTAAGAGGCTGGCGCATGATCATGGCGCCGTTGACAGTCGCCATTTTCAGGACGTCAAAGGCAGGGACCGCGGAAGCATCCTTTTCGCGCAGTTTTCCGAGCCCTGTCGCCAGGAACATCTCGCGGAACATATCGAGACAGTTATTGCTCGCGGGGCCGTCTGTGCCAAGCGCAACGGTAATTCCCTCCCGCAGGTAATCTGTAAGCGGTGCCACGCCGCTCGCAAGCTTGGTGTTGGAGGCAGGGTTCGTGACAACGCCGATCCCCTTCTCTTTCATGATCGCCCAGTCATCTGGAGTGGTATGGACCAGGTGGTAACCCGCACCGCCGTAATTGAAGATCCCCTTCGAAGCAAGGAAGGCGACGGGCGTCATTCCATAGCGCTCAATACAGCCGTCCACCTCGGACCTTGTCTCGGAAATATGGGTATATACGGGCGCTTTGTATTTCTCTGCAAGCGCGGCAAACTGCTCGATCAGGGATTCCGAACAGGTATACTCAGCGTGGAATCCGATCTCGAAGCTGGTCAGAGGCGTCGTTCCTTCTTCGACAGGCGCGTTCAGCTCGTTATACCATTTCTCGATCAGTTCCGGAGTCTGGCTGAAATTGTTGCAGGCGCCGACCTGGACGATACGCATACCGGTGCTGCGGAAGGCATCCGCGATCTCGGGAGGCGTGAGGTACATCTCCATCACGGATGTGACGCCGCTCGTCAGGTATTCCAGGATGGCGATTTTGGACAGATGATAGATATCCTCTCCTGTCAGCTTTGCCTCAAAAGGAAATACCCGTTCATTCAGCCAGTTCTGCAGCGGCATATCGTCCGCAGAAGAACGGAGAATGGTCATACCGGAATGCGTATGCGCATTTTTAAAGCCGGGCATCAGCACATTTCCTTCGCAGTTGATCTCGCGGTCATACTGATCCGCAGGTGCGTGCTCTCCCACGAAGGAGATCTTTTTATCTGTGACGACCAGCTCGCCCTGAAAAACAGAAGGGCCGTCAGCCATAGTCAAAATGCGGGCATTATAAAATCTTGTTTTCATTTGTACCTCCAAAAAAGAAACGCACGACGCCTGCGATTCCTGTCATTATGGACCGTGAATAGTAACGTTTTAGAATTGTACGATGGACTCTTTTACGAGTTTGGTGAACATAGGAGCGGCGGCGTCTCCGGATTCCTGGACCTCCTCATGGCTCAGCGCTACGGGGGAGATACCGGCAGCCAGATTGGAGACGAGGGAAATACCGCATACGCGCATTCCCATGTGTACAGCTGTAATCGCCTCCACGACAGTGCTCATACCGACAAGGTCTGCTCCGATCGTGCGAAGGAAGCGGATCTCGGCAGGAGACTCAAAGGAGGGGCCTGTCAGCTGGCAGTACACACCTTCGTCCAGATCAATGGACAGGTCAGAGGCCGTCTTGCGGATGATCTTCTGCAGTTCCTTGTCATAGACGTGAGACATATCCGGGAACCGCACTCCCTCGTCGGGATCATTGGGACCAATGAGCGGATTGGGAACAAAACAGGATATATGATCCGTGATCAGGGCAAGGGAACCTGCGTGGTAGGTGTGCTTGATCCCGCCCGCGGCATTTGTAAGGAACAGGATCTCGGCGCCCATGGCGTGCATCAGCCTTGCGGGCAGCACGACCTGGTCGATCGTATACCCCTCATAGTAATGAACGCGGCCCTTCATGCAGACGATGGGAACATCACCCAGATATCCGAAAATAAATTTGCCTGCGTGACCGGGAACCGTAGAGACCGGAAAACCATCCAGCTCGGAGTAAGAGATCTCGCATTCTACCTGAATATGATCGGCGAAATTGCCAAGACCCGAGCCGAGAACAAGAGCTACCTTCGGAACAAAATCCGTCTTTGTGCGGATATATTCCATCAGCTGGACAACCTGTTGATTCATAACTGCCTCCTTTTTGTACTAGTTGTTATCCTGGGCCTGTGTATCCGTGATCAGCTTCTGCTGTGTACGGAAGGCACGGACATTAGGCTGCAGGGCAGAGATCATGATCTCGTCGATCAGATCCGGGGAGATCTGTGAGAGAAGTCCCGTGAATATAGGGTTCGCACTGCCGCTTCCGGTCGTGATCATCTCCAGGGTATCGCCGATGATCGTCTCGCCAGGAAGCTCTGTCCATTTGAGCAGCAGTTCATCCGGTGAGCGGAACAGGATCTTGACTCTTCTCTCGTTTGGCTCTTCTATGAAAGCGAAGCTGACTGTCAGGACAGGGATGCCGTCTTCATTAAATCCGAGACGCGCACGGGAGCCTACAAGATAGGCTTCCCCGTTCATATTGATCTCCGTGTGTTCGGTGCGGGAAAATCCTACCGGGATGCGGAGAGTGTCCTCTCCCTCTTTAAAATCGATATAGAAAGTGCTGCCCTGGAAACGGAAGCGCATCATGGAAATTCCATGCGTGTAATTGTTGTGCACGACCTGCATGACCAGGGGGAAGAGCCCCACGCTCTTGGACTGCATCTCAAAGCAGACGTTATCGAAGGGGCGAAGGAATACCCTTGGATCGATGCTGTTGGTTCCCCTGATCGTGACGGAACCCGCGGATCCGTAATAGGCACCCTGGCGCCTGCCCCAGCCTCCGCCTATCCTTCCGGGCAGCTGCATGAGCTTTTTCTCATTGTTTGCGGTGATCGTCGCAAGGCGGTGCATTCCGATGGGATCCGCTCTCAAAGGCGTGTCGGAAAGGACCGTATTTTCGTTAAAGTATTTCCGGATGATCTCCGTCATCGTACCATTGCCGAAGATCTCCTGGTTGCCGGCGTTAAAGGAAAGGACCATATCCATGTCCGGATAGCAGTATACGTTCTGGCCGAGCATTCCGTTATAGAAAAAGCTGCCCTTTGTATTCCCGATCCACAGCTGATAGCCGTAGTAAGGATTATAGGACTGGTCTGTGGCAATCTGCGGGCGGGTCGATTCTGCGACCCACTCTTCCGGTACAAGCTGCTGGCCGTTCCACTTGCCTTTATTCAGGTACAGCTGACCCATTTTTGCGGCGTCTTCGGATGTGATGAAGAGTCCCCAGCCGGCTTTCGTGATGCCGCGGGGGTTTTTCTCCCAGTAATAGCGGCGGATCCCCATCGGGGCAAAGATCTTTTCATCGAGATACTCGGAGAGGCTCTTTCCCGTCAGCTCCGTGACAATGGCGGAGAGCATGAAGGTATTCATGCTGTTGTATTCAAAGCGGGAACCCGGCGTAAACCGGACCGGCGCCTCAAAAAATGCACGGGTCCAGTCATTTCCGGTGATCGCTCCGACCTCATTGAAGTCCGAGCCGCTCGACATGGTCAGCAGGTGCCTGACCGTCATGTCGGAGAAGCGGATCTTCTGCAGAAAGATCAAGGGAATATTTTTAAAAATATCCAGAATATGCGTATCCAGCGTCAGCTTGCCCTCGGCAATGAGAAGGCCGATCGCCATCCCGGTGAAGCTCTTGCACATGGAATAAGAGGCATGCCAAACGCCCGGTAAATACGGATCGAAGCTGCTCTCATAGATGATCTTGCCGTGCCGCACGATCGTCAGCTGATGCAGCTCTATATGCCGGGTCCTTGTCAGCTCGTCCACCATGTCCGCCAGCATATCCGAAGATACGCCCTGCTCTTCCGGCGTGCTGCGCTCAAGCGGCTGCTCTGAGGCAGGCATGGAACGAAAAGACGGCTTCTGGGGAGAGTACTCCACTCTCCCCAGCTTACCTGTTTTCCTGTTCAGGATCTCCCAAAATAATTCGACAAAAGCTATGTCTTTGGAAGCCAAATCTAATGCACCTCCGTAATAAGTAGAAATATATCAAGTCCCTGAATTATTAGTGCAACTTGTCGTGCAGTGTGTGTACTAAGATTAATCCGTGATCCCGAAATTATCCTGTTTGAGGACAACGTGCTCTTTATCCTTATAGATGTGGTTTGCCGGCACACAGCCGCGAACCATGGAGAGCGGATAAACATTAGTGTGAGGTCCTACGACTGTTCCGGGGTTCAAGACGGAATTGCAGCCGACTTCCGCGTAATCGCCAAGCATAGCTCCCATTTTGCGAAGGTCGGTAGCCATCTTTTCCGTGCCGTCGTGGATGACGACATTGGTGCGGTCGCTCTTGATGTTGGAAGTGATGGAACCGGCACCCATGTGAGCATGGAAGCCAAGGATGGAATCACCTACATAGTTGTAATGGGGAACCTCGCACTTATTGAAGAGGATCACGTTTTTGAGCTCGCAGGAGTTGCCGACGACACAACCTTTTCCGACGATGGCATTGCCGCGGATGAAGGCGCACTGGCGGATCTCCGCGTCCTCGTCGATGATGCAGGGACCTGCGATATAGGCACTGTCAAAGATCTTCGCGCTCTTTGCGACCCAGATGTTTTCCCCTCTCTTCTCAAAGCGGTCTGCGGGCAGTGTATTGCCGAGCTCAACGATAAATGCGCTGATGCGGGGCAGCAGCTCCCAGGGGTATTCTGCGCCGGAAAACAGGTCGGCGGCGATCGTTTCCTTCAGGTCGAAAAGCTTCTCATTGGTAAAATCCTGTATTGCCATTTCATTTTCCTCCAATCAATTGTCTTTGCGTTGGTAAGTGTATTTCTTCCCGAAATGCATGGCTTTCGGATAATAACTGCGTATCATTTCATAGCGCTGCCGGAGCGGCACCTGGAAACTGGTATCCTTGACCGCATTTGTGCGGCGGCGGATATAATCGTCAAGCTTGGCCATATACTCGGCCTCGGTGACGGTGCCCTCGCTGACGCGGGTAAGGCCCATCTCCCAGCTGGCTGTCAGCTTGGGATCCAGGAGCGGGCGAAGGGAGAGATCTACGGTGTCATAGATCATCTCGCCGAGCTGAGTCGGCGTGTAGATCTGCGTCTTGTTGTTAAGCGCGATATACTGGTTCGTGACGAGCTTTTTCAGGATCTCGGCGCGTGTCGCGCTGGTGCCTATACCGCTGCCCTTGATCTGTTCTCTTAGTTCCTCGTCCTCTATGAACTGGCCGGCATTCTCCATTGTCAGGATCATGCTGCCCGAGTTGTAGCGCTTGGGAGGCGTCGTCTCTCCTTCTTTGATCTGAAGGCCCCGCATGGCAAGAGGCATGCCCTTTTTCAGTGTTGAGAGAAAAGCGGCGAGCTCTTCATTGCCCTGGGAAGTTCCCTGGCCGTCTCCTTCCGCGCTGTCAGGATCGGCAGGACCTGTACTCTGCCTGCCTGGCTTTTCTGCTCCGGCGGAATCTCCTTTTTTGGAGAAGAAAGAATACTCGGTGACGGCAAGATAGCCTTTTTCTTTCAGGACTCTTTGCGAAGTCTGGAAGAGCTCTCCCCGGACTTCCACAGTCAGCTGTATTTTATCAAAAACAGCTGCAGGATAAAAGACGGAAAGGAATCTTCTGACGATCAGCTCATAGACCTTCTGATACGTGGGATTCAGCGACTTAAGGGCACTCAGGCCCTGCCCCGTCGGGATGATGGCATAGTGATCCGTGATCGCCTTGTCGTTGACATATTTTGTCTTAGCGATATTCTTGTAGGAACCTCTCTCCATGATGTCTGCAGCGATCTCGGAGAACATCGGAAGCTGGCCTACGCCCTTGATGTTTTTCGTGATCTCCTTGGCCACTGCCGTGGACAGAACACGGGCGTCCGTTCTGGGATAGGTCGTCAGCTTCTTCTCATACAGCTCCTGCGCTGCCGCCAGGGTCTGGTCGGGACTGATCTTAAAAAAGCGGGAGCAGTCGTTCTGCAGCTCAGCCAGGTTATAGAGAAGAGGCGGATTCTTGGTCTCTTTCTTGTGTGTCAGGGACGCGACCTTGGGCGCTGAAGGTTCTGGCAATGAGGCGGGATCCTTTCCCTCGGGGGTGCGGCCCTTTAAATAGCCGATCAGCTCTTCTGCGTCTTTCTTCTCTTTGAAGCCGTTCTCTTTATAGAGCTTTGGAGACTGGAAATAAAGGCTCCCCTCGACTGCAGACCACTCGGCCTCGAACGAAGCCTCTGCCGGACCGTCTTTTGACAGGGGAGAAAAGCTGCCGAGGACCCTGTAGAAAGGGGTCTTGACGAAGTCGCGGATCTCCCGCTCCCTGCGCACGATCATGCCGAGAACGCAGGTCATGACGCGCCCGACCGCGATCACGCAGTGATCCATTCCGAGAAAATCCCGGATCCCGGAGGCGTACTTGAGGGAAAGGGCGCGGGAAAAGTTGATACCCATGAGGTAATCCTCTTTTGCGCGCAGGTAGGCAGCGGCTCCGATGTTGTCGTACTCGCTGTCATCTTTGGCCTCGCGGATGCCTCTCAGGATCTCTTCCCTTGTCTGGGAGTCGATCCAGACGCGCAGCTGTTTTTTATCCTTTACGCCCGCCTGCTGGGCGACGAGCCGGTATATATATTCACCTTCACGTCCTGAGTCTGTGCAGATGTAGATCGTATCCACATCCTTGGAAGTGAGGATCTTCTTGACGGTATTGAACTGTTTTTTTACGCTGCTGATCGTCTCGTACCGGAACTGTTCCGGAATGAACGGGATCGTATTCAGCGACCATTTTTTCAGGGCAGGATCATAAGCCTCCGGATAAGACATGCTCACCAGGTGCCCGACGCACCAGGTCACGATCGTATCCTGAGACTCCATATATCCGTCCGCATTTTTGAACTGCAATCCGAGGGCATCGGCAAACTGCCTTGCCACGCTCGGCTTCTCTGCTATAAAAACTCTGTATCCGGGCATGTAAAACTCAACCTGTGTTTCCTGATATGTTTAAAATGGAATGAGAGCCCTCAGCTGAGAGCTCTCATCTATTTTACACATATATCGTTTAAGGGTCAAAATGTACATTTGTGTATTAAGCTTTACTATTCACGCATGGAGTGTGGAGGATCCGTGAACAGTGGTTATTTCTTTGTAATGTATCCGGTTGCCGCCAAAAGCTCTGCGCACTCGACCGCACCGCCGGCAGCGCCGCGCAGTGTGTTGTGGGAGAGACCGACAAATTTCCAGTCATAGACGGAATCTTTGCGGAGTCTTCCGATCGAGACGCCCATGCCGCCTTCGTAGTTGACATCCAGAGCAACCTGGGGACGATTGTCCTCTTCGAGGTACTGGATGAAGTGCTCCGGAGCGCTGGGGAGCTTCAGTTCCTGCGGAACGCCGGAGAAGGCGCGCAGTTTTTCGATCAGCTCTTCCTTTGTGGGATCCTTGCGGAATTTTACAAAAGCAGCAGCTGTATGTCCGTACAGAACGGGAACACGGATGCACTGGCTGGTGATCAGCGGGCTTGTCGCGGGAACGATCTCGCCGTTCTCGATGTGTCCGAAGATCCTTAAGGGTTCTTTCTCGGACTTCTCTTCCTCGCCGCTGATGAACGGGATGATGTTGCCGATCATCTCCGGCCAGTCCTGGAAGTTTTTGCCGGCTCCGGAGATCGCCTGGTAAGTCGTGGCGATGACTTCGTAGGGCTCGAACTCTTTCCATGCAGCCAAGGCGGGCGTGTAGCTCTGGATCGAGCAGTTAGGCTTTACGCAGATAAATCCGCGCTCTGTGCCGAGACGCTTTTTCTGGAAAGGGATCACTTCCGCGTGCTCGGGATTGAGCTCCGGAACGATCATAGGCACATCCGGTGTCCAGCGGTGAGCGCTGTTGTTGGAAACGACAGGAGTCTCGGTGCGGGCATAGTCCTCTTCGATCTTCTTGATCTCATCCTTGGACATGTTGACGGCGCTGAAGACCATGTCGACGCCCTCTGTGACGCTCTGGATATCATAGATGTCCTTGATCACGATATCCCTGACGCCTGCAGGAACCTCGCCGTCGAGCTTCCATCTGCCTTCCATGGACTCCGCATATGTTTTGCCTGCGCTGCGGGGGCTTGCTGCGATCTCGGTCACTTCAAACCAGGGGTGATTGTCAAGGATCTGAATGAAACGCTGTCCGACCATTCCTGTGCCGCCAAGGACACCAACTTTTAGTTTTTCCATATTCTTCCTCGTTCTGTAGGTGATTTTTATAGGGGAATTACCGCTGTTCTTCCTAAAAAAATAATATATCAGCTGTAATTAGTTTTTTAAAACGCAAACGGAATTATTTTTCAACAACAGATAATACAAAATATTGTGCAGATTATCCAATTTTTTTGATGGAAAAGATAAAGAGCCGCTCTGACAGACCCTGAATGGATCAAATCAGGTGAAGGCGCTCCAGCATTCTGCGGATCCTTGAGATGTCAACAAAGGTATCTTCCTTACAGAAAGAGACCGGAATCATACTGTCAAAACCGTAAAGACAGACGTCTTCCTCTTCTCCGAACAGGTATACGATCACCTTGGCTTTATCCGGATCGACGATCCAGTATTCCCGTACGCCGGCACTCCGGTATTTGTTCTGCTTGATGGTCATATCCGTCCTGCGTGTGGATGGTGACAGAACCTC
>JAFTFD010000151.1 GCA_017449745.1 Lachnospiraceae bacterium
ATGCTTGCATGTAAGAGTCAGATATATCACTCAGATGAGGCCGTGAATAGTAACTCCTTTCATTTAATCAGCGTCTTTAAGGACGTCCTTGTTCTTGTAAATGTAATCCACCAGGGAAACGATCGTCAGGATCGTAGCGATCCACATGATCACCTGGGTCAGTGTATGGAGCTGCGGAATATCCGCCAGCATCAGAATGACCATGATCATCTGGAAGGTAGTCTTGAATTTTCCCCAGTAGGAAGCCGCGATCACAGTCCCCTTTTCGGCTGCGATCAGCCTGAAACCGCTGATGGCAAACTCACGCGCTACAATGATGCAGACGATCCAGGCCGGGATCCTTCCCAGCGGGATCAGGCAGATCATCGCGGAACAGACCAGGAGCTTATCCGCCAGGGGATCCATAAACTTGCAGAAGTTCGTGACCAGATTGTTTTTTCTGGCGATCTTGCCGTCCAGAAGGTCCGTCAGGCTCGCAATAATGAAGATTGCGAGCGCGATCCACTTTCCTGCGCCTCCGCCAAGGTCTGTCAGAAGGAACAGAACGAAAAACGGAATAAGGATCACTCTCAGCATTGTCAGCTTGTTAGGTAAATTCATGATTTTCACCGTCCTTTCAGAAATATCAGGTCCGATTTCCTGTTCGGATCGTAAGATCACTGCTCATTCAAGCCCGGGGCATTTTATACCAGTTCCCCGATGAGATCGTATTCATTGGCGCCGGTGACCTTCGCCCTGACAAATTCGCCTGTCAGAAGGTCCCGCCGCGTCTCAATAAAGATATTGCTGTCGACACCGGGAATATCCTTGTAGGTGCGCCCTACATAGACGTCCTCGCCGGTGAGTTTTCCCTCGATCAGGACATCCAGCACCTGGCCCTTCATCGCTTCTGCAGCGGCAAACGCGATCGGCTGCTGTGCCGTCATCAGTTCTCTCTGGCGGCGCTTTTTGGTCATATGGTGGATCTGTCCGGGCAGCTTTGCCGCAGGTGTTCCCTCTTCTCTTGAATAGGTAAAGACACCCAGCCTGTCAAAGCGCATCTCTTCGATAAAGCTGAGGAGTTCTTTGTGTTCCTCCTCTGTTTCTCCAGGGAATCCGGTGATCAGAGTCGTCCGAAGGCATACATCCGGAAGAATTCTGCGGATCATAGCGATCTTTTCGCGCAGCTCCTTCTGGTCCGTCCGTCTTCCCATTCTCTTTAAAATGCGGTCTGACGCATGCTGGATCGGAATATCCAGGTAGGGAAGGATCTTCTCCTCATCGTGCATGACCTGCAGGATCTCTTCCGTGATCTCTTCCGGGTAGCAATACAGCACACGGATCCATTTAACACCTGATAGAAGGCAAAGGCGCCTCAGCAGCTCCGGCAGCATTTTTTTGCCATACAGATCAACTCCGTAGATCGTCGTCTCCTGCGCGACCAGGATCAGCTCCCTGGCCCCCTGTTCGATGAGGTCCCTTGCATCCGCAAGGATGTCTTCCATGGGTACGCTGCGGTATCGCCCTCTTACCGAAGGTATAACACAATAGGTGCAGCACTTATTGCATCCCTCCGCGATCTTAAGGTATCCGATATGGGAATCCGCGGTGATCAGCCTCTTTGCCGGAGCGCCCGTCGTCTCTTTAAGGCTCTCTGTGTACAGCTTGTTTACAGGTTCATCGCCTTCTGCCGCCCCTGTCAGGCGGTCCAGGATCTCTCCGAGGTGCTTTTCCGCTGTCGTTCCGACAACGACGTCCACCTCAGGGATGAGGGTCGTGATCTCCTCGCGGTAACGCTGCGCCATGCAGCCTGTCACGATGAGATACTTCAGGTTCCCCTGTTTTTTCCACTCCACGAGGGAGAGGATCTCATCGATACTCTCCTGTTTTGCGCGGTCGATAAAACAGCAGGTGTTCACCACTGCTGCCTCTGCCTCCGTCTCATCGTCGGTAAAGGTGTAGCTGCCCCTGCTGTTTTTCAGTAATCCCATCATTTGCTGTGCGTCGACCAGATTCTTATCACAGCCAAGTGAAACAAATATAATTTTCATGCGTCCGGATCTTACTCGTCATAGCCTTCCGCATCGTCCATGTTCTCGGAAGACTCCTCGTCATCAGCATAAAGCTCTTCGCCGAGATCATCCCCTAAAAGGCCCTCCTCGAGAGCACGTGCCGCATTGATCTCAGCGATCTCGTAGCGCTCGATGATCTCTTCATCCTGCGGAAGAATGTGGATCTTGTCCTGCTCCAGCTCCTCAACGGCGATGGACAGGGGCTTCTTGCCTACTGTGTCATCGATCATCGGCATATCGCCATCGACGATCTGTCTGGCTCTCTTAGCCGTTGCCATAACGATCGAATAACGGCTGTTGATAATGGGGGTCTCCCCTTCCTCAACATCCTTGTTAACTACCTTCATCAGATCTACATAAGAGGGATGGATCATTTGCCTCTCCTTTCAAATCCTGTACTGCTTCCATGTATATTTACGGGCAGCGGTAAAATATCTTCTATCCACGGCTGGCCCAATTTTCACTGAGTTATGATACTAACAGTTTTTGCAAAAACCCGCAAGCGGTTTTGCCTGATTCCGTCAGAAATTCTTGAATCTGCGGTTCAGATCGTCCAGATCTCTCCGAAGGCTCCTTAAAAAAGCCGTCTGCCGGGAAGGAGCATTTTTCTCCGTCTGGATCGTCATGTGAACCATCTCGACGGCAGCGTCAAGATCATCGTTGATGACGAGCGCATCATATTTTTCGATCTCATTGATCTCCCTGGACGCCTGCCAGAGGCGGTTGCGGATCGCATCAGCAGAGTCCGTGCCGCGGCCGATCAGCCTCTCGCGCAGCACATCGGCGCTGGGCGGGACAACAAAGATCATGATCGCATCCGGACATTTCTCCTTGACAATCGCCGCTCCCTGCACCTCGATCTCCAGCAGGACATCTTTTCCCTGCGCGATCTGGTCTTCCACAAAGGCCCTGGGTGTGCCGTAGCTGTGATTGACGTAGCCGGCATGTTCGAGCAGTTCGTCATTGGCGACCTTGCGGTCGAACTCTTCCTGCGTGATAAAGAAATACTCTCTCCCGTCCTCTTCGTAGTCCCTGCGGGGACGTGTCGTACAGGAGATCGACAGGACATAGCTGTCGTAGCGCTGCAGGAGCGCCTTCATGATGGTTCCTTTTCCTGCTCCGGAGAAACCGGATACTACTGTTAAGCTTCCAGCCATATCGTTCTTCCTCTCAGTAGTGATGCGAGATTAATATTCACAGGCCCTCCACGCTGCATTCGCAAAATCCCGCGCTTCGCGCGCGTTTCATTTGCTGCGCAAATGTATTTTGCTCATTGGGTGGAGGTTCCTGCTTCGCAGGACTGATCGAAACACAAGAGGTGTTTCTTACGTGCAAGCACGACGAAACACCTCTTGTGTCTCGATCGCCTGTGAATAGCAACACTTTTATTCAATATTCTGGATCTGTTCGCGGATCTTCTCTATTTCTGTCTTCAGCTCGATGGCTTTGTTGGAGGACTCGACGTCGATCGTCTTGGAGAGGATCGTGTTGGCCTCCCTGTTCATCTCCTGTGCAAGGAAATCCAGCTTCCTGCCAACGCTCTCATCGAGATCCAGTTCTGCCTTTGTCGCCTTTATATGGCTGCGAAGGCGCACAAGTTCTTCATCTATACAGACTCTGTCTGCGTAAATGGCGACCTCCTGCAGGATACGGCCCTCGTCGATCGCAGCTTCCGAGAGAAGGTCCCTGACCTTTTCATTCAGCTGGTCCTGGTATTCCTGAATGATCTGTGGAGCGCGCTGTGTGAGGAATTCCACATTCCCCAGCATATTGTCAAGCTTGTCGTTCAGGTCGCTGCGCAGGAATTCACCCTCACGGGTCCTCGCTTCCAGGAACTGCTGTGCGGCGCCGTTGACAGCCTCGCAGAGAGGCTCCCAGAGAACGGAGACATCTTCTTCGCTGTTCTCGATTACAAAGACGTCCGGGAAAGCAGAGAGCCTTCCGACAGAGACATCATTGACAAGTCCGAAATCCTGTGCCAGCGCATTGAGCCCGTTCATATATTCCTGGGCAAGCTCTCTGTTATAGCGAACTTTGGACAGCGCTTCTCCCATATTCTCATAGGTAATAAACATGTCCACCTTGCCGCGGGTGATATATTTTTTCAGCTCTGTGCGGATCGCAGCCTCAAACTGATTAAACTGCCTGGGCATACGAATGTTGACGTCCAGATAACGGTTGTTGACGGACTTTATCTCAACAGTGAATTTTCTCTCGCCGGAGACGACTTCACTTCTGCCGAAACCGGTCATGCTCTTTACCATATCAGTTCACCTCAATACTTTGTAACTATTAAAGACCATCCCATTATTATATGCCCCTGCAGTCAAATAAGCAACCTGCCTATTGATCGCTGCCAAGCTCAAGCCCTGTGATATCCGCCGGAACAAGGATCGAATAATTGGTATAGTAAACGACGAATCCCGGTCTTGCTCCGGACGGCTTTTTGACGTTTCTCCGCTCCAGGTAATCGATCTCCACCTTCGAACTGCCAAAGCTGCCCGCAGAGGATGCGGATCCGCCTTCTGTCCTGGCACTGGAATAGTACGCTGCCACCCTCGCCGCCTCTTCAAAGGCGCGGTCCGGGATGTCCTCCATCTTTTTGCCCTGGCTGCGCAGGATCACGTGGGAACCCGGAATGTCGTTGGCATGAAACCAGATATCGCTCCCTGTTGCCATCTTGAAAGTCAGCTCGTCGTTCTGGAGATTATTTTTCCCTACATAAATATCATAGCCGTCGCTGGAAATATAATGGAGAGGTTTTCCGGCAGGTGTCCTGGAGGGATTCTTGCGGCCCCCCTTGTCGACATGCCTCTTTACGAACCCGCACTCTTCGAGCTCGCGGCGAACCTGCTGGAGATCCGCTTCCGTCTGGGACAGGTCCAGTCCCGTCCTGATGCTCCGCAGCTGTTCAATTTCTTCGCGCACCTCCTCGGTGAGGCCCTTGAGCGCTTCTTCTGTCCGCTTGAGCTTTGTGTATCTGTCAAAATACTTCTTGGCATTCTGCTGGGCGGTCAGTGTCGGATCGAGCGGTACCGTCAGTTTTTCTCCGGTATAATAATTATCCAGCTCCGCGCTCTTTGCCCCCTCCGGGATCCCATATCCGTAAGCGTTCAGCAGTTCTCCGTAGACCCTGTATTTATCCCGCTTTTTGGTATCTTCCAGCTGCTTCCTCTGCAGGTCGTATTTGTGGACATCTCTCTCGAGGATCGTCTGGACGATCTTGCGCAGGTCTGCCGATTTCTGCCGGATCCTGGTCACAGCGTTTTTCTGTGCATAGTAGGTCTCCAGCAGGGCGGACATGGATCCGTAAGGCGTTGAGGGCAGGTCCCTGAACATGCTGAGAGGAACGGCGCTGTAATCGACCGGCTCTCCCTGTGCGATCGCATCCGCCGCTCCCAGGTGATAATAGATCACCGGGGAAAACCTGCCTTCCCGAACATCGGCCATAAGATCAGAAAAGGTATTCCAGAACTGCTCCCTGTCCTGTCCGGAGAGCTCGCTTACGCTCCTGTCCTGGGACAGCCTTGCCCGTAAGGTGAGTTCTTCCGCCATTCTTGTCGAAAACCCTGTGTATCTTTTCACAAGGAACTGGGGCGCGCTGATACTCATCTCCATCATGGCGCATTCCATATTTTCCCTGCACTCCATCAGAGGATCCAGCTTGTTCTGCGTGTCGGGACCAAAATAGGTCCTGCCCGGCAGGACTTCCCTGACAGAACTCACCATAGAAGAGACTCTCTTGATGCTGTCCACGACCGTCTCGTGGTCCAGCAGGATGATGTTGCTGTGTTTGCCCATCAGCTCGATCACAAGAGTGTGCGTGCAGAGGTCCCCCATCTCGTTGTAGTGCTCTATTTCGATCCTGATGATCCTCTCGAGCCCAGGCTGCGTGACAGAGATCACCCTTCCGTTCTGCAGATGCTTTCTTAACAGCATGCAGAAAGCCGGCGCCGTCTGCGGTGCCGGTTTATTCGCCTCGGAAATATAGCACAGCGGCAGGGAAGGATCCGCCGACATAAGGACTCTCAGATTCCCTCCGCCATTTTCCGACGGCAGTTTCATCGTGAGGATCAGCTCATCGCTCTCTGACTGCACGACCTTCTGGACCCTTGCACCAGTAAGCCTGTCTGCCAGCTCTTTTGTCAGTGCGGCAGTTGTAAAACCATCAAATGCCATAAATACCTCTTTTTATCACACAATCCAGTGCAGCTTCCGCAGGATCCTTGCGATCGCGGTCCCCTTGGGAAGCGATTCGATATCTTCTGTCCTCATTGCGCCGCTCCGGATCAGCGCGTAGAAATAGACGGCCACGGCTGCCAGGAGGGACGGGATCAGCGCGATCAGGCTGCTGAAATAATACCTGCCGCCTGTAATGCTCATCATTATTTTTAGCAGGAGCTCATAAATAAGGCGCGTCGCAGCCCCCATGATCAGGGCACACAGGATCGGTTTTACGTAAGTCCTGGTCACATCGGTCTTAAGGGACAGATAGCGGTTCAGGAAAAACTCGTTCATGATAAAGATCAGCACCGAATAGAGAATGCTGACGAGAACGAGGGAATAAACTCCCATTCCGGAATATCTTAATACGAGCTGCAGGACGATCGTCTGGATCACAAGCGCGATCCCGGCGCTGACAAGTGGCAGCTGCATCCTGCCGATCGACTGCAGGACTGCGTTAGTGATCGTGGAAGTCGAGTAGAAAATGACCGTCACGCTGAGCGCTGCAAGTAGTCCGGAAGCGAGGTCCAGTGTCGCCATCTGCGGGAACATAAGGAGCGTGATCGGCTTGGCCAGCGCGGTCAGCCCGATCGCAGACGGGATCGCAATAATGAGCGTGATCCGGATCGCATTGGACGCCCTTCTTCTGGTATCATCGAGATCCCTTTTTGCAAACGCCGCCGATATGCCTGGAATGATAGCCGCGGCAACCGCTGTAGCAATTGAGATCGGAATGTTGGAGATGACGACAGCCTTATTGGAAAAGACGCCGTACTGTGTCGTTGTAAAGATCTCTTCCATTCCGCGGATGCCGATCATGATCCTCGTGTAGATCGTCTGGTTGACACTGGTCGTCAGGTTCAGGATCGAACCGCTCAGGAGGAATGGCGTAATGACAAGGATCGTCTCCTTCATCACAGAGGCATAGCTCTCGAGAGCTGCTCCGCCGTTTCCCTCTCCGCTTTTCCACAGATGAGAGTTCTTCCTGCTGTAAAGAAAATAGCAGACGCTCATGAATACGAGCGCGATGAAAACGCCGCTTCCGGTGCCCAGTGCAGACCCCATTGCTCCGCGCTGCGCCTTCGTCGTCGAATCGGCATTCACCGCAAGGCGCATCAGGAGGGCAGCCGCACCGATCGAGACAAACGCATTGGCGATCTGCTCAAGGATCTGGGAAATACTGGTCTGTACCATGGACCCTGTAGCCTGAAAATAGCCGCGCAGGGCTCCGAGAATTCCAAACAAAAAGACTGTCGGCGCAAAAACACGCAGCACCCCGGCCGCGACAGGCGGCACCAGATGCTCTGCGCCAAAAAACAGAATGCAGGAAGCTATGACACCCACCGCTGCGCCGTACATCAGAGCACAGTGAAAGACTCTTTGCGCGCTCTTGTACTGGCCGGTCGCCAGCTTCTGTGCCATCAGCTTGGAAATGGCGGAGGGAACACTGTAGGATGAGACCATCAGAATGATCGTGTAGATATTGTAGGCAAGGCCGTAGTAGCCGTTTCCCTCGTCCCCGATGATCGCTGTCAGCGGTGCCCTGTACAACAGGCCTATGATCCTGACGATCATACTCGCTGCGGCCAGGATCCCCGCCTGTACAAACACTCCATTGGATTTCTTTTCTGTCATATTCGCTCAAAAAATGCAGGCGCAGATCCCTCCGCGCCTGCAGACTTGCTGTTATAAAACTGTACTTGCTTTTTCAGATCATTCGCCGAGCAGCCAGTCATACATAAGCTGATACTCGCCGGCTGATTTCTTCCAGGAGAAGTCAGCCTTCATGGCGCGCTCGACCATCTTGTTCCATTCTTTCTTCTTATCGTAGAAGATCTGCTCTGCGTAACGGACGGCATTCATCATCTCGTGCGCATTGTAGTTCGTGAAGGAGAAGCCTGTGCCGGTTCCCTCGAACTCGTTGTAAGGCTCGACCGTATCCTTCAGGCCGCCGGTCTCACGGACGATCGGAAGCGTTCCGTAACGAAGGCTCATCAGCTGGGAGAGTCCGCAGGGCTCAAACAGGGAAGGCATCAGGAAAGCATCCGCCGCTGCATAGATCTTGTGAGAAAGCGGATCGGAATAATAGATGTTCGCTGCCAGCTTGTCGCCGTATTTCTCATCGAAATAGCGGAACATGTTCTCGTAGCGCTCCTCGCCGGTACCGAGAACGACGACCTGGATCGCATCCTGGGAGAGCATCTCTTCCATGACGTAAGCGATCAGGTCAAAGCCCTTCTGGTCTGTCAGTCTGGAGACGATACCGATCATGAAGCACTTGGGATCTTCTTTAAGTCCGAGCTCTTTCTGGAGAGCGACTTTGTTCTTGACCTTGTCCTTGCGGAATGTCTCAACCGTATAAGGTTTGACCAGGTTCTTGTCATTGTCCGGGCTGAAATCCGTGTAGTCGATGCCGTTCAGAATACCGCGCAGGTCATGAGCCCTGGCATTGAGGATGCCGTCAAGGCCTTCGCCGTAATACTGGGTCTTGATCTCCTCCGCATAGGTGGGAGAAACGGTCGTGACAGCGTCTGCATAGACGATACCGCCCTTGAGAAGGTTGGCATCCTTGTATGCTTCCAGCTTGTCCGGTGTGAAATAGTATCCGGAAAGTCCGGTGATATTCTCCACATCCTGTACATTCCATTTGCCCTGGAAGCGAAGGTTGTGGATCGTCATAACGGTCTTGATGCCGCGATAGAACTCATTCTCCTGGAATCTCTCCTTGAGATAGACAGGGACAAGTCCGGTCTGCCAGTCGTGGCAGTGAATGATGTCCGGGCGGAAGCCGATCGTAGGAAGGATCGAGAGTGCAGCCTTGGAGAAGAAGGAGAAACGAGTGATTTCAAAGAGTGCATCATCCGTATAAGGCTTGTAAGTATTGAACATGTCCTCATTATCGATGAAATAATAGAGAACGCCGTCCTGCTCCGCCTTGAGGATCCCGACATACATGCTCTTCCAGTTGAAGTCCATGTAAAAACTTGTCACATACTCAAGACGGTCTTTCATTTCCTGCTTCATGCAGGAATATTTGGGAATAATGACACGAACATCATAATATTCCTTGTCGATATCCTTCGGAAGTGAGCCGACAACATCTGCCAGACCGCCGGTTTTGATAAAAGGTACGCCTTCAGATGCGACAAAAAGAATGTTTTTCATAGAATTTTTAGCCCCCTGATGAAATAATAATAAGCGCGAACATTCCCGCTGAATCAATCATAATTAGTATACAATAGATTCTTTCAATTGTGAATTATTAACTTTTCATCAGACAGTCTCGGCGATGTCATAGATCAGCCGTTCTGTATCGGCCCAGCCAAGGCACGGATCGGTGATCGATTTCCCGTAGACGCCCTCTCCAATCTTCTGGCACCCTTCCTCCAGGTAGCTCTCGATCATAAGGCCCTTTACGATATGCCTGATCTCCGCGTTCACATGGCGGTTATGCAGCACCTCCTTGGCAATACGGATCTGCTGGAAATACTCCTTGTTGGAGTTGCTGTGGTTCGTGTCAATCACGCAGGCCGGATAGACAAGGTCCATCTCCTGGTACATATGGATCAGGCGCATGATGTCCTCATAGTGATAGTTCGGGGTATTCGCGCCGTGCTTATTCGTAGCTCCTCTTAAGACGCAGTGTGCCAGAGGATTGCCGTCCGTGTGAACTTCATACCCGCGGTAAGTAAAGCTGTGCGGATGCTGCGCCGCATAGACAGAATTCAGCATGACTCCGAAGTCGCCGCTGGTAGGGTTCTTCATACCGGATGCGACGTCAAAGCCGCTGACGGTCAGGCGGTGCTGCTGGTCCTCTACGCTCCTTGCCCCGATGGCGACATAGCTTAAAATATCCTCGACATATCCCCAGTTATCGGGATAGAGCATCTCATCCGCTGCCGTTAGGCCGGAGACCTCGATCGCGTGGATCTGCATTCTGCGCATGGCGACAAGACCCGCGCGGAAATCTGTCTTTCCTTCCGGATCCGGCTGCGAAGTGATCCCCTTGTATCCTGACCCTGTCGTTCTCGGCTTGTTTGTGTAGATCCTTGGGACAAGAAGGAGCCTGTCCTTTACTCTCTCATTGACTCTGGAAAGGCGGGAAACATATTCGCAGACAGCATTTTCATTATCTGCCGAGCAGGGCCCGATGATGACCAGAAACCGGTCGTCTTTTCCCGTAATGATATCGGAGATCTCTTTATCTCTCTTCTGTTTTAAGGTCTTGAGTTCCTCCGGAAGGGGATATTCCTCCCGGATCTCCTGCGGCGTCGGAAGCTGCTGGACGTACTTGAATGCCATTTCCTTTTCCTCCCTGGATCCCTGAGGATCCTTTCTATTTATGATCTTGCTGCACCCCGGAAATCTTCCCTCAGCCTCTTCCCGGCTTGTTCATCGCTGCTCTTAAAGCTGTCACAGAATGATATCCCATAATGCTGCAGATATGTTCTTCATCCGCCCCGCTCTCCGAGAGCCTGACCATCACGGAATACCGGATCCTGTCTGGCGTCACATTTCCCTCGATACCTGCCCTGCGGCCGTAATTATGGACCAGTTTCCATAATCCCTGCCTGCTTAACGGGCTGTGAGAACGGTTCCGAAACAGTATATCATTTCTGTTCGAAAAGTCACTCCCTTTTGTTCGAAGATATTTTTCCAGAATCGGATAAAGGGTACCCGGAAACGGGATCCTCCGCTCATCCTGCGTACCTGCGGCAGCCGTCACATAACAGATCACGGGCTCAATATCGCACAGGCGAAGCCCCAGCAGCTCGCTGCTGCGCATTCCCGTTCCGCACAGCAGCCCCAGGATCGCGGCATCCCTTGTGCCCAGCTGCCTGTTTTGGCCTGCCGCTTCGACCAGCCGATCCATCTGTTCCTGTGTCAGGGGATCCTCCGGCATCCTGGAAAACGGTGCAGCATCTTCGACTGCGGAGAGAATTTCCGACGGATCTTCTTTCATCTGCCCATCCCTGACCAGGGAGGAAAAATAACCTCTCATTGTGGAGATCATTCTGCGAAGCGTGTGCCCGGATGCGCCTTCTGACGCCATTTGTCCGATCATCTCTTTCAGATCCCTTTCCGTGATCTGGTCGGATCTTGTGTAGCCTTCGCGCTCGCAGTACTCCAGCAATTTATTCAGATCTGTGCGGTAGGCCTCCAGCGACGCGTCCTTTGCCCCGTCAAAGACCTCTCTGTTTCGCAGATAATATACAATGTCATCTCTTAGCATTTCTTAAACCTGAACCTTACACGAAAACTTAAGGAGTGCAAACATCAAAGAAGTCCAAATGGAAAAGGCGGAACAGCTTCCGCTGTCCCGCCCCATAACATTTTCGCCTTTGAAAGCTTACTTAGCATAGTCGGTCACTCTGGATTCACGAATGACATTGACTTTGATCTGCCCAGGATATTCCATCTCGTCTTCAATTTTCTTGGAAATATCGTGAGCCAGCAATACCATGTCTGTATCGCTGATCTTCTCAGGAACTACCATTACACGAACTTCTCTGCCTGCCTGAATAGCATAAGAATTACTGACGCCTTTAAAACTGTTGGTGATTTCTTCTAACTGTTTGAGTCTTGTTGTATAAGTTTCCAGTGTCTCTCTTCTGGCTCCGGGTCTTGCCGCTGAGATCGTATCAGCTGCCTGCACAAGACATGCAGTCAGGCTGGTAGGCTCTGTGTCGCCGTGGTGGGATTCAACTGCGTTGATGACCACGTTGGACTCTTTATACTTGCGGCAAAGTTCAGCTCCGAGCTGAACATGGGATCCTTCCATCTCATGATCGACAGCTTTGCCGATATCATGGAGAAGGCCGGCACGTTTTGCGAGACGCACATCCAGCCCAAGTTCGCCTGCCAGCAGGCCTGTCAGCTGTGCGACCTCAATGGAATGTTTGAGGGCGTTCTGACCATAACTGGTGCGGAATCGCATTTTACCGAGGAGACGTACCAGTTCGGGATGAAGACCGTGCACGCCGACTTCCAGAGTGGCGGCCTCGCCTTCTTCCTTGATGACTGATTCGACTTCCTTCTTGGCCTTTTCAACCATCTCCTCGATCCTTGCCGGATGGATACGTCCGTCAACGATCAGCTTTTCAAGAGCGATCCTGGCCACTTCCCTGCGGATCGGATCAAAGCCGGAGATAACGACAGCTTCCGGAGTGTCATCGATGATCAGGTCTACGCCTGTCATCGTCTCAAGAGTGCGGATATTGCGGCCTTCACGGCCGATGATCCGTCCCTTCATCTCGTCATTCGGCAGCTGGACTACAGAGATCGTTGCCTCGGAAACATGGTCCGCTGCGCAGCGCTGGATCGCGTTGACAACGAGTTCCTTCGCTCTCTTGTCCGACTCTTCTTTCGCCTGTGATTCGATCTCTTTGATCATCACAGCGCTGTCATGTCTTACTTCATCTTCAACAAGTTTTAAAAGGTATTCTTTTGCCTGGTCGGAGGTCAGACCAGAAATTCGTTCGAGTTCCTGCATTCGCTGTTCGCCGAGCTTTGTAACTTCCTCTTGCTTCTTGCGCAGTGATTCTTCCTTGGATGCCAGACTCTGTTCCTTGCGTTCCAGAGAATCTGACTTCCTGTCGATTGCCTCTTCCTTCTGCTGGAGCCTGCGCTCATTGCGCTGCGCCTCCGCTCTTCTGTCCTTGATCTCTTTCTCGAGATCATTGCGGGCCTTGATGTTCTCTTCCTTGGCCTCCAGGAGAGCTTCGCGCTTCTTGTTCTCCGCAGTAGTCAGTGCCTCATCGATGATTGCCCTTGCCTTCTCCTCGGCATTTCCTATCTTGGCAGCATCCTGCTGTTTGCGGCGACTGGTCGTCACATAGGAAGTAACCGGAATAGCAACTGCAAGCGCAACGATCACTGCAATGATCGTCTGCAGCATAATACAGGAGCACCTCCTTATTTAGTTTTCATTGTGCCATATTGAACAGAATAGACTCACATAAGCCGGCCTTCTTAAGACGAAAAGAAGACAGTGAACCTGTTCCAAATGACTAACCACAATTCTTAATTTTAAACATAACAGGACTTAATGTCAAGGAAATCACATGATGCATGCGCTCCAAACGTCAAAAGTCCGAATAGGGATCTCCTCCCCGCATCATGCTCCTGATCATTTCAGAGGAATATCCCCTCCGCATCAGATAAGCAGCCATTTTTCTGGACTCATCCCTGTCAGCCGTCTGAGGATCATAATGCCTCTTTTCCATGAGGCGGAGTATCTGCTCCCGTTCCTGGTCCTTGACAGAGCCGTCTTCTTCCAGTGAGGCCAGCGTCTCCTCGATCAGGGAGGAGGCTACGCCTTTCCTGAGCAGTTCCATGCGGATCCTGGCAACGCCATGCTCTTTCAGGTGATATCGGATATAGTTGTCCGCATAGCGCCTGTCATCGACATATCCGGCATTTTCCATTTCGCGGACTGCTTCCTCCGCGGTCTCATCCGGAAAGCCGGCCCGGATAAGCTTGCTCTTAAGCGCGGAGGCGGAACAGTCCATATCCCCCAGCAGAGAACCACATTTGATCAGGGCGGCACTCCTTAGCTGTTTCAGGATGGCTGCATAGGTGCTCTCCGGGATCTCTTCATTTTCCTTAAGTCCGTACAGGCCTATGTCTTTATCTGATAAGACCAGAGTCTTATCGTAATCGATTTCAACTCTGGTCTTTGTTTTTGTCTGTTTTGTTAGTGCAGTGATCAGCATCCGCTGTTCTCCTCCTGCCCTTTTTCAGCCCTGTCCTCTACAGGACAGCCGGCAGGTCATTCTGCATCCGTCTCAACTGCTGTCTCTTCTACCGGTGCAGGGATCCTGGCGCCCTCCGGATCCAGGCCGTAGTGTTCTCTCACCTTGCGGTCGATCTCATAGAGCGTCTGGGGGTGATCCTCTAAATACTTCTTGGTGTTCTCACGCCCCTGGCCGATCTTCTCTCCGTTGTAGTTATACCAGGCACCGCTCTTATTGACGATGTCTACATTGGCCGCCAGATCGAGAACATCGCCTGTATAGGAGATGCCTTTTCCGAACATGATATCGAACTCAGCCTCTTTGAAGGGCGGCGCGATCTTGTTCTTGACGACCTTGACTCTCGTGCGGTTGCCGATGATCTCTCCGCTCTGCTTGAGGGATTCGATCCTGCGGACATCCAGCCGGATCGAAGAATAGAACTTGAGGGCGCGGCCGCCGGTCGTTGTCTCCGGATTGCCGAACATAATGCCGACCTTCTCACGCAGCTGGTTGATAAAGACGACCGTGCAGTTGGACTTGCTGATCACGCCTGTCAGCTTGCGCAGCGCCTGGGACATCAGTCTCGCCTGCAGGCCGACATGGGAATCGCCCATCTCGCCGTCGATCTCGGCCTTCGGTACAAGTGCTGCGACGGAGTCGATAACGACGATATCGATCGCTCCGGAGCGCACCATGGTCTCTGCGATCTCCAGGGCCTGTTCGCCGGAATCCGGCTGGGAAATATAAAGGTTGTCGATATCGACGCCGATATTGCCTGCGTAGACAGGATCCAGGGCATGCTCCGCATCAATAAATCCTGCGATGCCGCCTCTTCTCTGGATCTCTGCGATCATATGCAGCGTCAGAGTCGTTTTACCGGAAGACTCAGGTCCGTAGACCTCCACGATCCTCCCCTTGGGGATTCCGCCCATACCGAGCGCAATATCAAGGGACAGGGAACCTGTCGGGGTCGTCTCTACATTCATTTGGGCGGAGGGATCGCCGAGCTTCATAACAGCGCCCTTGCCGAACTGTTTTTCAATCTGGGAAATGGCGGCATCCAGTGCCTTGATCTTTTCATCCTGATTCATTGCCATGATTTCATCACCTCTCTAAAAAACTCCTGTCAGCTTCCAGTGCACAAAGAGCTGACAGGAGTTATTATACGAACATTTGTTCTGTTTTGCAAGATAAAAATGCTAAAACTTTAAAATGTTACTCAAATGTTACTATTCACGGTCCATAAAGCCAGGAGTCACAGGCGCCGTGCCTGCACGCTAGACTGTGACTTCCGGCTTTATGTGACTGTGAAGCAGGAACTCCACCCAATGAGCACTCTCGAGCGAAGCGCGAGGTTTTGCGAATGCAGCGTGGAGGACCGTGAATAGTAACACATCACTCAAACATCACAGGACAAAGGTCATAAGTCCCAGCTTGGAGACGCTGATCTCCCGGATGATCATCCCCATCGCCTCCTTCTGCTGCGGCGTGATCCTGACAAGATCGGCGATCGGGAGCGTTCTCTGCGTATAGCCGTCTCCCGCGTTTCCTGCAGCGCTCCCGGAGGGGACCAGCACGCTCACCTTTGTTTTCATCTGCTTGAAGGCGCCAAATGACCTCATGTCTTCCGTCAGGTAATAGAGATGGCTCTCGATGCTGGTATCCTCTGCCACCTCCTGGGTGAAATACTGCCTGCAGACGCAGCGGAACTTGTAGCTGATCATCTCATCCGCAATGATCTCGCCATAGGTATAAGCCGTACCGAACAGGATCTCCGTAAGCCCGTCGATCACATACTTGAAGTCATTTTCATTCATAATTATCTGTTCCAGCTGCCGGAGCACGCCGTCTTTCCTCGTTCCTGCCGTCAGCACAGCCTTTACATCTGGCAGCCAGTATCATTCTTCGCTTTCTATAGAGTCTATTTTCCCGCCGGAGAACCTGATCGCCTCCTCGATGTCTTCCTCCGTGACATCGCCCTCATTTGCCAGTTCGCTGACGCTCACCCTGCGTCCCAGCATAGAAGCCAGCTCATCGGCCTTTTCAAGAACGAGATTCGCTTTCTGCACCGCATCGGCATCCGCCGCCTTCTGGTCCAGATTCTCCGCGATCAGATCCTCCATTGCGTTCATGATCTGTTTGGCGAGCGCTCCCTCGACCTCATCAGCCTTCTCCAGCGCTCCAAGAAGTGTGACCGCCTGTACCAGTTCCAGGTTGCCGGCGCCGATCAGATCTTCCATATAGACCCCCTGCCCGGCATACAGCTTGGCGATGTCAACGACCTGCGGCAGCATGAACTGGACCAGCTGCTCCTGCGCATCCTTCTCTCCCGCCATGGAAGAGATCTTGACCGCCTGGAGAACGCCGGGATCCGGCACCGGCAGGGAGCGGATCATATCCTCGTAATCCTGCAGGTAGTTATGCTCTTCCTCAGTCAGGACATCCTCCAGCGCAGGGGGCTCGTCTATTCCGATATTATTTGCCTTCAGATAATCCTCGATCTGCTGCAGCTGCTGTTCGGAGAGTTCCATCCCCTCAAATGCCTTGTCCAGCTGCTGGCGGGTCACGGTATTCCGGTTTTTCTGCGCCTGCTTCAGCACCGCCTGCAGCATCTGCAGAAATGCTCTCTGTTTTTCAAATTCTTTCATGTTTATCCTTCATAATTATTGTTTTGGCTCGATCACGATCGGTCTCGGCCCTTTGCCGCCGGCCGCGTGTTCATGTGTAAAGAGATGGTCTGTGCAGAACTCGTAGCTGCCCTCGCATCTTGAACAATAGCGGAATTCAAGGTCTGCTCCGTCCGCCTGTGTGCGGCCGCAGATGGCGCATTTGTGCAAAGCGCCTGCCGGTCTCATCCGAAGATCGGGACGGATCGTCTGCCTTGCGCCGGCTGCACTTCCCCCGACAGGGCCGGAACCGGAAGCATTCCCGGAACCCGTACGGCTTCCTGCTGCCGTTCTGTCCTGCCCGGACACTGCCCTCTTAAAGTCCGCTCTCCTCTTAAACTCTTTGGGAGAGAAGCGCCTCATATCCCTGCTGCCAAACCAGAACAGGATGAAATTGAGCAGGGACGCGAGGATCGTGACGCACATGTAATAATATCCCTGCAGCGCATACTGCAGGAACTCGATCACGATAAAGACGCCGTAAACGATCCCAAGCCATTTCACGCGGATCGGCAGAAGGAACATGAACAGCACCTCCGCCTCCGGAAATGTAGCCGCATACGCAAGGAAGATGGACATACCGACATAATAGGTACTGATACTGCGGCCGATCAGGGCAAAGATCCTCATTTTCGAGACAGCATCCGCCGTCGCCATGAGATCCCCGTGCATCAGGTAAGTCAGCGCCAGGATCACAAAGGAGCCGAGGATCGTGAAGATCAGTCCGCCGAAAATATACTTGTTATATCTCCAGGTCCCCCAGGTCCTCTCAAGGCTCGTGCCGATCGAATAATAAAACAGCATCGTGATCATAACAAAGAAGATATTGCTGCTGCCTCCCGGCGGAACAAAGACCCAGGTCAGCAGCCGCCAGATCTGGCCGTGCACGATGGCATACGGGTTCAGCGTCAGGTAATCCAGGAAAGAAGCATTTACAGCCTGCAGAATATACCCGAAACCGTAGCATAGGATTATGATGAGCGACAGATTGCTGACCGCATATTTTCTTAAGTGTTTATCGATCCATTTGTTCATTCTGTTCACTTTTCTCCGATTCTCATTAATAGAGCACAGTGGTCCGGCAGTATGCCGTTTCTGTTCAGAAAATTATGCTGTGTAAAGAGAAAGATGTCAAGTTTCCACAGGTGTTTACTTGACACCATAGTTAAAAAAATACCCCACAAACGCGCCTTTTTGGGGTATGCCGGTTCGTTGCTTTTCAAAATTGAAAGGGCTATACTGTTTTCTGGCGCCCGGAGACGGGTGTGTCTTTTTTATACTCTAAACGCAACACGGCAGTATCCATGATCTGATCTTAATCGAATGCAAGAAAGCAGTATCCATCAGCTGATCTGCAGAGGATCTGTGTTTCTCCGGGATCAGCTGTAAGTTATTTTTTCAGGAGTGTCACAAACTTGATAGCCAAAGATTATACCCTGGGTATCGATGTCGGTTCTACGACCGTCAAGATCGCCGTTCTGGATTCGCAGAAAAATCTGGTTTTCGGCGATTACAGGCGTCATCACGCTGAGATCCGCCAGACCCTGTATAAGCTGCTGACAGATGCACATCACAAACTCGGAAATATCACCGTGCACCCTGTCATCACGGGTTCCGGCGGCCTCTCTCTGGCCCGTCATCTGCAGGTTCCTTTTATCCAGGAAGTCGTCGCGGAGGCATCCGCCATTGAGGCAGCAGCTCCCCAGACGGACGTAGCGATCGAACTGGGCGGCGAGGACGCCAAGATCATATATTTTGAAAACGGTAATGTCGAACAGCGCATGAACGGGACCTGTGCCGGCGGTACCGGTTCTTTTATTGACCAGATGGCCGCTCTTCTGGAAACAGATGCGCAGGGCCTGAATTCATACGCCAAAGAGTATCATTCCCTTTATACGATCGCCGCACGCTGCGGTGTTTTTGCCAAGACCGATATACAGCCGCTGATCAATGAAGGCGCGACCAGGGAGGATCTTGCCGCCTCTATTTTCCAGGCCGTCGTGATCCAGACGATCTCCGGCCTTGCCTGCGGGAAACCGATCCGCGGACATGTGGCTTTTCTGGGCGGTCCTCTCCACTTCCTTACGGAACTCAAGGCCGCTTTTATCCGCACGCTCCATCTCGATGAAGAACATATCGTAGAACTTGAAAATTCCCATCTGTTCCCGGCGCTCGGCAGTGCCATGAACGCGGATGAGAATTCTTTCTGTACGCTCGAAGAAATGATCCTGCGCCTCAGCCAGAAGCTGCAGATCGAATTTGAAGTTGAGCGCATGGAGCCTCTTTTCACGGACAAGGCGGACTATGATAAATTCCGGGCCCGCCATGACATGTACCGCGTTCACACAGGCAGCCTCAAAGAGTACACCGGAAAAACCTATCTTGGGATCGACGCCGGTTCTACTACGACCAAGGTGGCTTTGGTCGGCGAAGAGGGCCAGCTCCTGTATTCTTTTTATTCCAGTAATAACGGCTCTCCGATCCGCACCGCGATCCGATCCGTCCGGGAGCTCCATCATCTTATGCCGAAAGGCATAACGATCGCCGGCAGCTGTTCCACCGGATACGGCGAGGCACTGCTCAAGAGCGCCTTCCAGCTTGACCACGGCGAGGTCGAGACGATCGCTCACTATTACGCCGCCGCTTTCTTTGCTCCCGAGGTGGACTGCATCCTGGATATCGGCGGCCAGGATATGAAGTGTATCCGCATCAAAAACCACGCCGTCGATTCCGTCACTTTGAATGAAGCCTGCTCCTCCGGATGCGGCTCTTTCATCGAGACTTTTGCCAGATCTCTGAGCTATTCCGTTCAGGATTTTGCAAAGGCTGCGCTCTTTGCTGCCCACCCGATCGATCTGGGCACCAGGTGCACGGTCTTTATGAATTCGCGCGTAAAACAGGCGCAAAAGGAAGGTGCCGAGGTCGCGGATATTTCTGCCGGACTTGCCTACTCCGTTATCAAGAATGCCCTGTTTAAGGTCATGAAAGTCTCCAGTGCCAAAGAGCTCGGAGACAATATCGTCGTGCAGGGAGGCACATTCTACAACGACGCTGTCCTTCGGGCTCTGGAAAAAATATCCGGCTCGGAAGTCGTCCGCCCCGATATCGCCGGGATCATGGGCGCCTTCGGCGCTGCCCTGATTGCAAGAGAACGCTCCATGGAATCCCCCGGAGCGCCTTCCTCCATGCTCTCCTTTGACGAGATCGAAAATTTATCCTTTACCACCACGATGGATAAATGCGGCAGATGTGTCAATAACTGCCGTCTTACGATCAACCATTTCGCGGACGAGAACGCCCCCGGCGGTGAGCGCATCTTTATTACCGGCAACCGCTGCGAGCGCGGCCTCGGACAGGAACGCAAAAAGAACGATATTCCGAATATGTACGCTTATAAACAAAAGCGTCTTTTCGGATACAAGCCTCTTTCCAAAGAAGAAGCAAAGCGCGGCACGGTAGGGATCCCCCGTGTCCTGAATATCTACGAGAACTATCCTTTCTGGTATACGTTTTTCACGAAACTGGGCTACAGGGTCGTTCTCTCCCCGCCTTCTACGCATAAGACCTACGAGCTGGGAATCGAATCGATCCCGAGCGAATCCGAGTGTTACCCGGCCAAGCTGGCCCACGGGCATATCATGTGGCTGATCGGGCATAATGTCGACTTTATTTTCTACCCCGCCCTGTTTTACGAGCGGAATGAGGTGCCCGGTTCGGACAACCACTATAACTGCCCGATCGTCACCTCTTATCCGGAGAATATCCGCAATAATGTTGAGGAAATAGCTGACGGTACCGTTAAGTATCGCTGCCCCTTCATGGCCTTTACTGACCTCTCCACCGCCACAAGCGCTCTGCAGAAGGAATTCAGTGAGATCAGCGCTTCGGAAGTCGCTGACGCCGCAGGCGCTGCCTGGGAGGAAATGGAAGCTGTCAGAGAGGATATCCGAAAAGAGGGAGAACGCGTCCTTAAGTACATCGGGGAACACGGCATTAAGGGCATCGTTCTGGCCGGGAGACCCTACCATGTGGACCCGGAGATCAATCACGGGATCCCTGAGATGATCACTTCCTATGGCCTTGCTGTGCTCTCGGAAGATTCCATTTCACACCTCGGATGCCCTGAGCGCCCCCTAAGAGTCCTCGACCAGTGGATGTATCACTCGAGGCTTTACGCCGCCGCGAGCTATGTAAAGACCAGGGAGGATCTTGAGCTCATCCAGCTCAATTCCTTCGGATGCGGTGTGGATGCCGTGACAACAGATGAAGTCAGTGATATCCTCTCCGGCTCCGACAAGATCTATACGTGCCTTAAGATCGATGAAGTCAATAACCTTGGCGCTGCCAGAATCCGCGTCCGGTCCCTGATCGCTGCGATGCACATCCGCGACAAGGAGGGAACAGTCAGGACGATCCGCTCCGCCGCCGTCCATAAAGAGCCGTTCACAGAGGATATGCGAAAATACTATACGATCCTCTGCCCGCAAATGTCACCCATCCATTTTGACCTGATGCAGCCGGCTGCGAACAGCTGCGGCTACAATATCGTCGTCCTGCCTAATGACAACCGTAAGGCAGTGGATATAGGCCTGCAGTACGTCAATAATGACGCCTGCTACCCTTCCCTGTTCGTCGTAGGCCAGATCATGGAGGCACTCCAGAGCGGCAAATACGACTTGAACCGCACTGCGGTCCTGATGTCCCAGACGGGCGGCGGATGCCGGGCTTCCAACTACGTCGGCTTTATCCGCAGGGCGCTCAAAAAGGCCGGTATGGAGCAGATTCCCGTGATCAGCGCGAACCTGAGCGGCCTGGAGGAAAACCCCGGTTTCAAGATCAACTTTAAACTGCTCGCCCGCGTGGCTTTCGGCGCCGTATTCGGCGACGTCATGATGAAATGCGTCTATCGCATGCGTCCTTATGAGCAGGTGCCGGGCAGCGTAGAAGCGGTCCATCAGAAATGGCTTGAGAAATGCACCCGTTACCTGACGACCACTGCCGGCATCAACATCCCGAAGGTACAGCGGATGTGCATCGAAATGATCCGCGAATTTGACAGAATCCCTGTCCGGGATGAGAAAAAGCCCCGCGTCGGGATCGTCGGAGAGATCCTAGTCAAGTATTCCCCTGCCGCCAACAACAACCTTGTGGAACTGCTGGAGGCTGAAGGCGCCGAAGCTGTCGTTCCGGATCTCATGGGATTCATGCTCTACTGCTTTTATAACCAGATCTATAAGGCAGAGAATCTCGGAACCAGCAAGAAAACTGCAAGAATCAGCAATGCGGCGATCCGTTTCGCGGAATGGTGTTTAAAGCCTGTCAACCGGGAATTTGAAAAGAGCGTTCATTTTGAGCCCTCCGCCAGCATTTTTAAACTGGTCGAATATGCAAAGCCTATCGTTGACATCGGAAACCAGACCGGCGAGGGGTGGTTCCTGACAGGCGAGATGGTCGAGCTCATCCACACGGGTGTGCCGAACATCATCTGTATACAGCCCTTCGGCTGCCTCCCCAACCATGTCGTCGGTAAAGGCGTCATGAAAAAAGTCCGCAGGATCTACCCGCAGGCGAACATCGCCGCCATCGACTACGATCCGGGTGCCAGCGAAGTCAACCTGCTAAACCGCATCAAGCTCATGCTCGCCGGAGCGAAAAAACATATGTAAAGTATGTCCCGACAGGTATCTGCAGGATCCGCGGTTTCTTCGCACAAGATCTGCTAACATTCATCACTCATTTCAGGCATGCACAGCCTCCAAACTCATATCCGCACTGATGTGCGGATATTCAGACAGTCAGCTTTAAAGGACAGCGTGAAACGCTGTCCTTTATCATGCCTTTCAATCGTGATGGATGAAGCAGATCTAAGTGCTCATGCTCAGCAGATCCTGCAGATACCTGTCAGAACATGCTTCAAAAAAAGAGCCACAGGATGCGTCCCCGTGACTCTCTCGAAATTCATTTTTTATTAGTTCAGCGGATATTTCTGCGTCAGTCCTGCGACGATCGCTCTTGCCTTCGGAATGCCGGCCTCGCGCTCTTTGATGACGCAGGCAATAGCTTCCGCGATGGTATCCATATCCTCTTTGTTCATTCCTCTTGTTGTGACTGCAGGTGTTCCGAGACGGATGCCGCTGGTCACGAAAGGAGATCTCTTCTCGTTCGGGATCGTGTTCTTGTTGGCGGTGATATGAGCCTCATCCAGCCACTTCTCGACTTCCTTGCCCGTGAGGTCATCTCTTGTCAGGTCGACGAGCATCAGATGGTTATCCGTGCCGCCGGAAACGATGTCCACGCCTCTCTTCATAAGAGCTGCTGCGAGGGCTGCCGCATTGTCCTTGACGTTCTGCTGGTAGACCTTGAACTCGGGAGACAAAGCCTCCTTGAAGCATACCGCCTTTGCGGCGATGACATGCTCAAGAGGACCGCCCTGGATGCCAGGGAAAATGGATTTGTTGAGCTTATATTTGTCTGCGGCCTCCTGGTTTGCAAGGATCATACCGCCGCGGGGTCCGCGAAGTGTCTTGTGCGTCGTTGTTGTGACAATATCGCACCACGGGAACGGACTCGGATGAAGGCCGGTGCAGACAAGACCTGCGATGTGAGCGATATCGCCCATCAGGACAGCGCCGACTGCGTCTGCTACCTCTCGGAATTTCTTGAAGTCGATGGTGCGGGCATAGGCGCTGGCACCCGCGATGATCATCTTGGGCTTATTCTCAAGCGCGATCCGCATCAGCTCGTCATAATCGATGTAGCCGTTCTCATCGACGCCGTAAGGAACGACGTTGAAATATGTGCCCGAAATATTTGCCGGGCTTCCGTGAGAAAGATGGCCGCCCTGGCTCAGATCCATGCCCATCAGTGTATCGCCGGGTTTCAGAACGGCAAATTCGACGGCGAGGTTGGCCTGGGCACCGGAATGCGGCTGTACATTCGCGTAATCACATCCGAAGAGCTTCTTGGCGCGCTCGATCGCGAGCGTCTCAACGACATCGATCACCTGGCATCCGCCATAGTAGCGCTTGCCCGGATATCCCTCCGCATATTTATTCGTCAGCGGACTTCCGGCTGCAGCCATAACAGCATGGCTCACCCAGTTCTCGGACGCGATCAGTTCGATGTGGTCATTCTGGCGCTGCTGCTCCTGTTCAATGGCTTCTGCGATCTCGGGGTCTACGTTTCTGATATCCTCAATTGAATACATTCCGGCAGTCTTCCTCCTTTAGTAAAATCCGTTCGATGACGTATTAATCATCTCATGATATTGGGGTTAAAAGGTGAAATGATGCCGGATTGCTCCGCTGCAAAGCAGCTCCCGCAATCCTTCCCGAACATTCGCAATCCGCAAATTTGCATGTAAATACAAGCAAATTGCTCCTTGCTCATGTCGGGCGGTCAAAAGATATAAAAGCCTGCTCGTGCGAGCACGGCATGCTTTTCTGCCTTTTGACCTTAGCATCATCTTATACTCGAATGTGTAGTATACATGATTTCAAAACCACTGACAATGAATCCGAATGTAAAAAAAACAGGGAGTAACTCCCTGTTTTTCAACAATTTTCACATTTTTGGCATTAAAAATCCGTCAAATTTCCCAGAGCAGGTGCGCCGTACGAATTTATTTCGCAGTAGAAGGTCTTGACGAGTACGTAACGATCAGTTTTTCAACGGCGACCTTGGGATCGATCTTGCCGCTCCTGTAATCCATATTTACCTGTACACAGTCCTGCAGCGCCTGAACCAGAGAAGCTCTCGAATACCCACGCAGCGTCGGCCTTATCCTTTTCGATAGTACATATGGATTGATCTTCAGCATGGACGCAGTCTCCGATTCCGAATGGGACTGCAGCAGCTCTCCCGCCTGCAGCAGCTGGTTGAACTGCCTTGTCATCAGCGAGAGGATCACCTGCGGCGGTGTTTTAAGGAGCGTCAGATCCGCATAGATCCGGAGCGCCTGATCTGTATCGTGATTAGCTATCGCGCTGATCATATCAAAGATCCTGTCCTTGACGCGGACCGAGCAGACGGCGCGCACATCCTCGTCCGTGATCAGCTCCCTGCCGTAGCAGTAATCCGAGAGCTTGTTCAGCTCGTTCTGGATATTGAGCATATCGTCCCCTGCCGAGGAGATCAGGGCATCCAGTCCCCTGCCGGAGATCTGCTGTCCGCGGGCCCTCAGCTGAACCACGACCCACTTTTTAAGATCTGTTTCTTCCGGTGTCGTGCACTCCAGGACAAACCCAAGCTTCCTGATCTGTTTCATGAGCCTTGTCGTGCCGGCCGGATCCTCTTCCACGAAAATGAGGTAAGTTGTTTCCGGAAGCTTTTCAAGGTAATCTGCGAGGGCCTCTGTCTCGGAGGACTTTTTGCCGAACAGCCACGTATTTTCCAGAACGATCACTCTTCGATCTGCAAAAAAGGGCATCGTCTCTGCAAGGTCGATCACCTCCGGGATCGTGAAATCATTCCCCGTAAAAACAGAAGAATTCATCGCGTCCCCGGAACCCAGGATCGCTTTGCGCAGTTTCGCTGCGTTCTGGGATCTCAAATAATCCTGCGGACCGCAGATCATATAAATATGGGAGAATTTCTCCTCCGCGATCTGGCGGTTGAGTTCCTTCTGCTGCTCTGTGTAGTTATTATCGTTCTTTTTGGCCATAGTATAATACGAAACAGTTCCCGAGTTATTTAATGATGCTAAGGTCAAAAGGCAGAAAAGTATGCCGTGCTTGCACGAGCGGACTTTTCTATCTTTTGACCGCCCGACATGAGCAAGGAGCAATTTGCTTGTATTTACAGGCAAATTTGCGGATTGCGAATGCTCGGAGAGG
>JAFTFD010000152.1 GCA_017449745.1 Lachnospiraceae bacterium
GATCCAGGAAGGCCTCGGCGGTGTACCGGGCAAGATCACTTCTTCTCCGGCCCAGCACCTTTCCACACTCTGCAACCTGATGGTCAACTTCCTCGGTATCATGCAGAATGAGTGGGCGGGCGCACAGGCATTTTCCTCCTTTGATACATACCTTGCTCCGTTCGTCAAGATCGATAACCTGAGCCAGAAGGAAGTCAAGCAGTGTGTGCAGTCCTTCGTCTACGGCGTCAATACACCGAGCCGCTGGGGAACACAGGCCCCGTTCTCCAACGTCACTCTGGACTGGACAGTACCGAACGATCTGAAGAATCTTCCTGCTATCATCGGCGGCAAAGAGGTCGATTTCACATATGGCGACTGCCAGAAGGAAATGGACATGGTGAACAAGGCGTTCATCGAGGTCATGATCGAGGGCGACGCGAACGGCCGCGGCTTCCAGTATCCGATCCCGACCTACTCCATCACCAAGGATTTCAACTGGGATGAGACAGAGAACAACAAGCTCCTGTTCGAGATGACGGCAAAATACGGAACACCGTATTTCTCCAACTACATCAATTCCGACATGGAGCCCAGCGATGTCCGTTCCATGTGCTGCCGCCTGCGCCTTGATCTGCGCGAGCTGCGCAAGAAGTCCGGCGGATTCTTCGGCTCCGGCGAGTCAACAGGTTCGATCGGCGTCGTCACGATCAATATGCCCAGGATCGCATACCTGGCAAAGGATGAGGCGGACTTCTACAGACGCCTCGATGAGCTGATGGACATCTCCGCACGCAGCCTTAAGACCAAGAGAACGGTTATCACCAGACTCCTGGATATGGGCCTGTATCCGTACACAAAGCGCTACCTTGGAACCTTCAGCAACCACTTCTCCACGATCGGCCTGATCGGCATGAACGAGGTCGGCCTGAACGCCAAGTGGCTGCGCGCGGATCTGACCAATGAAAAGACACAGCGTTTCACACGCGACGTGCTCAACCACATGCGCGAGCGCCTCTCCGACTATCAGGAGCAGTACGGCGATCTGTACAACCTCGAGGCGACACCGGCGGAGTCCACGACTTACCGCTTTGCAAAACACGACAAGGAGCTGTATCCCGATATCGTGACCGCAAACATGAACGGCACGCCTTACTACACAAATTCTTCCCATCTGCCGGTAGGATTCACAGAGGATGTTTTCTCTGCCCTGGATATCCAGGATGATCTGCAGACACTGTACACGAGCGGAACTGTTTTCCACGCATTCCTGGGAGAGAAGCTCCCTGACTGGAAGGCAGCAGCAGCGCTGGTCCGCAAGATCGCAGAGAACTACAAGCTCCCTTACTACACGATGTCCCCGACATACTCTGTATGCCGTGACCACGGATATCTCACAGGTGAGCAGTACACCTGCCCGATCTGCGGACAGAAGACAGAGGTTTACAGCCGCATCACCGGTTACTATCGTCCGGTCCAGAACTGGAACGACGGTAAGGCACAGGAGTTCAAAGACCGCAAGGTTTACAACATCGGCCGCTCAAGGCTGACACACCAGGGCCCGAATCCGGCTCCGGTCGATCAGGAGATCCCCGGCGTAAAGGTCGTACAGCCCTCCATGACGGTGGACCTGAATGCACCCGTTCAGGAGCCCGCAGTACAGAAGCCAGTCGAACAGGCTGCTCCTGTAAACGAGACGGCGCAGTCACCTGTCAGCCAGGCAGAGGCACCCGTCCAGGCACCTGCTGCAGAAGTTCCTGTCCAGGACGGCGTACAGATCCTGCTGTTCAAGACCCCGACATGCCCGAACTGCAAGGCTGCAGGCGCGCTCCTTGACAGAGCTGGCGTCCAGTATACGGCACTCAATGCCAATGAGGAGAAAGAGCTCGTCGGCAAGTTCGGTGTCAAACAGGCACCGACGCTGGTCCTGGTGAACGGAGAGAACTTTGAGAAATACCGCGGTGTCTCCGATATCAAGGGCTGGCTGATGAACCAGTAAAATCAAAAGTATTAACCACGTACGGAGCCTGTCCCGTTTGGCACAGGCTCCGTATTTTCGCTCATACAGTATTTTGTGATATAAGAAGAGGAGAATTATCATGGTTTACGATCTGATCGTAGTTGGCGGCGGGCTTGCCGGCATGACAGCTGCCCTGTATGCGCTGCGCGCGGGAAAACATGTTCTTGTCATTGAGAAGAGCGGCTTCGGTGGCCAGATCACACACTCCCCTAAGGTAGAGAACTACCCGGGAACTCTTTCCATGAGCGGAAACGAACTGGCGGACAAAACGCTGGAGCAGATCCTGGCGCAGGGAGCCGAGATCGAGCTGGAGGAAGTGGAGAAGATCGAGACAGCGGAAGACAGCCCGGTGAAAACGGTCCTGACAAAAGAAGGCAGCCGCTTTGAGGCATATACGATCGTTCTTGCGACAGGCGTCAAGCACCGCATGCTGGGACTTCCGGGAGAGAATGAGCTCGTAGGAGACGGCATCTCCTTCTGCGCAGTCTGTGACGGGGATTTCTACACCGGACAGACGGTCTGCGTGGCGGGCGGCGGAAACTCCGCGCTGCAGGAGGCGATCCTGCTGGCGGAAAAGTGCAAAGAGGTCATTATGCTGCAGGATCTCCCGTTCTTTACGGGAGAGCAGAAACTGCAGGATGTCCTGTTTTCCAGAGAGAACGTCCGCTCCTATACACAGGTCGGAGTGACAGGACTTAAGACGAATGAAAACGGCTTCTGCGGCGTTGAGATCACACATACCGACAGCCCGGAAAAGAAGACAGAGGTCATTCCCTGCGACGGCCTGTTCGTCGCGATCGGCCTGATCCCGGAGAACGACGCCTTCGCGGGCCTTGCCCAGCTCGACGAGAGAGGATATTTTGACGCGGATGAAAGGTGCCTTACAGGAACGCCCGGCGTCTATGTCGCCGGCGACTGCAGGAGCAAGAACGTCAGGCAGCTCACAACGGCGGTCGCGGACGGCGCGACAGCGGCGATCGCAGCCTGCCGGTACCTGAATGAGATGCAGGCATAACTGCAATAAATCCTGTTGTAATCAGAGAAAAATACATTATACTGAAAGATGATTGATGCGCATTTTCCAAACGACAGAGCGTGGATCTGCGGCTGTTAGAAAATGCAAAAATACGACATCGGAAGGCAGATCCGATAACAACAGAACAGGAGGCAAATATGAGTGAGAAAATGACTTTGGGAGACGGCAAACTCGGCTTTGGCCTGATGCGCCTTCCCAGACTCGAAGACGGCACGATCGATGTTCCCCAGACAGCAGAGATGGTGGACCGTTTTATGGCAGCAGGCCTTACTTATTTTGATACAGCCTATGTCTACGGAGGTTCCGAGGAAGCGACAAAGGCAGCGCTGGTCGACAGATATCCCAGAGAGAGCTATACGCTGACAACAAAGCTGAACGCCGGTGCAGCCAAGGACGAAGAGGACGCCAAGCAGCAGATCTACAGAAGCCTTGAGAGAACAGGAGCAGGCTATTTTGATTTTTATCTGCTGCACGCGATCATGTCCAAGAACCTGCATCTGTATGATGAATACCACCTCTGGGATTATGTCAAGGAGCTGAAAGAAAAGGGACTCATCCGCCACTATGGATTCTCTTTCCATCACAGCCCTGAGATCCTTGAGGATCTTCTGACAAAGCACCCGGACGTCGAACTGGTTCAGCTCCAGATCAACTACGCGGACTGGGAGAACCCGGATGTCTGCGCGAGAGAGTGCCTGGAGATCTGCCGCAAGCACGGCAAGCCGGTCGTCATCATGGAGCCCGTCAAGGGCGGCGCTCTTGCGGATCCCCCGCAGGTCGTCAAGGACGTGTTCCTTGCTGCGGACGACAAGGCTTCCATCCCTTCCTGGGCAGTACGCTTTGCCGCATCCCAGGAGGGCGTCATGATGGTCCTCTCCGGAATGTCCAACATCGAGCAGATGGAGGATAACATCTCCTACATGGCAGTAGACAAATTCTGCCCGCTGAACGAGGAAGAGGACAAGGTCATCGCGGCCGCACAGAAGGCCCTGGCGGAGATCCCGCAGATCCCCTGCACAGCCTGCCGCTACTGCACACCCGGATGTCCCATGCAGATCCCGATCCCGGACATCTTCAGCGCTATGAACAGGGTCATGGTTTACAACCAGCTCGAGGCAGCAAAGAGAAACTACAGCGAAGACACGAAGGACAAGGGAAAAGCTTCGGACTGCATCCAGTGCGGCCAGTGCGAATTCCAGTGCCCGCAGCACATCAGCATCATAGAAAAGCTGCAGGAGTGCGCCGCTTTGCTGGAGAACTAAACTGCACATAGTGACTACACAAGTCAATCCTTGCCGGCCGGAAGAATAATATCTTTCAGCCGGCTTTTTATTTAGGACGAGTCTGTGGATCATTCCTTGACTCGTATGTGAAGAAGGTGACAGACCGCGGCTGATATCAGCCGTGGTCTGTCTTCTCTGCAAAAATTCAAAGCACAGGATGTGTACCTGCTATCTCAGAAAATACGTTATGAGATACGCCACATGACTCCGCGATATCGAAAAAAGTAGAGAATCAGTTCGCGTTGTGGTAATATGGAATGCGCTTGTAAAACGTATTTATACAATTGACAGGATGAGGAGATAGAATACGAAATGAAACTCGGAATCGTAGGACTTCCCAATGTGGGAAAGAGCACATTGTTTAATTCCCTTACAAAGGCCGGCGCAGAGGTGCAGAACTATCCTTTCTGCACGATCAATCCGAACGTAGGCGTCGTGGCAGTGCCGGATGAGAGGATCAAGAGACTTGGAGAACTGTATCACACCAAGAAGGTGACGCCCGCTGTGATCGAATTCGTCGATATCGCGGGTCTTGTCAAGGGCGCCTCACACGGAGAGGGCCTCGGCAACCAGTTCCTGGCCAATATCCGCGAGGTGGACGCGATCGTCCACGTCGTGAGATGCTTTGAAGACGACAATATCACCCACGTCGACGGCTCGGTGGATCCGGTCCGCGATATTGAGACGATCAATCTGGAACTGATCTTTGCGGATCTGGAGGTGCTGGAGAGAAGGATCTCCAAGGTCTCCAGACAGGCTAAAAATGATAAGGAAGCGGCAAAAGAGCTGGATCTTCTGAAGCGCATCAAGGAGAAACTGGAAGCCGGCCAGCCGGCCAGCACCGTCGAGAGAAGCGACGAGGAAAACAAGCTGATGAGCGGCTTTGCCCTTCTGACTGACAAGCCGGTCATCTTTGCAGCCAACGTCTCCGAGGATGACATCATGGACGACGGAGAGAGCAACCCTCATGTTCAGCGCGTCCGCGAATATGCCGCAAAGAGCGGAAGCGAAGTGTTCGTCATCTGCGCTAAGATCGAGGCAGAGATTTCCGAACTCGATGAGGATGACAAGAAGGCATTCCTTTCCGACCTCGGACTGGAAGAGAGCGGCCTCGACAAGCTGATCAGAGCGAGCTACAGGACGCTGGGCCTCATGAGCTTCCTGACAGCGGGAGAAGATGAGTGCCGCGCATGGACGATCCAGATCGGAACGAAGGCGCCTCAGGCTGCGGGCAAGATCCACACGGATTTTGAGCGCGGCTTTATCAAGGCGGAGGTCGTCAACTACGAGGTACTGCTGCGCGAGGGTTCCCTTGCCGCGGCCAGAGAAAAGGGCCTCGTGGGGATGGAAGGCAAGGAATATGTCGTCCAGGATGGAGATGTCATCCTGTTCCGCTTTAACGTTTAAGATAAACCGTTTACCGCTGCCTCGAACTATTCGAAGCGTGCGGGAACCATACGGCAAAAACAGGCTGCAGCAGGTATTCTGCTGACAGCAACGGGAGGTCATCAATTATGCAGGAAATCATGGATACCATGGATATCGCATTTCCTCACCTGAATATATACCTCAGGAATGTTCCGAAAACATTCTCGATCGGCGGTTTCAGCATAGCTATGTACGGAGTCGTGATCGCACTCTCCATGCTGGCCGGGATCGTAATGGCGGCCCATATGGCAAAAAAGACCGGGCAGGATCCGGACGTCTACTGGGATATTTCCTTATATATCATCATCTCGTCAATCATCGGAGCGAGGATCTATTATGTGATCTTCTTCTGGGATTTCTACAAGGATGATCCGATCCAGGTGTTCAACTTAAGGGGCGGCGGACTTGCGATCTACGGAGGCATCATTGCAGCCGTTATGGTAGTGTTCCTGTATTGTAAAAAGAAAAAATACAGTCCATTCCTTTTGCTGGATACGGCGGCTTACGGATTGGTGCTGGGCCAGATCATCGGCCGCTGGGCGAACTTCTTTAACAGGGAGGTCTTCGGCGACTACACGGACAGCCTGCTGGCTATGAGACTGCCGCTGGAGATGGTCAGGCAGAGAGATATCTCGGAGAACATCGCGGCACATATTGTGGAAGGGACAAATTATATCCAGGTCCACCCGACATTTTTATATGAAAGTTTATGGAACGTCGGTGTCCTCCTCGTGATGCTGCTGTTCCTGAAACACAAAAAATTTGACGGGGAGGTCTTCCTGGTCTATCTGGTGGGATACGGCATCGGCCGCGCCTGGATCGAGTACATCCGCACCGACCAGCTTTACATCCAGGGGACAAAAGTGCCGGTATCTCTGGTACTCTCGCTCGTGATCATCGTATTCAGCGTGATCATCGACGTCACACAGAGGAGAAAAAGGGTCAAAGCGGAGCAAATCTAATAATTCAGGTTTTTTTACCTCTCAGACAGTCTGCTATAAGGCAGGCGGCGCTGAGAGGTATTTTTATATCCAAAAAATATAGCTTCGGGCGCCATCTTTTTGCTCCAGGGGATTGATTTTGAAAGTCTCCTGGTTTATTATTTATTTACAAAGTGGAGCGAAATCCCACTTTTTCCCAAAAACAGGTTCAAAAGTGGTAGAAATAACCCGGACGTGGATGGATGGCGAAAAGAGTGAACTCTTGAGCCGGAAGACAACCGGGTGTTTTGGACTCAAAAATAATGAACAATAATTGCTGATGCAATTATTGTTCAAAGGGAGCCTGTGCCGCAGCACAGCCTCCCCTGATCATAGACGAAAAACCGCCTCCGCGGATTTTTCGTCATGGAGCCTTCGCGCAAAGCGCTGCGGCATCAAGGACAACGGAGCAGTATGGCGGAATTGTTTACAGGCGAATATCATCACGCGCTGGACACCAAGGGGAGGCTGATCGTGCCTGCCCGTTTTCGCGATATACTCGGTAGCCAGTTCAAGATAGGCGTCAGCCTGGATCCCTGCCTTACGATCTACAGCAATGAAGGGTGGGAGAATTTCTACGAGGGCCTGCAGTCGCTGCCGGCCAACTCCCAGAAAATGAGGAGAGTGGTCCGCTATTTTACAGCCGGCACATTCGATGTCGAGCTGGACAAACAGGGCAGGATCCTTCTCCCGCAGCAGCTGCGTCAGCTTGGGAAGATCGACAAAAACGTCGTATTCGCCGGTTTTGGTTCCAGAGCGGAGCTGTGGGGCGAAGAGGAATACATGAAGACTCAGGCGGCTGAGGCACGTGAGGATATCAATGCGATCGCCGAAGAGCTGCTGGAGAGCGGCTTCCGCTTCTGATCAGGGCCAAAAATACAGCCGATGGACGAAGAGTTCCTGCCTGAATGAACGGAAACGGAGCGCAGACTGTGTCAGCGCAGCCCGTACGAATGCAACAGACAGAAGGAGTGTCAGAATTGGAGTTTGCACATGTTCCGGTGATGCTGGAGGAAGTGATCACGGGATTAAACATAAGGCCTGACGGGATCTATTTTGACGGGACGCTCGGAGGCGCCGGTCACAGCAGTGTGATCGCATCCCGCCTCACGACCGGACGGCTCATCGGGATCGATCAGGACCAAGAGGCCATTGCAGCTGCTACGCAGAGACTCCTTCCTTATAAAGATAAGGTCACGATCGTCAGGGACAATTATGAAAACCTTCCGCTGGTTGCCAGGGAACTGGGAATCGGGGCTGCAGACGGGATCCTGCTGGATCTGGGTGTTTCCTCCTACCAGCTGGACAATCCGGAAAGAGGATTTTCCTATAACTACGACGAGCCGCTGGATATGCGCATGGACCAGCAGGGCCCGGTCAGCGCAAAGGATATACTGAACACCTGGTCCGAGGAAGAACTGACCAGGATCCTGAGAGATTACGGCGAGGAAAAATACGCCGCAAGGATCGCAAGGGATATCGTCTTAAAGCGGCAGTCCGAACCGCTCGAAACGACAGGCCAGCTGGTGGCGATCATCCGGGGCGCGATCCCCAAAAAGATGCAGGAGAAATTCGGAAATCCCTGCAAGAGGACCTTTCAGGCGGTGAGGATCGCCTGCAACAGGGAACTGGATGTCCTGCAGGATTCGGTGGACGGCCTGATCGACCTTCTTGCCCCGGGCGGAAGGCTCTGCATCATAACCTTCCATTCTCTGGAGGACAGGATCGTCAAGAACGCATTCCGCACAGCGGAAAATCCATGCACCTGTCCGCCGCAGTTTCCGGTTTGTGTCTGCGGTAAAAAATCAAAGGGCACCGTTATCACAAGGAAGGCGATCCTGCCCGGCGAAGAGGAACTGAAAAACAACAAGAGAAGTGCCAGCGCAAAACTGAGAATATTTGAAAAGAGCGCAGCTGTTTAAAGTACTATTATGGTCAAAAGATATAAAAGCCTGCTCGTGCGAGCACGGCATGCTTTTCTGCCTTTTGACCTTAGCATCATAATTATGAGGTCAATGTCCCGGCAGCAAGGGTGTCTGAGACATGGGAGATGTGTGAAGAATGAGTAACCAATACAGATCTTACAACAGAGCGGCTGCCCCGCAGAGGGGGTATGTCCGGCAGGGGAGGCCGAACGTGAGCGTGCGCACGCCGCAGGCTTACGTGAGCGGCAGTGCGGCCAGACAGGTCTCTGTGCGGACACAGAGACAGATGATCGCCGCCGAACAGGAGAGGATCCGCGAACAGGAGCTCGTGGCAGCTGCTGCCAGGAGAAATCGCGAGCGCGCGGCCAGAATGAATCCGGCACTCATCACTTTCATGGCTGTCATCCTCTTCCTGACGTCCTTTATCCTGATCCGCTATATCAGTCTTCAGTCCAGAGTGACGGAATCCGTCAAGGAGATCTCCGCCCTCGAGAAGACGTATGCTTCTCTCAAAGAGAGCAACGACGAGATGGAGAACGAGATCAATGCCAGGATCAATCTGGATGACATCAAGTTTAAAGCCATCACCGAACTTGGAATGACATACGCGGACCAGAATCAGATCATTACGTACGCCGGTGAGACAGGCGACTACGTACAGCAGGTCAGAGAAATAGGAAACTAGGACAGATGCCGGGCAGAGGTTCATCAAAGAAGACGGATGTGTCTTCGCAAAACAGAATATTGTTGCCAAGAATGCAGAAAAAGCTGGTAGTACTGTTTATGACCGTACTGCTGGCTTTTGCATTCCTGATTATACGTTTATATGTAATTAACAGGGATAACGGAGAGGAGTATAAAAAACAGGTCCTCTCCCAGCAGGCGTATGACAGCCGTGAGCTCCCTTTCAAGCGGGGAACGATTACGGACTCCAAAGGAACCGTCCTTGCGGCTTCGGAACTGGTCTATAACGTCATTATAGACTCCTTCCAGATGAACAGCGGCGACAAGGATGACAGGGGAGAATCGGAGTTCATCGAGCCCTCCCTTGATGCCGCGGAGAAGCTGGGCGCGGACAGGGAATTCCTGGCCCAATACGTTCGGGAACATCCGGAAAACCGCTATTACGTCGCCAGAAAATACCTTCCGTACACGGAATACAGGGCGTATCTCAATGAGCGGGAAGAGGCCTCCCAGCGCGTCGCAAACTTAAGAGAGGCGATCCGCGAAGAGGAGAACGGCGACAACAATGAAAACAGGCTCGCCGCGCTGCAGACGCAGCTCGAGGATGCCAGGACCGTATGGAATACGACCTATGCCAAAGTGCAGGGAATATGGTTCGAGCCGGCTTATATCCGTTCCTATCCCCTCAAAACGATGGCCAGTGACCTCATCGGCTTCGCGAACAACAACAATGTCGGGAGCTTCGGACTGGAGGGATATTACGACTCTATACTCAACGGCTCTCCCGGCAGAGAGTACGGATATCTGAACGATACGCAGTCTCTGGAAAGGACAACGATCGCAGCAAGAGACGGCAACAACCTCGTGCTTACGCTGGACGCCAATATCCAGAGTATCATCGAGAAATACCTTCAGGAGTTCAACGAGACTTATCAGAACCGCGTTCATGAGGGGTACGGCGCCCGCAATGTCGGGTGCATCATGATGGATGTCACCAACGGCGATATTTTAGGCATGGCCTCCTATCCGAATTATGACCTGTCCAATCCCTACGATATGTCCAGGATCGTCGGTATGCCTAAGCTTAACGAGAGAGATGCGCCGACTTACGAATACATGTCGCAGGCGGATGTGGAAGCCCTGACAGATGACGAGCAGAAATCCAGATATCTCAATGCGCTCTGGAGAAACTTCTGCATCTCCGAATACTATGAGCCTGGCTCCGTCGCAAAGGCCTTTACCCTGGCGGCGGGACTGGAGTCCGGCAAAATGACGGGGAACGAAGTCTATCACTGCGACGGCTCGCTCTGGGTCGGCGGATGGGAGATCAAATGCCACAACACCAAAGGAGACGGAGATCTGACGGTGGACCAGGCGATCGAGCGCAGCTGCAACGTCGCGCTGATGCTGATGGCCTCCCAGACGGGGATCCAGGACTTTACAAAGTTCCAGAGGATCTTTAACTTCGGTCTTAAGACCAATATTGATCTGGCAGACGAGGCGAGAACAGACCTGCTGCTGTACAAGCCTGAGAACATGGGCGTTACGGACCTTGCGACGAACTCCTTCGGCCAGAACTTTGATATTACGATGATCCAGGGCATCACAGCCTTTTCCGCCCTCGTCAACGGAGGAAACTACTGGGAGCCCCACGTGGTCAAGAAGATCACTTCCGCATCCGGCTCCACAGTCCGGCAGATCGAGCCGAGACTCATTAAGCGGATCGTATCTGAAACTACCAGCGCGAAAGTAAGGGAAGCCACTCTGGCCGTTGTTGCCGGAGCTGCGGGAACCGGCCACACGGCAAGACCTGCCGGATATATGATCGGCGGTAAGACCGGGACCGCGGAGACCATTCCGCGCGACCATAAAAACTATGTCGTCTCCTTCATGGGCTATGCGCCGGCAGATAATCCGAAGGTCGCGATCTACGTCGTCGTCGACCGGCCGAATGCCTACCCGCAGGATGACGCCAAGTATGCGACCCGTATCGTCAGGAAAGTGCTGACGGAAGTTCTTCCCTATCTGGGAATCTATATGACGGAAGAGCTCACTCCTGCCGAGGAGAAAGAGCTGGCGCAGATGAACCTTGCAAATACACTTGCGTACGGTGCCATCAACTCGGCGGATATCCCCAGATCGATCAGAAATAATCTGGACACAAACGGCGACGGCCTTGTAGATGCCGTAGACGGCGACGGAAACAGAACGCCGGATACGCCGGTCGACTCCAGCGGAGATGGCATCACGGATGCCGTGGACTGCGACGGGGACGGCATGGCGGACCGCTA
>JAFTFD010000153.1 GCA_017449745.1 Lachnospiraceae bacterium
CCTTCTGTCCAACCACAATCAGAACTGCCAGCAGAGCGACAAGAACGGCAAGTGCGAACTGCTGCATGTCGCTTACCTGACAGGTGCCCGCGAGGGTGCTTTCCAGGGCGTCAAGAGCGAGACGATCTTTGATGAGATCGCTCCCGGCCTTGTCCGTGATACTTCCAAGTGCATCCTTTGCGGCCGCTGCATCGAGCGCTGCAAGAACGCACACGGCCTTGGGATCCTTGGCTTTGAGAACAGAGGATTCAAGACTTTTGTTTCCCCCGCTGAGAACCGCAGCTTTGCAGATTCACCCTGCATCCAGTGCGGCCAGTGCGTGAATGTCTGCCCGACAGGCGCTCTTATGGAGCACTCTGAGATCGACAAGGTCGACGCAGCGATCAGGGCAGGCAAGCATGTTGTTGTTCAGGCAGCTCCTGCTGTCCGCGCAGCACTCGGCGAAGAGTTCGATTATCCCGTCGGCACACCTGTGACCGGCAAGATGATCGCAGCTCTGAGAAGACTTGGTTTTGAGCGCGTCTATGACGTTAATTTCGGTGCTGACCTCACGATCATGGAGGAAGGTACAGAGCTGCTCGGCCGTCTGACCAACGGTGGTGTTCTTCCTATGATCACCTCCTGCTCACCCGGCTGGGTCAACTATGCAGAGTACAACTATGGCGATCTGCTTCCTCACCTTTCCAGCTGCAAATCCCCTCACCAGATGCAGGGCGCAGTGATCAAATCTTACTGGGCTGAGGCACAGGGCTACGCTCCCGAGGATGTTTTCGTAGTCTCCGTTATGCCTTGCGTTGCCAAGAAGTTTGAGAAGGAAAGAGAGCAGGAGAAGGTCAACGGCATCCCGGATGTCGATGCAGTTATCACGACCAGAGAGCTCGCCAGAATGATCAAGAGAAGCGGTATCATCTTCAATCGTCTTCCGGACGAGGAGTGGGACCAGGATATCATGGGCGATTACTCCGGCGCAGGCGTTATCTTCGGCGTTACCGGCGGTGTTATGGAAGCTGCCCTTCGTACCGTTTACTTCAAGCTGACAGGCAGAGAGTACGGCAAGATCGAGTTCACGGAAGTCCGCGGCCATGACGCAGGTATCCGCGAGGCTGAGATCGACATCGACGGAACAAAGGTCAATGTCGCGATCGCTTCCGGCATGAAGAGCGCAAAGGTCCTTCTGGATGAGATCCGTGAAGGCAAGTCCAAATATCAGTTCATCGAGATCATGGGCTGCCCCGGCGGCTGCATCAACGGCGGCGGACAGCCGTACGTCAGAAGCTGCTTCCTGCCGAACGAGGCTGATGACATTCTCGACACCTACAAGGAGAAGAGAGCAAAGGCTCTGTACTCTGAGGACGAGAGACAGGTCATCCGTCAGTCTCACAACAATCCGCAGATCATCGAGCTCTATGAGAAATATCTCGGCGAGCCGAACTCCCACAAGGCACACGAGCTGCTGCACACCAGCTATGCTCCGCGCGAGGGATTCAACGAGATCTGATCGCAGGAAAAACTGTATAATCAGTAATACGAAAGCCGCGCAGCATCTGCTGCGCGGCTTTTATAAAGCGGCCGATGAAAAAAGTAGTTATTTCAGCAATTTTGAATTAAGATAGAAACAGGCGAATACGGAAATTGACCGGGATGACATCTTGTAGTAACATAACAACATAATAAATCAGAGTTTATTTTTACTACGAAGGAGACTATATGAAGAACGAGATGCTGCAGGAAGTCATGACAGAACCTAAAAAGATCATGTTCCGGTCTGTTGAGATCCCGGAACCGGCGGATGACGAGATCCTTGTCAAGGTTATGAAGATCGGCGTCTGCGGAAGCGATATTCATGTCTATCACGGGACACATCCCTACACGGGGTACCCGGTGACGCAGGGGCATGAGGTCTCCTGCCGCGTTGAGAAGATCGGCAAAAATGTGACCGGATTTGAAGTCGGACAGAAGGTGACGGTAGAGCCGCAGGTCTATTGCGGCAAATGCTACCCCTGCACACACGGCAAATACAATCTCTGCGAGAAGCTTAAGGTCATGGGATTCCAGACGACAGGGCTTGCCAGCGAGTATTTTGCTGTTGATGCATCCAAGGTCACTCTGGTACCGCAGGAACTCACCTATAACGAGATCTGCATGCTCGAGCCTTTGGCTGTGACTGTGCATGCAGCGAAGAGATTTCCGGAAGTGAAAGGCGCAAATGCTGTCGTCCTCGGCTGCGGACCGATCGGGATCCTCCTGATCCAGTCCCTCAAGGCACTGGGAGCAGCAAAGGTCATGGCTACGGATATCTCGGATCACAGGCTGGAACTGGCTAAGAGCCTCGGCGCAGATGTCGTCGTAAACACCAAAGACCATGATTTTGCGGAGGCGCTCGTGGGAACCTTCGGGCCGGATAAAGCGGACGTCATGTTCGACTGCGCGGGCAGCGATATCACGATGGATCAGGCGATCCAGAACGCCCGCAAGGGCAGCACGATCATCCTCGTCGCCGTCTTTGGAAAGCTCGCGACGGTGGATCTTGCCAAGCTCAACGACTCCGAGCTGGATCTCAACACCTCCATGATGTACCGCCACGAGGACTGGGTCGACGCCATGAACTTTGTCAATGAGGGAAAGATCCAGCTAAAGCCTCTGATGACTAAGCACTTTGCCTTCCAGGACTATTTGTTGGCTTATGAATACATCGATGCGAACAGGGAG
>JAFTFD010000154.1 GCA_017449745.1 Lachnospiraceae bacterium
CAGCAGTGTACTCTTGCCCGTGCCGGATGGTCCTATGACTGAGATTACATCGCCATCATGTATTTCCACACTCACATCCTTAAGAGGAGTGGCATTTGGGTATTGCTTTTTCAGATGCTCGATTCTAATCATCAATCTTCACCCCCTTCAGAATATCCGACGGCATACGGCGTTTCGGATCCATATTGATGCTTATCTTATTAACGAAAAACCCGATCAGTCCCTCCAATATAAAGTAAATGATCGTTACGGCTATCAGCGGGAAAAATGCCTCATAGGTCCGGCTGCGCACGATGTCGCCCATCTTGGTCAGATCCTGTACGGCAATATAGCCGACAATGGCTGTCGCCTTGATAAGACCGACAATCTCTCCCTTATAGGCAGGCAGCACATGCGGCAGCGCCTGCGGCAGAATGATGGTAAAGAATGTCCTGTGGTTTGAATATCCCAATGCGTACGCAGCTTCATATTGCCCGATGTCTATCGCACCCACTCCCATCTTTAAGAGCCCGAACACTGCTGCTCCAAAGGTAAGAGTAAAGCCGATCACCGCCACCGCAGTTCCGCTAATAGAAACCGAGCCGAAGATGATATAATAGAGGATCATCAAAAGAACTACCATCGGCATCCCCTGCACCAGCCATAAACAAAAACGGGTCACAGTTGTCGCGACCGGATTGCCATTTCTGCAAAGCATAAACACACCAAAGCCCAGCAACGTACCGAAAAGGATCGCCAGCAGCGTGATCAGCAGCGTGGTCAGCACGCCATCCAGGAACAGCTTCCAGCGATCCTCGCGAATAAAGGTCTTATCGAAACTGTCCCTGATTCCGTTTAAGATGGAATCATCCGTTGATGTTTCCGCCTGCGATGTCGTAACTGTCCGCACAATAAGCACAAAGGCCGCCGGGTAGTATTCCAGAAAATCTACCGCTTCCGCACGCTCATCAGTGATGATGATGCTTCCGGCTCCCATGTCAGCCTTCCCCGATTGCACAGCGGCAAGTATCGCGGAGAATTCCATGCCGGTGAACTCCACCTTCACATCAAGTTTTCGCGCTGCCATCAGGATTACCTCAAGATCAAAGCCTCTAAGCTCTCCGTCTCCGCCGACATAGCTCATAGGCTCCAATGTATCGCAGGCTGCCACCCGGACCGTTCCATTCGTGCCCGGCCAGTCCTGTTCGGGAAGAGTTTTGACGCTGTCATCCGCACCGGTCCACTTCTCCCAAGCCGCCTCGATCTCAGGCTCAGGGATCGAATCGTAGGCAGCCTGCCATTCATCCCTGCGGGTATCACCCTTGGCGAAAGCAATGCCGAACTCTCCATCCTGCAGGTTCTGCGGAAACAATGCAAGATCAGGATTCCTGTTAAGCACAAGCTGACTGACAGCATTGTTCATCAGGAAGGCATCCGTTTTTTGGGTCTTTAGCGCCTCTATCATGTCCGGAGTACTGTTGAAGAAAGTGAATTCTCCCACATCCGGAGCCTTGCTCTTTACCAGCTCCTCAAATGGCGCACCGGTAAGCATGGATACGGTCTTGCCGGAAAGCTCGGAAAACTCGGTAAGCTCCGGTTGCTCATTATCTTTCACCATGGCGGTAATCTCCACCTCAAAGAGCACATCAGAGAAAGGAATGGATTCCTCTTTCTCCTCCGTGTAAAACAGGTTCGACATGATGCAATCGATGCTTCCCGCTTCGGCGGCAGGGATGATCCCGCCAAAATCATATACCTTGAATTCCAATCCCGCCCCAAGCCAATAGGCAAAGCGCCGGGCCAGTTCAATATCGTATCCCGTCAACTCCGTACCTGCGTAGTAGGAATAGGGCATCACAGTACCCGTCGTGCCCACGCGCAGCGTGAAGGATGGGTTCCCCACCCGGGGGATATCCGGCATTGTCTCTTCGCCGCGCATTACCCAACGGTCATACATATCGTCCAGTGTACCGTCAGCTTTTACCTCCGCGATAAAAGAATTCAGCTTGTTCTTCAAATCGGGGATCTCTGTTGCAGGGGAGATGCCCACGGCGATCCTGTTCGTTTCATAAGTCTCCTCCAGCAGACGGACGCCAGTCAAGCCGTGGTCAAGGGCAAACTCCATCTCACGCCGGGCACTGACGCAGGCGTCAACACGACCGTTGACCACGTCCAGATACGCCAGGAAGATATCGCTGTAGGGAATCAGCGTTGCTCCGGGATAGTCCTGCTTTAAGGACGCTTCCGCCGGGGTATCCTGGCTGACAGCGATCGTGACCCCGGGCTGGGCAAGCCGGTTCAGGGAAGTGATGGGTTGTTTTTTCCCGTTAATATCACTTACGCTCGCCGTGCTGTCCGCGGATTCCAAAGAATTGACGCTCTCTTTATTCGTCCCTCCGTCTTTTGCGCCGCAGCCGGTAAGCAGGCTCACTCCCAAAATCAGCCCCGTAATGATAAACCGTATTCTTACACTTATTGTCATTCGATATGCCCCTTTTATATTCCATGCAAAGCATCGTCAGGTCATCAAACTGTTCCGCATCCTTAACAAATCCGTCCACCGCCTGTCGTACATCTTGCTTTCGGACTTATTCGATTGTCAGGATGTCTGAGAAGCCTGTGACCTCAAAAATCTCCTTCACTTCGTCCGATGCGTTCTTTACCACCATGCTCCCCTGCTTGTTCATAACCTTCTGGGCGGAAAGCAGGACTCTAAGGCCTGCGGAAGAAATATACTCAAACTCCGTAAATGTGCATACAGATTTTATTTTGACAGGTTCTTACCCGTCACACAAGAGGGTTTCCAGAATGTCAAACCTTTTAACCCCGCCGTTCAGGACACCACAAGCTCCAATAACTCCTTTATCTCGGTTATCCTGTTTTCTATTGTATCGCATTGGAATTTCCCGTCCGAAACAAATTTTGGCTTAAGGGGGTATCTTTTGGAAAAATTCTACTTTTTACCCTTTTAACTTGATTTTTTGTCGATTGGAAAGTAAAATAACATTGATGGGTCGACTCATGGAAAGGAGGACTTTCATGAGACTGTATAAAAGAGACAATTATCTCAGGAAAATCCGTGGTTTCTACCATGATACCGGAATTATCAAAGTGATTACCGGCGTTCGGCGATGTGGTAAATCCTGCCTTATGGAGACAATCGCTGAAGAACTTTTAGAGGCGGGCATTGCTTCTGAAAATATCATTTACCTGAATCTGGATAAACGGGGATACCGCAAAATCAAAGCAGCAGACCAGCTTGACGAGCTTATTGAAGAGAGATCCGTCGCAGCAGGGACAAAATATCTGTTTATTGATGAAGTCCAGAATGTCGCGGATTTTGAGGAAGTAATCAACGGTTTCCGCGAAGAAGATTAATACAGTATTTTTATCACCGGTTCAAATTCTTATCTCCTCAGCGGAGAGCTTGCTACTAAACAGACAGGCAGATATCTTGAATTTGAACTTTATACGCTGAGCTTTGAGGAATACCTTGGAATGAAGGAGCTCCTCGGAAACACGATACTAAGCGACCTGACCGCCGAATTTGATAACTATATTTCCGAGGGAGGCTTCCCGAAAGCATTGCAGTATGAAGGAACTGATAAACGCGCCTATATACAGGGTGTTATTAATG
>JAFTFD010000155.1 GCA_017449745.1 Lachnospiraceae bacterium
GATGAGTACGTGATCGGGCAGGAGGAAGCCAAAAAAGTCCTGTCCGTCTCCGTCTATAATCATTATAAGAGAGTCCTGGCGCAAAGCGAGTCTGCAGCGGATGATGTAGAGCTTCAGAAGAGCAATATCCTGCTCCTGGGACCGACGGGATCCGGTAAGACGTATCTGGCACAGACATTGGCAAAGCTTCTGGGCGTGCCTTTTGCAATCGCCGATGCGACGACCCTCACCGAGGCGGGATATGTCGGAGAAGATGTTGAGAATATCCTGCTCAAGCTGATCCAGGCGGCAGATTACAACATTCCGCGTGCCCAGCTGGGAATCATATATATCGATGAGATCGACAAGATCGCCAAGAAAGGCGAGAATGTCTCGATCACCCGCGATGTATCCGGCGAAGGCGTGCAGCAGGCTCTGCTCAAAATTATCGAGGGAACCATTGCTTCCGTACCACCGCAGGGCGGACGCAAGCATCCTCAGCAGGAGCTGATCACGATCGATACCTCGAACATCCTCTTTATCTGCGGCGGCGCCTTTGACGGCCTGGAAAAGATCATCAACGAGAGAACGGATTACCGGTCTATGGGTTTCAATGCATCGGTTGCGGAGAAAGAGACCAAGGATATCGGCAAGGTCCTCAAGAACGTCGTCCCGCAGGATCTGGTCCGGTTCGGTCTGATTCCCGAATTTATCGGCCGTGTTCCGGTCGTTGTCTCTCTGGACGGGCTGGATAAGCAGGCACTTGTGCGGATCCTCAGGGAGCCCCGCAACGCCCTGGTCAAACAGTACAGAAAACTCTTCTCCTATGACGGCGTAGATCTGGAATTTGATGACAGCGCTCTGGAAGAGATCGCGGATCTTGCGGTAAAGCGCAACACCGGAGCCAGAGGCCTTCGTTCAATCATGGAAAAGACGATGATGGATGTCATGTATACGATTCCCTCGGACGACACGATCACCAAATGTACTGTCACAAAGGAATCTGTCGACGGAAAAGGCCAGCCCGTTCTGGAACGCGATATGAAAAGGCGCGCCAGCGCATAAAACAGACTCGTTTTCACGCCTCTGCAGTTTACGCTGAAAGAGCATGTTCCGGGTCTTCCTTAACAGTCACACTCACGGTTCATCTGAAGAAGCCGCTGTGCTATCCACAGCCCGATGGATTCAGGTGGACCGTGTTTTGCTTTTGCGCTGCAGCAAGTCCTCAGGATCCTCAAGGAAGGAGTCAGAATGGTCATAAAATCAGTTAATCTGGAAACCGTCTGCGGTATTACCAGCAAGCTCCCGGTACATGAGCTGCCGGAATTTGCCTTTTCCGGAAAGAGCAACGTTGGAAAATCTACCCTGATCAATGCGCTGATGAACAGGAAATCCTACGCCAGAGTCAGTGAAAAGCCGGGCAAGACACAGACGATCAATTATTATAATGTAAACAATGCGTGCTACCTTGTCGACCTGCCCGGATACGGATATGCAGGCGTGCGCCTGGATGTAAAGGCGCAGTGGGGACCGATGATCGAGAACTATCTGCACACAAGCCCCTCGTTGAAAGCGGTATTTTTGCTCGTCGACATAAGGCATGACCCCTCGGCGAACGATGTCCTTATGTTTGACTGGGTCGTGCACAGCGGATTCGTTCCGGTGATCATCGCGACCAAAGCCGACAAGCTTAAGCGCAGCCAGGTGGCCGGAGCTGTCCGGAATATCGGGAAAATATTGAAGGAAAACAGTACTTACGGCAAAGAGGTGACCCTGCAGGTCATTCCCTTCTCCGGACAGACAAAAGCCGGATTGGATAGTATTTATGCTGTTATTGACGGTTTTTTATAGATTATTCGGCTATATTGATGATATACTCAATGTAATAGCGTACGCAGGTGATGTGAAAACTGCCGAGTGCCGCTCTTAGTATTTGTTTTTTGGTTGATATTCTGCAGCATCCTTTCTGATGCGGCAGAAACAGTTTCAGGTTATGTAAAGGAGAGGGTCATGTTTAAAAGTGATGAAAATGCTGCATCCGGGATTGCAAAAGATCTGAAAGCTTTAAAAAGAGGCAAATTCCTTATCTCAGTTGTCTTTATAGCGCTGGGAGTGACCATGCTCATTTGGCCGGAAGATGTCATGGACATCGTCAGCCGTGCATGCGGCGCACTGATGGCGATGGGCGCTGCAGCCATGATCGTGACCTATTTCATTAAAAAGGACAGAGGTCTGATCGATGTCGGCTTACTGATCTCAGCGGTCGTGATCGGTGCTCTTGGCTGCCAGCTGGTGGTCAGCCCTGAATTTCTGATCGCGCTTCTGCCGACGATCATCGGTGTCCTGATCGTCGCCAGCGGAATTAGCGATATCGGCAAATCCTTTATAATCCGCAGGGAAAATGGAGAAGGATTCCTTATTGCGCTGATTCTGTCCATTGTGACAGTTATTCTCGGCGTGCTGATCGTATTAAAGCCGTCTATCCTGAGCAACTTTATTGTCCGCCTGATCGGTATTTCCGCGATCTATGACGGCGTTTCCGATATCTGGATCATGTCCCAGATCACAGGTGTTGTCAGAGAAGTGCAGAAAGCTGTCGCAGCGGTTGAGGGAGAAATCGCCGGCGGGGCACCTGCAGCCCAGGGAAAGAAGGATCCGCTGGGGTTTCTGAAAAACATCGGTAAGAAAAAAGAGCAGAAAGAGGACGGCGCTGCACCCGCTGCATACGACGTTCCCGTAGAGACTGCAGCAGGGCAGCCGGAAGCTGCTCCTGTACAGGAACAGGCGCAGGCACCTGCGGGCGCAGAGGATGATATCCTGGACGGCACATATACGGCGGCAAAGGAAACAGGATATTTTACCTACAAGCCTGATGCTGCAAAGTCTGATGACATTGAGGATGCGATCGAGGCTCCTGCTAAGGAGGCAGAACCTGCAGAGGCACCTTCTGAGGATCCGATCCCGGATGTATTCGAAGAAGCTCCGGAACCGGAAGAGAATGCTTTCAGCTTTGTGTCGAGCGTAGAGGAAACAGCTGAGGCTCCGGCAGAGGCCGCAGAAGAGGCTGCAGCAGAAGAGGTCTCTGAGGCAGCTGCTGCAGTGGAGGAAGTCATTGAGGACGCCCCTGAGGCAGTGGAAACGGCATTCAGCTTCGCTGAGGAGCCGGCAGATGCCGCGGAGGAGCCGGAAGAGACTGGCTTTACTTTTGCAGATGAGATAAAGGCTGCAGAGGATGAAGCAACAGAAGAATTCCATTTCACCGAAGAGTAAAGATACTCGTAAAACGGATCTGTCACAGAATGATCAGTGCCGTAAAAGGCGGCGGATCTGACGCATCCTGAGATCATAGGAACAGGCTGCAAAACACAGAAATAGCATGCACCGGCCGGCTGGCAGAAACAGCAGGCCGGTGCTTTTTATAAATCTTTAACAAAATAGCGGTGTGAAATCTGTTGACGTTTCACAAACGTGTGTTATAGTAGTTATAGAACAAATGAATTCGACTTGAGGATCAGAGGGAAAGGTTCCATACCGCCGGCTCTGATGGAATACATTTGAGTCAACAGAATTCGTATGGGAGGAAATTCATGAACATTCAGAAATTCACACAGAAGAGTATCGAAGCCGTCAACGGCACGCAGACACTTGCGACCGAATACGGCAACCAGATGCTCGAGCAGGAGCATCTGCTGCTCTCGCTCCTTACGATCGATGAGAGCCTGATCGCAAGATTGATCGAGAAGATGGGAATTGAGGTACAGTCTTTCACATCGAGAGCAGAATCCGCGGTCGCGCAGCTCCCGAAGGTATCCGGACAGAGCGTGCAGCTGCAGATGTCGCAGAACCTGAACAAGGTACTGATCGGCGCCGAGGATGAATCAAAGAGACTGGGAGATGAATATATTTCCGTAGAGCATCTTTTCCTGGCTCTTATCAAGAACGCGGACAAGACGGTCGGGGAGCTGTTTCGCAGCTATGGCATCAACAGAGATTCTTTTCTATCTGCATTGCAGCAGGTACGCGGCAATCAGCGCGTGACCAGCGATAATCCGGAGGATACTTACGATACTCTGGAAAAATATGGCGAAGAACTTGTCGCCAAGGCCCGCGAGCAGAAAATGGACCCTGTCATCGGCAGGGACGATGAGATCCGCAACGTCATCCGTATTTTGTCCAGAAAGACCAAGAATAACCCGGTCCTGATCGGTGAGCCCGGCGTCGGCAAGACGGCTGTCGTGGAGGGGCTTGCCCAGAGGATCGCCAGAGGCGACGTGCCCGAGAACCTTAAGAATAAAAAGATCTTTTCCCTGAACATGGGGTCATTGATCGCCGGCGCAAAATACCGCGGTGAGTTCGAGGAGAGGCTGAAAGCTGTTCTCGAGGAGATCCGCAAGTCCGAGGGCGAGATCCTGCTGTTCATCGATGAACTGCATATGATCGTCGGCGCAGGCAAGACCGAGGGCTCCATGGACGCCGGAAATATGCTAAAGCCCATGCTGGCCAGAGGCGAGCTGCACTGCATCGGCGCGACGACCCTGAACGAGTACAGACAGTACATCGAGAAGGATGCGGCGCTTGAAAGACGTTTCCAGCCGGTACTGGTGGATGAACCGACGGTGGAGGATACGATCTCGATTTTGAGAGGCCTCAAGGACAGATATGAGACCTATCACGGAGTCAAGATCCTGGATAACGCACTGGTCTCGGCAGCAGTACTCTCGAACCGGTATATTTCAGATCGTTTCCTGCCGGACAAGGCGATCGACCTCGTAGACGAGGCGTGCGCCCTGATCAAGACAGAAATGGATTCCATGCCGACAGAACTGGATGAGAAGAGACGCAAGATCCTGCAGATGGAGATCGAGGAGACGGCCCTCAAAAAGGAAGAGGATAACCTTTCCAGAGAGCGCCTCGAATCACTGCAGAAAGAGCTGGCGGAGTTAAAGGACGCCTTTAACAGCGAGCAGGCGCGCTGGCAGAACGAGAAATCCAGAGTGGACAATGTCTCTAAACTGCGTGAGGAACGCGAGGCGATCCGCTCCCAGATCGAGCTGGCTATGCAGCAGGGCGACTACGAGAAAGTAAGCCAGCTGCAGTACGGACGGCTCCCTGAGATCGAGAACCAGCTGAAGGCGGAGGAAGAGAGCATCGCCGGTGACGATTTATCCCTGGTGCATGAAAAGGTGACGGAGGAGGAGATCGCAAGGATCGTCTCCAAGTGGACCGGAATTCCTGTGGCGAAGCTGACAGAGAGCGAGCGCAGTAAGACCCTGCATCTGGACGAGGAGCTGCATAAACGCGTGATCGGCCAGGACGAAGCCGTGATCAAGGTTTCTGAGGCGATCATGCGCAGCAGGGCAGGGATAAAGGATCCGACAAAACCGATCGGTTCCTTCCTGTTCCTCGGGCCTACCGGTGTCGGTAAGACAGAGCTCGCAAAGGCGTTGGCGCAGTCCCTGTTCGACGATGATAAAAATATCGTCAGGATCGACATGTCCGAATACATGGAGAAATTCAGCGTCTCCAGGCTCATCGGAGCACCTCCCGGATATGTCGGCTATGAGGAAGGCGGCCAGCTGACGGAAGCTGTCCGGCGCAAACCTTACAGTGTCGTGCTGTTCGATGAGATCGAGAAGGCACATCCGGACGTTTTCAACGTCCTGCTGCAGGTGCTGGACGACGGCCGGATCACGGACTCTCAGGGCAGGACGGTAGACTTCAAGAATACGATCCTGATCATGACGTCCAACATCGGCGCCCAGGAGATCCTTGCGGAGCTGGAAAGCCGCGAAAAGACTGGCGGAGACCGCGTCAGGATCAGCGGCGGCGACGATATCTTCGGAACCGGCGTAAGCGGTGAGGGAGAGATCTCCGAGACAACGAGAAACGCTGTGGATCAGCTTCTGCATCAGCATTTCCGCCCGGAGTTTTTGAACAGACTGGATGAGATCATCATGTTCAAGCCTCTGACCAGGGACAACATCGCAGGAATCATCAACCTGATCATCGCAGACCTCAACAAGAGACTGGAAGACAGGGACATCAATGTCGAGCTGACAGAGGCGGCAAAGGCATTCGTGACGGATGCGGCTTATGATCCGTCCTACGGCGCAAGACCGCTCAAGAGATATATCCAGAAGCATGTCGAGACCCTCTCTGCAAGGCTGATTCTCGCGGACAAGGTCTCCCAGGGCGACACGATCCTGATCGACGTGCAGAACGGAGAGCTCACAGCAGACGTAAAATAATACATGGGGACAGGTCCCTGTTTCATTTGGATAAATGAAACAGGGAACCTGTCCCCATGTCGTCAAAAAATAATTTGGATTTCTGATTGACAAACAGGAACATCCTTAGTATACTGATAAAGCTGTTTGAGGAAAACAGTTATGGCGAGATAGCTCAGCTGGCTAGAGCACGCGGTTCATACCCGCGGTGTCGAGGGTTCAAGTCCCCCTCTCGCTACGTCGATTAGGACTCCGGAAAGCCCGTAAACAAGGCCTTCCGGAGTTTCTTTTTGCTATTTTGGAAGGAAAATAGCTGAATACTTTTGAATACTTGACGTTTTACGCCAGTTCCGGTTCATAGCTTCGCTTCTTTTTTGGCCTGAAATTAAGCCCTTCGTTCAACATCCGAATATTATCCTCATTGGTATTTACATCAAAAGAATAATTGTTCATCGTAGTCTGGATCTGCTGATGTCCGACTTCCTCCGCGATCTTTTCAAAGGACATGCCTGCGTCGCGCAGCATGGAAATGAAGGTGCTGCGGATCTTGTGCAGAGACTTGATGTCAGTTCCTGTCGCAGCGCAGTATTTGCGGATCCTCAGATCAAGAGCCCTGTCATGGATCTTTCCGTTCTTATGAGTGAACAGCCATTCGGACTTGATGCCTTCCTTCTCGTAAAACTGCCTGAGCTGATCAAGAATAAACAGCGCATCGTCTGTGAGATCTACGGTCCTGGCGCCGAACTCGCCTTTGGTGTCGTCTACGATGACATATTCATGATTTGTCAGCGTTCGGAAATCCTCCGAGGCGTTCTGCTGATTCCGTTCCATTCTCTGGACATGGAGCTGCCGATGTTCGAAATCAATATCGCTCCATTTCAGTGCGGCAGCTTCTCCGAGCCGGATTCCGGTCTGGAAAACAAACATGATTGCCAGAGGCACACAGTCAGGCTTTGACTGAAACTCATTCCAGGCATATTTATTAATGTCGGCAGATTCCTGTCTGGTAAAAGCCTTGCTGGAAGATAACTGTCTACGATTCTTCACCAGTCCAAGCCGTTTTACATCAATATAGTCAAACGGGTTTTCTTTCACATACCGGTTCTTTTTAGCGTAATCAAACATCTGCGAAAACAGAACAGAAAACTTGTGGTATGCCTTGTAATCCATCTGGTATTTCTGAACATGTTCTGCAAGCCACATTTCCAGCCTTGTCTGGGAGATCTTGTTCAGATCCTCATGAATGATGGGGTCATTCTGATAGAACCGCTTATAGGATTTGATATAAGCATCAATCGTTGTGGGTGCCTGGAGCTTTGATTTATAGTGCATGAATTCCTCATACAGGTTATCAAAGGTATAGGTTTTATCGCAGGAATAGAATTCCAGAAGATACTTTTCCAGGTCAGTTTTATTTTTGCGTGCTACGAGCCTCCTTCCCCGGACGTTGGTTTCATCAGGTACGTAGGTGACCCAACGATCCTGATGATTGTCATAATAGATTTTATATTTGTGCACCTTTCGTAAGATTTGGTTCATTAGTTCTTCCTCCGAAAGGGCTGCAACGGTGCTCAGAGAAATAATACCACGATCAAGAAAATAACTGACAGCAGATTCGAACTTTTCACGTAAAAATGATTTCATGAAACAGTTTCCTTTCCGCCCTGTTTCGGGCAATAAAAAAGCCCCGGCGCGCAGTACGCCGAGGCTGTGGTTAATAGTGGGTGTGCCATCCTAGAGGCACATTTCGTTATTCAGTTGTGAGCCGGGTAAAGTATCTGAGATGGCCTGCCCGGCAAAAGGTTTGTCAACAAAGCCTGTCAACAAGGCTTCAAAACTTTTCAAAAAAGAAAAGAGGATCGAAAAATCCTTTGATTTCAAAGGATTTTTGACCCTCCTGATGAAAAACAAAAAGTTTAGTCCCTTGTTGACATTGTTTGTTGACAGGCTGGCAGTGGTACTGGCGCTGGGAATTCATTTGAACGGAAGCTCCTCCTGCTCCGGAACGGCAACAAATCCGTCCATGCCTGAGAGCGTGCTTTCCGGAAGCTCTGCGGTCCGTTCCCAGCCGCGCTGGGTTCCGTAGGTCTGGAAGCGCTGCGAGCCATTGAAGGTTTTCCATCCTTTGATCCTGCCGGATGCAATGCCGGTATTTACGATTTCGGTGATCGCCCGCAGCTCATACAGCTTCGGATCCTCAAAGGTCTTTCCGAGGGCTTCCCGGTAGAGCATTTTTGAGCAGGCCCTCGGATAGCGGCAGGTATCGAGGAAATCATAGATCTCACCGGCGTCTGTATCTTCCTGGCTGAACTCTTCACGGAGGACAGCAGCCATCGACTCAATCTCCTCCGGGAGTCTCAGACTGAGGTTCCCTTTTTCCCGAATTACCATGATCTCCGCCCACATCTGACGGAAGTATTCCCGGGAGGCTGCCTCATCCGCCAGGATATGGACCTCGGCTTGCTCTGCGTGGATCTCCACAGGGAGGAACCTCCGGTTCCCAGTACGGTCCAATGGCAGAAACTGTTTCTCATTGGTCGTCCCGCCGAAGACGCACTGCCGCTTCCGATCCCTGGGGTAACGGTCATAGGGTGTCCTGTAGGTATCCTTCTGGCGGGAGAGGAAGGCCTTAACCGCCTCATTGGTCTTGGTGTTCTTCAGGGCGGAAAGCTCCGGGAGCTCGATGATCCAGTGCCCCTGCATGAAGGTGTAGGACTTGTCCTCGTTGAGCCGCTTCATGTCATCCGTGAACCAGTCATCTGTCAGGGCAAGCAGACGGAAAAAGGTGGACTTGCCTGCGCCTTGGCCGCCGACGAGGCAGAGCATGCAGTCGAACTTGCAGCCGGGATGGTAGAGACGCTCGACAGCGCCGAGCATGAAGTACTGCAATACTCCTGCGGTGTATTCATTTTTTTCTGCACCGAGAAAATGATGCAGTGCCATATCGATTCTCGGGATCCCGTCCCATTCCAGGGATTCGAGGAATTCCCTGACCGGGTGATAGCGGTTCTCGTTGGCGACAACGCCGATGGCCCGGTCGATCTTTTTGTCGTTGGTCAGTTCATAGACCTTCTCCAGCCGGACGACGATGTTATTAAAATCGGTGTCAGTAAAGCCGGGATCACCGTCCCGCTTCCAGGGAACGGATCCCTCAATACATATCCGTTCCGTTAATTCATTCCAGCGGATATGCCCTTTCAGGACCGGATCTTCGCGGAGCGCGATGAGACAGTTACTGGCGGACTGGATCACGGTTCCTTTTTGTGTCCTCGCAAGCATGCCACGGATATCGGCAGCGCAAAGCGGATTATCACTTGCAGCATCTGGTGATCTCATAGATGATGGATACCTCCGTTTCTTTTTCTTTGAGCAAGGCTTCAATGTCGTCTGATGAATACAGGCTTCCGGGCTGCAGAATGTCCAGATACTGCTCGATCCTGGACAGCTCATTGCAGCAGACGCTGTAGCTATCTGAGAACTCTTCATTCGGCCGGGGCACAAGACGGTCACGCCACAGGAGCAGGAACTGCCTGTATTCGCAGAATGCGAAGTAGGTTTGTCTTCTGCGGATGTGAATGCTTTCTTCTGCAGAGCCGGCAGTCGGCAGGCGCTTTCCTGACAAAGCAAAGGTGTCTATTTCCGGTGATGCCGGGTTTTCTGTCAGCTGCGCATCATGGACATCACAGCTGCTGATCGCGAAATCGACAGCCAGTTTTTTCACGGCATCAGCCGGCTGCAGATGGAAAAGCCCTGCTGTAAGATCGATCACGTCCCCGTGAGCTCCGCAGGCAAAGCAATAATAGTGATCGTCATAGAGCTGCATGCTGGGATGACGATCCGGATGAAACGGGCAGAGAGCATTGTTATCCCTCCGGAACCGAAGCCCATAAAAAGAAGCAGCCTGCCTCAAACTGACAGACTGCTTCACAGTTTCAAAAATATTCAGTTGTCTCAAAAATGGTATCTCCTTTCTCAGCGGGCTTCTTCCCGCCGGTCAACGGTGGTTTGTTTTGTAACGGGATGCTTTTTTGCATCCTTTATCTGCAGCTTTTTGACCGGTTCATTTTTCTGACCGGTTTCCAGAAGCGATTTCGGCTGATGCCCCTTCACGACTTCCATCTGCAGGCGGTATCTGCTGTAACGGTAGCTCTCGATCACAGCAAGATCTGTCAGAACTGCAGCGCGGTCCTCGGGATTCTTGATAAGTTTCTTCTCAAGCCGGACATACAGTTCATCAAGATCCATCTCATCGCGCACATGGTGTTTCCGGACAAGCCGGTACATATATTCAGGAGACTGGAGCTTTTCCCTGCCGCGAAGCTGGTAAATATATTTACCTTGCGTAGGAATGAGCATCCGTTGAAAAACAGATATGATTTTTTCAACCATCTCAGTGAGCGC
>JAFTFD010000156.1 GCA_017449745.1 Lachnospiraceae bacterium
GAGGAGTAGACAAAATAGTACCAGTCGCCGTAGTGGCGGATGCTGGACGCCTCAAAGAAGGGGTGTTCCTCGTAATCGGTCCCTTTTGCGGTGTCAAAACCGTTGGCGACGCAGACGGGATCGGTAATGATCGTATGCATGTCATCTGCCAGCTGCACCATCAGAGCGCCGGGGACTTCTCCCTGGCCCGGGAATTTGAACTGCGGCGCAAAGCCGTAGTACAGGTAGTTTCCGCCGGGCTCGCTTAAGATGCCGGGATCAAATTTGATACCCTCCTCGGGAATGCGTCCATCTTCATAGGTGACGAAATCCAGAAACTCGAAGGGACCTGCGGGCGAATCGGAAACAGCGACCGAGATCACTCCGACAAAGTCGAGAGCATAGTACAGGTAGAAGCGCCCGTCCGGTCCCTGCGCCAGGTCCGGGGCGTAGAGATAATGAGGGTGCTCCTGGTCACCGAAGGGCATGGGAATAGAAGGTATTTTTTTGCCGCCGTGCTGTGCACTGTCGTAGGGGGCGCCATTTAAAGGATCCTGCATCTTGGAATAGATCACGCCTTCATAGCGCCAGTTGCCGGGATCTTCCACCGGGGCGCTCCAGCATACATAATCCTGGTCGCAGAAGGTGCTGCCGCCAAGCGTGTCGTGGCTGCCGTAGATATAGATCCTTCCTCCGAACTCATGGGGTTCGCCGTCCGGTACTGTCTCCCAGAAGGGAAGATAAGGGTTAAGTCCGAGTGTTTTCATTGCCTCCTCCATTTTCTGCAAAAACTATGATGATTTATTTAGATGCTTCCGGCAGGACAGTCACGGTCCGTACCTGCTGCCTGTGTTTATCTGCGCGGTAACATATATCGCTATTTTAGCAGATATAGATTTTGATTGCTGTATCAGTTTTGTTCCCTGTTCCTGTATTCTGCCGGTGTGCAGTGATAATAAGACGTAAATGTCCGATAGAAGCTGCTGACAGTGGAATAGCCGGCATCTGCTGCGATCTTTTCGATCGGCAGGACCCCCTTTCGGAGCGCGGAGGCGGCATTTTCCATGCGTAGTTTACGGATCAGATCGGCATAGCTCATGCCGGTACAGCGCTGTATGATGCGGGTGATCTGCCGGTCGCTGTAGTGGAAGAGCGATGAGAGGTCTGATACAGTCACCTCCGCATAGTGTGTCTGGATATAGCTGAGAATTGCCGAGAATTCCTGTTTCCAGAAAAAAGTTTCCGTGCGCGGCAGGCGGGCGGTCCCCTCATAGCGGCGCAGCAGGAGAATAAAGAATGTCGTCAGCAGAGAATTCATCATCTGGGAACGGTACGGCTGCTCCTGCCGGGACTCATCGATCAGCCGGGCGAGCAGCTCCTGGATCTCGGGATCCTCAGATGTCTCAAACTGAATATAAGCGTTTTGCTGATTTCCGTAAAGAGCCTGCCTGAAAAAGGAGGCCATCAGGCTCTGGGAGGGGAGCTGGTTCCAGAATACCTGCTCAAAAGTGCTGGCCCTGAATACGTAGTAAAAAAAGATCTGGTCATCCATGTAGCAGGGACTGGCATGCACGACGGACGGAGCGATGATCATGACCGTCCCGGGCTTTAGGTCTACGACTTCATTCTGGAAATAGATGGGGCATGTACCGGAAAAGGTATAGTAGACTTCAAAATAATTATTGCTGTGCCAGTGAGCCGGCATATATCGCAGCATTCGATGGACAGAGATATCCTGCTCCGAGACGATATACCGGTCTTCGGACTGGACGCTGTAAACGCCGGCGAGCGTGTTAAGAGCAGTCCGGTCATGGGGATTGGACCTGAGCTGCCGTCCCAGATCTGCAATACCCGTATCCCGGCTGTACTGATAGTCGTCCTCCGAAAAAGCGTCTGCGGCTTCACTTCCGTGATTTCTGGCCATCCATTGTATATATTCAAAGAGCTCCTCCGGTTCAAGGATCCTTTTCTGGACCTCCGGGTGCTGCAGAAAGACCTGTTTGAGCATTGTCTCAAGGCCCGTCATGGGCATGCTGATATATTCCTGAGCAGACATAACCGCCTCCAATACGATGAATGTCGGATTATGCGAATCCCTATGGCTGAAATGGTAAATGATTCCCGGAATGAATTCAAGCATAATTCACATATATTAAGTTGATTCACAACAGGAAAATGTCAAGGAGGGAAAAATGGCAGCAGATACGAAGGCAGCCAAGTCCGGAAACTCTTTCGGAGCTACGATCGGTGCAGTTTCCAAAAACAAGTTCCTGCTCATTGTTGTAGGCCTTATGATCATCACGAACGTGATGAACGGAATGGGAACGGTTACGACTTACTATTTCAAGTACTGGATGGGAGATATAGGACTGATGTCCATTGCATCCCTGACTTCTCTCGTTGCTCCTGTGTCCCTTGTTTTCTTCCCCGTTCTGGCTAAGAAATTCGGAACATCCAAGATCCTTCAGGCCTGTGCTGTCTTAGGAATTATCGGTATGTCGATCCGTACGATCGGCGGTCCCAATCTCGCTACGATCGTCCTGGGCGGAGCTTTCCAGGGAATCGCCCTGATGCCGATCAGCCTGATGATCAATACGTATATCATTGACTGCATGGATTACGGTGAGTGGAAGACAGGCGTCCGCGTTGAGGGTATGGTGGCGTCGATCGTCAACTTCTCCGGTAAGGTAGGCGGCGCGATCGCCTCTGGCATCGTTGGCTTTGTCATGGGACTTGCAGGATACAACGGAAGCCTTGAGGTCCAGTCTGAGACGGCTATGAATGCTATTGTGGGACTGTACAATTATCTGCCTCTTGCCATGTGCATCCTTATGCTGGTTCTGGCACTCATGTACAAGGTCGATCAGATCCGCCCGCAGATGGAGGCAGACCTGAAGGCAAGACATGAGCACTGATCAGGAATTACCTGATGGTGCAGAACGATCCGGCAGAATTGCCTGAGGATGACAGGCATAAGACATTGAATATTTAACATATAATTGCAAGAATTCCCCCATCCTCTTGAACTGCTACCCGTCAAGAGGACAGTGAAAAATCATAAGATTTTGCAACCAGTAACAATAATGTTGCTGGTTGTTTTGTTGAGCCGGTCTGCCCCGGGAAGCCCGCGCTGCGACAGCGGCCACTACTCAGGCCGCTCTAAGCAGCTATAAGGCGAGGCTGTTCGGCCGGCAGACCCCGTGAGCTCAGATGAGAGCGAACGGCGCGCTTTTACGCCCGCCCATCCTTACACCCGCCCCTAAGGGCGCGCCATATATTTGGATGGTGATCTATGCCGCAAGAAGGTAAGACTCATGCTTCTCCATCGGAGTCAGTACTCCAAACCTTCTCTGGTACCTTTCGTTGTTGTAGTAGTAGATATAGTTCTCGATCATAGCAACGAGTTCTTCACGGCTTCCAAATCGCTTGCCGTAATATCTCTCACGCTTGAGTATTCCCCAGAAGCCTTCCATAGGACCGTTGTCTATGCACTTGGCTACCCTGGACATGCTTTGTGTCATGCCGGCTTTCTCCAGCTTGGTATGGAATGTCCGGTTTGTATACTGGAAGCCACGGTCACTGTGGCACAATGGAGTGGCACCGGGATTAGCGGCTATTGCCTGATCGAACGTAGTGAACACCAATGGGTTGTCGTTACTGTTACTGATCACATATGAGACTATGCGTCTGTCATAGAGATCGAGTATGGCGCTGAGATACACTTTGTGCTTGTCGTTGTTCTCGTCATACCATTTGAATTCAGTTACATCTGTGAGCCATTTCTCATTAGGCTTGTCTGCAGTGAACTTGCGGTTAAGGATGTTCTCTGCGATGAACTGCGGGTTGTCCGCCTGACGAGTGCAACCATGGTTTCTGTACTTGATCGTGGACTTGATGTCTCTGGTTCTGCAGATCCTGAGTGCCCGCTTGTCATTGATCTTGATGCCGTGCTTGCGATACAGATCATCATTGATCCTTCTGTATCCCTTGGATGGATCCTTTCTGTGGATCTCCTCCATCTTTTCGGCTATGAGTATATTCTCTCTGACTCTTTCGCCGACATCGCCGCGCAGCCACTTGTAATATGCTGACCTTGAGACATGCAGTATCCGGCAGCATGGTTCGACCGGATAGCCGTATGTCTCCGTGCAGTACTAGATGGAACCGTAGAGGTGTGACTGCCTTACTTGCGATAGAGATCTTTCCTCTCCAGTTCCTTGACTTTTTTTAGCAGGTCACGCTCCATCTTAGTCATAAGTAGTTCATGCTTGAGCTTCTCGTTCTCTATCTGGAGTTTCTCGACCTCGCTGCGAGGCTCCTGGGAGGCCTTGCGTTTGCCGCGACGATCTTCAAGGCCGGCTTCACCATCCTCTTTGAATCGTTTGACCCAATAAAGAACCTGATTGTAACTTACATTGTACTTTAGAGCTGTCTTTCCATAGTTCGTTCCATTTGACAGGCAATCCTTTACTATCTCTAATCGTTCCTCTGGCGCGGTTTTTCTCGATGCATTCATATGGCGTTCTCCCGATGTTTCGTACTTGAATTCTACGCCATCATTATACATCTTCACCCACATACGAAGTTGTAAATCTGATCGAAGGCCATGTTTTGCAGCTATCACTCTATATGATCCTTCTCCATTCAGATAGCTGAGGACCGCTAGCCGTCTTGTTTCGGCTGAATACACCCTGTTTGATCCATCATCATTGAAAGCACAGGCACCTTGAGCTCTATACAGCTCGACCCACCATCTAATAGTTGAGATATCTATCTCCAATTGGCGGGATGCCTCTGAAATGCTGATCTCATTATTGCAGCATTTAATCGCATACTCCAATTTCTCTTCCGGTGGTATTTTTATTCCCTTCCTTCCCATACGAAACTCCTTTGTGATCAACAGTGTTTTTTTCACTGTCCCTCATAAAGGGAGCATATCATCTTAGGTGGCGGGATGAATTGCCGCCTGTTTTTTTCGTGCATATTCGTCTTACTTCATACTCAGCATTTCATACTCTCGCGTGTGTCCTGAGAGAAATTA
>JAFTFD010000157.1 GCA_017449745.1 Lachnospiraceae bacterium
GACGACTGTATCGTCCTGAAGACTTCCCAGGCGTATGAAGAATACGGTCCGTCCGAAAACGTGATCATCACAGGCTGTACGCTGGTCTCCACGAGCGCTGCGATCAAGATCGGTACGGAAAGCGAGAGCGACTTCCGGAATATCATCGTCGACAACTGCGTGATCGACAGAACCAACAGGGGCGTCTCCCTGCAGCTGCGCGACAAGGGCAATATCGAAAATGTCACCATCAGCAATCTTCATATCCGCACGCGCTGTTTCTCCGAGCATTACTGGGGAAAGGGCGAACCGATCTGCCTGACGGCGGTGGAACGCCATGACGGCATTCCGACAGGAACGATCCGCAACGTTAAGATCCGCGACATCACCTGCCACGGAGAAAACGGTATCCTTCTGTACGGCAATGAGAAGCATCCGATCGAGGATATCCTGATCGAACGGGTACAGGTGGAACTGGAGAAGACGTCCAAGTGGGCTGCCGACGGATATGACCTTCGTCCCTGTGACGGCTCCGGCCATGTGGGTGAAAAGATCTACGGACTTTATACCGAAAACATCAAGGGACTTACGATCCGGGATCTCTCCATCAAGGCAGATCCGTCGATAGAAGACTGGTATGCAGGGGAGAGGAACTGACCTGAAGCGGGACGAACAAATTGCATTTGAGGAATGACAGATATGAATACACAACTGATCTATGAAAATCCCCTGGCAAGGGAAGAGGATATTAAGGACTGGATCCTGGAAGGGAGCGCACAGATCTCTTTTCCGGGTGACTGTATGTACATGGAGAATGCTGTGGATCCCTCGGCGGGACAGAAGGCTAATTATGTCCTCTGGTGCCCGGAGGTATTTTCGGAGAATATCCGGATCGAATGGGAATTCCGGCCTGTGCGGGAGCCCGGCCTTGCGATGATGTTTTTTGCGGCGCAGGGAAGGAACGGAGAAAACCTGTTTGATCCTCAGCTGCAGAAACGTACAGGGGAGTACATTCAGTATCACCATGGTGATATCAATGCCTTTCATGTTTCCTATTTTCGCAGAAAAGAGCCGGATGAGAGAGCATTCCATACCTGCAACCTGAGGAAGAGCTACGGCTTTTACCTTGTATGCCAGGGGGCGGATCCGATCCCGGATGCTTCCGAGGATGCGCAGTGGTATCAGATCGCGGTGGAAAAGAAGGCGGAACAGGTAGCCTTTTCTGTCAACGGGCTGGAGGTTTTCCGGTTCGTTGATGACGGAGTGACATACGGAGAACTACTCGGAAAAGGTTGCCTGGGATTCCGACAGCTGGCGCCAATGGCAGCAGAATACCGGAGACTGAGAGTCTATGAGATCAATGGCTGAAAACAGAAAGAAGAGCCGCCTGTCAGGCCGCTATCGTACAACTGTCGGCTTGTCGATCTCTGTCTTTTTTATTGTCACGGCAGTCATTGTGCTGGCGCTCCTGGTCAGGGGCAGCAATGAGCGGATCCGGCAGCAGACTCAGGCGCAGACGCAGAAGGAGGCAATGACGATCCGCAGAAGGCTCGATGAACGATTGAGCATCCTGCGCAGGTATTATGTCGTGACCGGTACAGATGAGGACCTGGAAGAACTGTTGGAGAATCCCTATGATTTTTCCAGATATTCTGTCATCAGCCATGGACAGGAACTGCTCGCCGGCAATAAGATCGTCTCAGATTATATTTCGGGCTATGCCCTTGTCAATTACGGGACAGGATCTGTTTTCAGCAGTGAAGGCGTTTACAGCGTGGAAGAGATCGAAAATCCGGAATCGGTCTCTGATCTTTATTCGGACGAGGACAGGCGCAGACAACGCGTCGGATGGATCTACGGGGTCGGGGACAGTGTCGACAGACTGGACAAGAAATTCAGAAAAACGGTCCGGTTGAATGGTCTCTCCCTGTATACTTTTCTGCCGCAGAACACCCTGGATCCCAACGCGGTCCTGATCGCCTATTTTGACCTGGATCTTTTCATCCGTGAACTAAAAGGAAATATAATCAAGGGACAGGAGCTCTCCATCATCGATACAGACTCCGGCAGGCTTGTTTTTGCGACAGATGAGGAGTTTGGGAAATTCTGCATGACACATCAGGAACCGGAACAGGAGACGGGAAACCGCGTTCCGTTATTTTCCAAGGGAAAATATCTGATCAGCATGGAGAACTCGGAGGAGGTAAACTGGAATATCTATGTCGGGATGAACTGGGACAGAGAAGTGTTTTAAACGGACTCGCTTTCCCTTCTGGTGCTGTTCCTGCTTCTGAGTATTCTCCTGGTCATTGCATATCTTACCTACAGGGTGATCTATAACCCTGTGAGACTGGCGGCAGACAGGATCTCCCAGGTTACGGAGCAGCAGATCCTGCCGGGTGAGGATGAGCTGGATTTTATGACCGGCAGTGTAAATCGTATGCACACGCATAACACGGCGCTGTCTTCGCAGCTGGCGGAACTCTTTATCATGCGTGTCATGAGAGGAGAGATCTCCGACAAGGATATCGATTCCTACCTGGCTCAGGACGCGGCAAGACAGATGCCGGCTTCTTACCGTATCGTAACCATCACACTGTGTTACGAAGGAGATAATTATGATGAGCAGTTCGCGGTCAGGGATGCCTGCGGACGGCGGCTTGTCGAGTATCTTTCGGACAACTACGGGACGCTTCTGTTTTTGAATCCGATCTACAGCTCCAGGGCTGTGATCTGTATTATCGGAGAGGAAGAGAAAGATCCCTCTGACAGCAAAGCAGAAATGATCTACAGTGCTGCGCGGAGCTATATTGAGCAGTATCCTGATTTTCATGCCGGCGTAGGCGTCAGCGGCGTACATCACAGTATGCATAATCTTACGGCAGCATACAGGGAGAGCGTTTTTGCGCTGAACAAGCCGCACTCAGAAGAGGCTCCGGAGGACCGGGAACAGGTCAATGAGCTGCAGGAAGGCCCGGTCGAGAGCTATTGCAGGTATTATAAGAAGGCAGAAGAGGCATATCCTTCCATCAACAGTTCGGAGTACGAGCAGCAGCTTCTGGAGGGGATAAGGCTTGCGGATAAGGATATGGCCTATGACGCTGTAAATCGACTGATCCGGTCATTAAAGGAAAACCCTCTGGAGGATGGCGGAGAGGTCCCGGTGCTCCTTCGTATCGTCAATACGATCATCCTGGGCGCAAGGCAGAACAACATTATTATTGACGGCCTTTTCCGAAACGATCTGCGCATGGTCTACCGGAACATCATCGGTTTCTTCGATCTGGATGAGACCCGCCGCTATATCAAGTATGTGCTCATCGATCCCGTGATCGATAATGCACAGTACAATATGTTCAGCCAGTCCAGGGCAATTATGAACGCAGTGGAGCAGGTCGTGGAGGAGAAAAAGGGAAATGTCACGCTGGCGGAATGCGCAGAAGCTTTGAACTATGACAGCTCCTATATATGGAAGATCCTTAAGAAGGAAAAGGGGGTCACCTTTACGGAATATGTGGAGCAGTACCGGCTGCGGATGGCCAAACAGCTTCTGGAGGAAACAGATATGACGATCTCTGCCATCGCCTCAGAACTGTATTACACGAATGCGCAGAATTTTATCCGGTTTTTCAGCAGAATGGAGGGGACGACACCGGGAAAATACCGGCA
>JAFTFD010000158.1 GCA_017449745.1 Lachnospiraceae bacterium
TATTTTTGTTTTATATGATATGTCAGCTGTGATATGTCAGTCACATTCGACAAAATCACTTTTTGATTGGAATATCATATATTTGCATTCATAATTGACGCAGCGCATTCCTGTCGATCTTGCCGTTTTTATTGAGCGGCATCTCCTCCAGCTGCGTGATCTTATTCGGCACCATGAAAGGGGGAAGGGAAGCCCGCATCTGTTCTGACAGCTCTTTTTTATCGATCGTTCCGGTGAAAAACAGGAGCAGCCGCTTTTTGGCGGAATCGTACAGACAGCAGGCACGCGATACGCCGTCCGCGGCCATGGCGCCGGCCTCGATCTCGCCAAGCTCGATCCTGTGTCCCAAATGCTTGATCTGGAAATCTTTACGGGATACGTAGAGTAAATTCCCGTCAGTGTCATAACGGCCGATATCCCCTGTCCGATATATGATCTCAGGCCAGCCGTCACAGAGCGGATTTATGACAAAGGCCTCGGCTGTCTTTTCCGGGTTTCGGTAATAGCCCAGCGCCAGGCAGGTGCCGCCTACACAGATCTCTCCCTCTGTATCAGTGTCATCGGAGGGCACAAGCCGGTCGTTTTCATCCAGTAAGAATACTTTTTCATTTGGAAATGGAATCCCGGCAGGAATAACTTCCGTGTTTGTAAATTCACGGTCTTTCGGCAGAATATAATAGGTGCAGTTGCAGGTGATCTCAGTCGGCCCGTACAGATTGACATAGGTAGTGTCCGGCAGATACTGCTGCCAGATCTTCAGCTGTTTCACAGGCATGACCTCGCCGCTGAACATGACCAGACGGACATGTTCAGGGACGCGGTACTGCAATCCGTTCATGATTGAGACAAAGCACATCGCGCTGACCGCCCAGATCAGCGTAGTGACATGCTGATCGCAGAGGTAATCCATCAGGACTGTCGGCGCACTGAAATATTCGCGGGGAATGAGCTGCACCCTGGCTCCTGTAAACAGCCCGCTGTAGATATCCTTGACGGAGACATCAAAATCGAACGGCGCCTGGTTCGCGATCACATCTGATGCGTCGATTCCAAAGAGCGGGGCAAAATGTGAGATGAACTCAATGACGGAGCGGTGGGATACGGCGACGCCTTTCGGTGTTCCTGTGCTGCCGCTCGTGAAATTAACATATAGCGGGGCGGTATCTGTTACCTTTGTGCGGATTTCTTTCAGCGGAGCAGGAAGAGTGTCGCTTGTGCGGATCTCATCCTGCAGAGTGGTTTCCGTGGTTTCTGTGGAGATTTCATTCAACAAGAGAGCATCTGCGGCTTCCATGCGGATCTCATTTAATGCCATGAGGTCTTCTATGTGAAGAACCTTGCCTTCAAATGCAAGCTCCGGTATTTTCTCCTGATTTGCATTGTCCGTGATCAGGACAGCCGGTTCCAGGACAGAGAGGGCTTTCTGTGCCCGTGCAGCAGGCTGCCGTACATCAATGAAGCTGTAAAATCCACCGGCATACACTGCGCCGAACATGGCGCACACGGCAGGAACACATTTTTCCATATAAAAAGCTACCGGGGCGCCGGGGGGGACATTTTTTGCAAGCTGCAGCCCGATCAGCTGTGCACGGCTGGCCAGTTCTCCGAATGTAATGGAAGCATTCGGATCTGCGAAAGCGATCCGGTCCGGATACTGCTGCGCGCGCTCTTCAAGAAACTGCAGGACATTTGTGTAATACATATTGAGAAACCTCTGACATTACTTGTGCATGAACAAATAGTAAGTGTGCACAGTGCCGCCCATATTCTGCGGGAAAGTGTGCATCAGGTCGTACTGCTCAAAAATGAACTCCGGATAGTCATCGCGTACGACTACGAAGTCTGTAAGTCCTTCGCGAATGTACCGGTGCTGCTCGCTGAATACATCATCCAGAGGGATCGTCTGCGTCTGGAACCAGTAGCAGGTGGGATAAATATCAGCTGCCGTGTAGAGACCGCAATCCAGGCAATTATAGTTAAGGAGCGTCAACGCAGCGGGCTGCCCGGAGAAGCTGGTATTGCTCTCCCTTATTTCTGCAGGCCTGCCGCTTTCATCATAATCTTCCGAGGATTTTGAACCGCCGGCCAGCCTTTGCACACGGACGGCTTCAATATCCTTGGCAAAGTGATACAGGAAAACATCCCCCTTGCGATAGCGAAGGTAGTAGGAATTCAGGGAAAATACATAAATGAGTGCCAGCGAAGCTGCAAGGGAAATACATATTGCAGCTGTCCTGCCTGACATCCACGGCTTGAGGCTCTGCTGCCTGTTGAGGTTAGAATTGCTGGTTGACTCGACCGACTCGGCTGAATCGGCTGAACTGGACAAACGGCCAAACATCCGGCCAGTCGCCCAGTCGATCACCCTGCCGGCCGCAAGAAGCCCGAAAACAGCAAATACAGTCAGCGGGAAAGCGTAATACGGGAGTGACGATCCTCCGATGTAGATACCAAGGAACAGGAATCCGAACATCAAAATTGGAGCGATGCGCTCCAGAAAACCGGATCCCTTTCGCAGCAGTGCGTACAACAGGCCGGGGATGATGAGGACATAATATTGAATATTATCCAGGATCAGCCAGTAGAGGATCTTGGCCATTCCGTATACTTTATCATACAGAGATTCCCCTTTGTTTGCCGCGCCGAAGGTACTGTAGATGAACACATTCGTGTAGATATATACATGATACCAGTCGTCCAGTGCTCCGTTGATGCCAAAATAGATCAGCCACGGGACAACAGGCACGAACATGCCCAACAGGAAGACGCCGCACGCTTTCAGAAAATAATTAAACCAGGGATCCGCATCAGAGGCGCGGCCATGCCGGAAGCTGGAGAACATCACCAGCAGCATGAAGGCAAAGAAATAACCCAGGAGAGTAAACTTGATGGCTGCGACAACTCCGCAGAGAAGGCCGACTGCAAAGACCGTCCGGAGGGGAAAGAGTGCACCGGCTTTATTCCTCCGCAGGCACCGGAGCGTCAGATATAATGCCCAGATGAGAAATGGCAGGCAGATTTCTTCGGCGCTGCCGCCCCAGTAGAAGCTCTTGGAGGCAAACGTGACGGCCATTCCGAGAGGAAGCAGTATATTTGCTGTTTGCGTCCGGATGCCATATAGCCGGAGAATAGCATAGAATCCAAAAAGGTCTGCGGCACCTAGAAGAATTTCCATCAGAAAGACGCCGAAGAATGTCTTCCGAGAGATCAGAGAGCAGAGACCATAAAGAAAATACAGATATGGCCCTTTCTGATCAAAGATGTCCCGGTAGATCATCGTGCCGTGAAACATGGATTTTCCCATGGAAAAATAGCTGTTTGCATCGTCCCAGTTGTTATAGGGATACAGCGGTGACGAGCGGGTGATCAGGAGCATCAGGACAGCGCTCACAAACAGGCAGTACAGGATCTCATTACGGAAATCCTTGAATTTTCTGAAAATATAAGATGTTTGTTCTTCCATATTCTTTCCCTGATTTTATTCGTTATTATAATGTTAAATCGCACAGGTCCCCGGATGGGACGCATCGGCAGAAACAGTATGTTAAATCGCCGAAGCCTCCAGGTGGGCCGCTTCGGTAGGAACAGTATGGTTTTGACATCGAAAATATTATAGCATAGTATTAACGTAACGGAAAAAGGCTAAAACAAAGGGCATAGTATTAACATAGCAGAAAAAGGCTAAAACAAAGGAGCTTTAGAAGATATGATGCAGAAGAAGACAGTCCGTTTTGGGATCGCCGCGGCGATTCTCGTTCTGCTGGTCATGATCTGGCCGCTGCAGCTGATCCGGGCGGGATCGGTCACTGAAAACGGCAGGCTGATCTATGATATCAGAAATATGACCTGGTTTTTCCCTGAAAGCGGCGAATTCGTGACAAATGTCTGGAGAGGGGACGGAAAAGAGGCGGAGAGCGTCTCATTCAGGACTTCTTTTAACTCTGCGGACGTGTCTGAGGACATGCAGCTGCACTGTTATCTCATCAATGAGAGCGGGGAGTGGGTCGCGGATACGATGCTGGATCTGTTTCCGAGGCAGCCGTTTGATATTTATACGATGCCGCTCGGGATAGTTCTGGAGGACGGGGCGGAGTACCAGTTCCTCATTATGCCTTCCGGGGAAGGCACGGTCGGAATCGAGTGCCTGGCGGGAACGACGGA
>JAFTFD010000159.1 GCA_017449745.1 Lachnospiraceae bacterium
ACTATTCTCTCTATATAAGAATCTATAAGAATCGTCGAATCTGCTGATTCATGTCTTTTATAGGCCTGGTGATGTAAAATTTTAACCGAATTAATATAAGGGTGCTGCAAGTTGTTCGGTCGGATTGCATAATTGTTTCTTGATTAGTGCATGTTAGTTTGTTAAAATAGTCTTTGAGTTTGGCCGCGGGAACAAAATTCTTCGAGGCAAATTGAAAACTCAGGTTGGAGGACACAACATGAAAGTTTACACAACTGACAAAATCAGAAACATCGTAGTTCTGGGACATGGCAGCGCAGGTAAGACTTCCCTTGTTGAGGCAATGGCTTATCTTGGCGGCATCACATCCAGAATGGGCAAGGTCGAGGACGGAAATACTGTCTCTGACTTTACCAAAGAGGAGCAGAAGAGAGGCATCTCGATCCGCACAGCACTGATCCCGGTCGAGTGGAATGACTATAAGATCAACGTCATGGATACGCCCGGTTACTTTGATTTCATCGGTGAAGTTGAGGAAGCTATGAGCGTTGCTGACGGTGCCGTTATCGTCGTTTCCGGTAAGGCTGGCATCGAGGCCGGCACAGAGAAGGCTTGGGACCTCTGCGAGAAGTTCAATCTCCCCAGGATGTTCTTTGTCACTGATATGGATATCGACAACGTTTCCTATCGTGAGACTGTCGAAGCTCTGATCGAAAAATACGGCAAGAAGATCGCACCGTTCAATATGCCGATCCGTGAGAACGGCAAGCTTGTCGGTTATGTCAATGTTATTCAGCAGAAGGCATTCAAGTGGAGCGGCAAGGATGTCGTAGCATGCGATATGCCTGATTACAGCCAGGAGAACCTTGGCGAGTATCATGACAATCTGATGGAGTCTGTCGCTGAGACCAGCGAAGAGTTCATGGACAGATATTTCTCCGGAGACGAGTTCTCTGAGGCAGAGATCCGTTCCGCAGCCCGCATCGCCATCCAGGACGGTTCGATCGTTCCCGTCGAGATGGGTTCCGGCATCACATGCCAGGGCGTTTACGTTCTGCTTGACGACATCGTCAAATACATGCCGTCCGCAGAGAGCCGCAAGGTCAACGGCATCAACATGAAGACCAACGAGATCTTCGAGGCTAACTTCGACGTTCTTAAGCCGAAGACCGCTTTCGTTTTCAAGACCATCGTGGATCCTTTCCTTGGCAGATATTCCCTGATCAAGGTCCGTTCCGGTGTCTTCAAGACCGATGATATGGCTTATGATTCCAGAACAGAGACTGAGTTCAAGATCGGCAAGATCTACATCATGCAGGGCAACAAGTCCAGTGAGATCGCAGAGCTCCACGCAGGAGACCTGGGCGCTCTGGCTAAGCTCAATGACGTAGCTACAGGCGATACACTTTCCACAAAGGCTACTCCTGTTCAGTATCCCAAGCTTGACCTGTCCACTCCTTATACATATCTTCGCTATAAAGCAAAGAATAAGGGCGATATCGATAAGATCGCACAGGCTATGGCTAAGATCTCCTCTGAGGATCCGACCTTCAAGAGCGTTAACGATGCTGCTAACAGCCAGTCCCTGATCTATGGTATGGGCGACCTGCACCTCAATGTCGTGCAGTCTCTGCTCAAGAACGAATACAATGTTGAGGTCGAGGTAGAGAAGCCGAAGGTAGCTTTCCGCGAGACCATCCGCAAGAACTCCGACGTTGAGTACAAGTACAAGAAGCAGTCCGGCGGCCACGGCCAGTACGGTCACGTTAAGATCAGATTCAGCCCTTCCGATGATATGAATATCCCTTACGAGTTCGGTGAGGAAGTCGTCGGCGGCGCTGTTCCGAAGAACTATTTCCCTGCAGTTGAGAAGGGTATTGCGGATTCCGTCACAAACGGACCTCTGGCAGCTTACCCTGTTATCGGCGTCAAGGCGATCCTTTACGATGGATCCTACCACCCGGTAGACTCCTCCGAAATGGCATTCAAGACCGCTGCCCGCCAGGCATTCAAGAAGGGCTTCATGGAGGCTTCTCCGGTCCTGCTTGAGCCCATCGTTCTGCTCAAGGTCACGATCCCGGATGCTTATACCGGTGATGTCATGGGCGATCTGAACAAGAGACGCGGCAGAGTTCTCGGCATGAACCCGATCGGACACGGCAAACAGGTCGTCGAGGCTGAGGTTCCTCAGATGGAACTGTTCGACTACTGCACAACACTTCGTTCAATCACCGGCGGCCGCGGAGAGTACAGCTACGAGTTCGTAAGATACGAGCAGACTCCTCCGGATATCCAGGCCAAGGAAGTTGCTGCAAGAGCAGAAGAGGTCGCAGAGGGATACTCCGAGGGCTGATGCTCTATACAGCATTCAAAACAGTTGCATTCAGCAGAGCAGGTCATTATGGCCTGCTCTGTTATTATGTATAAATAGAAGTCCTCACAGGGCATCTTTTTCTTTTCGGTTTCGCTGCCGTAATTTTTCCGATTCTCACTGCCTGAAGGAGCTTCGCAGGATGATATCCTGTGAAGCACCGTTTGTATAAAAAAATGTTTTTGAGATATACATGATAAGGCAAGGCGGTGAATGATTTCAGATGCAAAGAAATCGCTGTTGACCATAACGGCATTCGTGTATACAATAATACATGTTATTCTGACATACTATTTCTATAATCCTTTACAGCGAGGCAGTATATGGTCACAGAAACCTTTGAAAACAGGCCCGTTTCCATGAACGAGCACAATCATCTGCTCCAGATCGAGGAGCATATGTATATTCTGGATGACGTCAAAAAACCGAACGTCTTCCGTGCCATGTTCCCGTATTCGGAGATTCCGAAGATCCCGTTCAACGACAGGACCGTCCCCAAGCACATGCCTGACCAGATCTGGATCACAGATACGACATTCCGTGACGGACAGCAGTCCAGGGCGCCATACTCGACAGACCAGATCGTCCATATTTTTGACGAATTTCACAGACTCGGCGGCCCTAACGGCATGATCCGCGCCTGTGAGTTCTTCCTGTACAGCAAGCAGGACAGGGACGCAGTATACAAATGTATGGAGCGCGGTTACCGTTTCCCCGAGATCACCAGCTGGATCCGTGCGAGCCGCGATGATTTCCGCCTCGTCCGCTCCATGGGCATGAAGGAGACCGGCATTCTGGTTTCCTGTTCCGACTATCATATTTTCCTCAAGCTCAAAATGAGCAGAAAACAGGCTATGGATCATTATCTTTCCGTGGTCCGGGAGTGCCTGGAAGAGGGCGTCAGCCCCCGCTGCCATCTGGAGGACATCACGAGAGCGGATATCTATGGTTATGTAGTGCCTTTCTGCCTGGAGCTTATGAAGCTGCAGGATGAATACGGCATTCCGATCAAGATCCGCGCCTGCGATACGATGGGATACGGCGTCAACTACAGCGGTGCCGTTATTCCCAGATCCGTTCCGGGTATCATTTACGCCATTCATCATCACGCAAGCGTTCCCTGTGAGCAGCTGGAATGGCATGGACACAATGACTTTTACAAGGCCGTCTCCAACGCGACGACTGCCTGGCTGTACGGCTGTGCCGGCGTAAACTGCTCTTTGTTCGGAATCGGTGAGCGGACGGGCAATACGCCTACAGAGGCTATGGTCTTTGAGTACGCGCAGCTTCGCGGAAACCTGAACGGCATGGATTCCACGGTCATCACGGATCTTGCTGATTACTATGAGAAGGTGATCGGTTATCACATTCCCGAGAGAACACCGTTCGTAGGCAAGAACTTCAACGTCACAAGAGCAGGTATTCACGCCGACGGCCTGCTCAAGAATGAGGAGATCTACAATATTTTCGACACGACAAAATTCCTGAACAAGCCGCCGATCTCTGCGATCTCCAATACTTCCGGACTCGCAGGCATCGCTCTCTGGATCAATAACTATTACAGGCTTCTCCCGGAGCAGCAGGTCGATAAAAAATCACCGCTGGTCATCCGCCTCAAGGAATGGGTCGACCAGCAGTATGAGAGCGGCCGCGTCACGGTCATGACAGATGCGGAGCTTCTGGAGAGAATCGATCATGAGTGCAATGAACTCGGCATCAGCCTGGTCCAGGACAGGATCGGCAGCGGAATGTAGTTTGTGCGGCCGGTGCAGCCTGATCCAGACAGTATGGGATCACGAACAGCAGCATAGAGCAGGAAAAAGGATATGAATGATTTTGATATGCGGAAAGACGTAAGCGACCGCTATTCCCTGCGCGGAATGGTCTTCCACAGGATCCGCAATGATATTTTAAACGGAAAATACGCCGAGAACGTAGAGCTCAAGGAAGTGGCGATCGGAGAAGAGCTTGGCGTCTCAAGAACTCCCGTCAGGGAGGCACTGCGCCAGCTCGAGCTTGAAGGACTGGTAAAGATCATCCCCAACCGCGGCGCTTTTGTCACCGGTATCCAGGCCAAGGATGTCCATGACATCTATATGATCCGCTCGCGGCTTGAGGCGCTCTGCGCCAGATGGGCGTGTGAGAATATCACTAAAGAGCAGATGGAACTGTTGGAAGAGAACGTATATCTTGCGGAGTTCCACGCGCGCAAAAACAACGTAGAGCAGATCGTGGAGCTGGACAGCCAGTTCCATCATACGCTCTATGCGGCCGGTAATTCGAAGATGCTCGAGCATCTGCTCAATGATTATCACCAGTATGTATTGCGCATCCGGAAGCTGACACTTTCCACGAAAGAGCGGGCTGCCGCATCTAATGAGGAACACAGATGCATCATGGAAGCGATCCGGGACAAAAATGCCGACCTCGCAGAAGAACTGGCAGGGAGACATATGCGCAATGCATATGATAATATGGTAAAGAACGGATTATATGACCTCTATAAATAGTTACTATTCACGGGTAGTCATGATATTCTGACCGGATCTTCGTGCTTGCACGTAAGAGACGGTTTGAATATCATGATGTGTCCTGCGAAGCAGGAACCTCCACCTCATGAGCAAAAACATTTGCGAAGCAAATGATTCATGCGTGAAACGCATGGTTTTGCGAATGCAGCGTGGAGGGCCCGTGAATAAGTATGATAAGTCCTGCGAAGCAGGAACCTCCACCTCATGAGCAAAAACATTTGCGTCAGCAAATGATTCATGCGTGAAACGCATGGTTTTGCGAATGCAGTGTGGAGGGCCCGTGAATAGTAAGAAAAAACCGTAATAAGTTACAGATAGCGAATAGTCAATCAGAAAGGATCTCAGAATGGAAAAAATACAGATGGAGCAGCCGATCGTAGAGATGGACGGAGATGAGATGACCCGGGTGATCTGGCAGATCATCAAGGATCAGCTGATCCTCCCGTTTATCGACCTGAAAACGGAATATTACGATCTCGGTCTCGAAAACAGGGATAAAACGGATGACCAGGTGACGATCGACGCCGCAGAGGCGACCAAAAAATACCGCGTCGCCGTTAAGTGTGCTACGATCACGCCCAACCGCGCAAGACTGGAAGAGTACCAGCTCAAGAAGCTCTATAAGAGCCCGAATGCGACGATCCGCGCCGCTCTTGACGGAACGGTCTTCCGCGGACCGATCCTGGTCAAGGGAATCGAGCCCTATGTCCGCACCTGGAAGAAGCCCATCATGCTCGCCCGTCACGCCTACGGCGATATCTACAAAGCGATGGAGATGAAGGTCGGCGGCGCCGGCAAGGCAGAACTCGTCTATACGGAGAACTCCGGCATCGAGCACAGAAGGCTTATCTATGATTTCCAGGGTGCAGGCATCATCCAGGGAATGCACAACACGAACAAATCCATCGAAAACTTTGCCAGGACCTGTTTTTCCTATGCCCTTTCTGAAAAGATGGACCTCTGGTTCTCTACAAAGGATACGATCTCCAAGACCTATGACGGAACCTTTAAGGAGATCTTCCAGAACATTTATGATAAAGAATTCCGTGCGCAGTTTGAGGAGCAGGGTATCACTTATTTCTATACCCTGATCGATGACGCTGTTGCGCGCGTGATCCGCTCCGAGGGCGGCTTCGTCTGGGCCCTGAAGAATTACGACGGCGACGTCATGAGCGACATGGTCTCTACAGCCTTCGGATCCCTTGCGATGATGACTTCTACGCTTGTCTCTCCAAAGGGCTGCTACGAATATGAGGCGGCACACGGAACCGTGCAGCGTCATTATTACAAGTACCTCAACGGCGAAAAGACTTCGACGAACTCTGTCGCCACTATTTTTGCCTGGTCCGGCGCGCTCAGAAAGCGCGGCGAGCTGGATCGCATCGATGCACTGTGCCATTTTGCAGACATGCTCGAGAAGGCAACCAAAGATGTTATTGAGTCCGGCCGCATGACCGGTGATCTCGCAGCGATCACGACGCTCGAGAACGTACAGAAACTGGATACCGAGGAGTTTATCCTCGCGATCCGTGAGGAATTGGAACAGTTATTATGATCGCAGCCTGTCACCATATCAGCAAGGCGTTTCTGGAGGAGCAGGTCCTTCAGGATGTCACCTTTCATCTTGAAAAAGGAGATAAAGCGGCTATTGTCGGCGTAAACGGAGCCGGCAAGTCGACGCTTATCCGGATCATGCTCGATGCTGCCGTCGGTATTGACGGAAGCCGTTTCCCGGATTCTCTTCCTGCTGACAGCGGGTCCGTGACCTATGCCAGGGATACCAGCGTCGGATACCTTGCCCAGAACCAGAATCTGGGTTCTGAGAACACGATCTACGACGAGCTGCTCCAGGAGCGCAAAGAAGTCGTCGCTATGGAGGAGCGTATTGCCGTCCTTGAAAAAATGATGGACCAGCTCTCCGGCGACGAGCTCTCTGAGATCGTCCTGGAATATGATGAGCTGCTGCAGAAATTCAACGATCTGAACGGCTATTCCTATAAAGGGGAGATCACCGGGATCCTGAGAGGCCTCGGATTCGACGAGTCAGAGTTCGGCCAACCGATCAATACGCTCTCAGGAGGGCAGAAGACCCGTGTGGCACTGGCAAAACTGCTGCTGCAGCGCCCGGATCTGATCATTCTCGATGAGCCGACGAACCACCTGGATATTGGCAGCATCCGCTGGCTGGAAAACTATCTGGGAAATTATAAGGGAACTGTCCTTGTCGTTTCCCACGACCGCTATTTTCTCGACAGGACCGTCAGCAAGATCATCGAGATCGAAAACTGCAAGGCTATCATGTTCGGCGGCAACTATTCCGCGTATGCGGCCAGAAAAAAGGCGCTGCGGGAAGAGGCCTGGCACCAGTATATGAATAATCAGGCGCAGATCCGGCACCAGGAAGAGGTCATTGCCAAGCTGCGCCAGTTCAATCGTGAAAAATCGATCAAGCGCGCGGAGTCGCGCGAGAAAATGCTCGCAAGAACGGAGAAGCTCGACAAGCCCTTCGTTCTGCGCGACGATATGCACCTTTCCTTCCGGCCATGCATCCGCAGCGGGCGGAACGTCATGGAAGTGCGGCATATCGCCAAGAGCTTTGACCAGAAACACCTGTTTTCCGACCTGACTTTTGATGTCAGAAGGGGAGAACATATCGCGGTGATCGGCAACAACGGGACCGGAAAGTCTACGCTGATGAAGATCATTTTAGGGCTTACGCCCCAGGATGAGGGCGCCGTCCGCTTCGGAACCAATGTCCACGTGGGTTACTACGACCAGGAGCACCATGTTCTGAACGAGGACAATACTGTTTTCGAGGAGATCTCGGACGCCTTTCCGTCCATGACCAATACGGAGATCCGGAATCTTCTTGCGGCGTTTCTCTTCACGGGAGATGACGTCTTTAAAATGATCCGGGATCTGTCCGGCGGCGAAAAAGGCCGTGTCTCCCTGGCAAAGCTCATGCTCTCCGAGGCGAACTTCCTCATTCTGGATGAGCCAACGAACCATCTGGACATGACCTCCAAGGAAGTTCTGGAGAACGCCCTCAACAACTACGAGGGGACAGTTTTGTATGTCTCCCATGACAGGTATTTTATCAACCACACCGCGAGCCGCATTCTGTCCCTGACGCAGCAGGTCATGATCGATTATCCGGGCCACGCCGGCGAAAATGACCCGCCGGAGACCAAATATAACGGAAACTACGATTATTACCTGGAAAAATCGTCACAGGTCGAAAACGTCCTGATCGATGATGAAAGAAGAAGGATCGCAGCTGAAAGCGGCATCGGCCCGGTAAATGCGAACTCCAGAACGCAGGGCCAGGGTAACACAAAGACCGCTTCCGTCCTGTCGCAGGAGGCAGCCGGCGCAGCCGCAGGAAAAGATGACTGGCAACGCCAGAAAGAAGAACAGGCAAGAAGAAGAAAGCTGCAGAACGAGCTCAAAAAGTGCGAGGACAGCATTGCCGCTCTCGAACAGGCCGGAGCCGATCTGGATGAAGAGATCGCAAAGCCGGAAAACAGTACGGACCTGAATGCCTTAAACGAGCTCGCGGACAGAAAAGCCGAGAATGAAGCTAAGCTTGCGGATCTTTACAGCAAATGGGAAGAGCTGCAGGAAGCGCTTGATCAGGATGGCAACTAATGACAGACAGGAAGACAGCTATACAGGGAGATGACCGTCATGGAAGAACGTGAAATATCAAGGGCAGTAGTTGAACGTCTGCCCGTATATTACAGATATCTGCGCGATCTGATCGATGAAGGCGTGGAGAGGATCTCTTCGCAGGAACTGAGCAGGATCATGCATGTTACCGCCTCCCAGATCCGTCAGGATTTCAACCATTTCGGAGGCTTCGGCCAGCAGGGCTATGGTTACAATACGCAGTATCTTTACGATGAAATAGGAAAAATACTGGGGCTCGATGAGGAACACACCATGGTTCTCGTCGGAGTCGGAAACCTTGGTTCCGCCCTGGTCGGTTATATGAATTACCGGAAAAGAGGTTTTATCTTCAAGGCGGCCTTTGATATCGATCCTGAACTGATCGGGCAGGAGCTGTCCGGGATCAGGATCCACCCCGTATCGGAGCTCAAAGAATATTTGATGAAAAATCCCGTGGATATCGTAGTGATCGCGATTCCGAAACAACACGCCGTCAGAGTGGCGGAAGAGATCTCTTCGTGCCCGATCAAGGCAGTCTGGAATTTTGCCCACACAGATCTGCCCATGCCGGAGCAGATCCAGGTGGAGAATGTACATCTTTCGGACAGCCTGATGAAGCTTTCCTACAGCATCAGGCGCAATGAGACCCGCAAATAGCGGTACAGGGGCTGAGCCCGCCGGCAGGTCCCTGTATCAGAAACCTTTTCTTCGTTTTGTCCTGACAGCTCAGGAAATGAGAGAGGCCGACCTGTATACCTCTGAGGTGGTCGGGATCCCTTCCATGGTCCTCATGGAGCGCGCGGCCCTCGCTGTGGCCGACAGGATCTGTGAAGATCATAAAGACGCT
>JAFTFD010000160.1 GCA_017449745.1 Lachnospiraceae bacterium
ATAAGAACGATAAAAAAGCTCCGGAAGAAGCGCTTATTCCAGCTGTCAATACCGGGCATGATGGCGGTGAACCACAGACCCAGCGTGCTCAGCAGCAGCGTCGCCCCGATTATGAAATAATAGAAAAAATCGTTCCAGCCGTTCATCTTATCGTGCCCCTGTCGAGAACGGATATCGCAGCTTTTTTAGCTGCGCTTTCACGTCCTCTGAGGTCAGGGGCTTGAGTAAAAAACCGATGGCGTCGGTTTTCCAGGCGTCGAGACCGTAGTCTGCGTAGGCGGTCAGAAACACGATGTTTGTGCATGGATTGATTTCAAGCAGCGTGCCGCAGAGATCAAGTCCGTTTGACCTGCCCAGCTCAATATCCAAAACCGCCAGCGCGATCCTGTTTATTTTTGCATATTCAATTGCTTCCACAGGTCTTGTAAAACCCATGATCGAAGCGTTCGCTATGATTTCCTCCAATATATTCAGACCGTGAGAAAGGGTGATCTTATTGTCGTCCACCATAATGATGTTGGGATTTTCATCAACGCTTGACGCAAGACGAAACAACGTGTTGGAATCAACGCCGAGACATCCGGCAAGCCGCGTAACCATCATTGCGTCCGGAAGCCGGCTGCCGTTTTCCCAACGGGCGATGGTGGAATTATCGATAAATAGCAGATCTCCGAGCTGCTTTTGTGAAAGCCCTTTTTCCAATCTCAGTTTTCTTAGGGTTTCCCCAAACTGATCAGTCATATAGCGTACCTCCGGGCCAGTATTTTCCCTCTAAAAATAATATATCAAGGCAGTAAAGCAAGGCAAGAAGGTCAGGCGCTTCTGATTTGCCAATCTGTCAAATTCTCTTGTATTCGCTTGATGCAAAACGGTAATATATTTGCTGAGAAGTCTGCGTTTTGTCAGGCTTCTTCGCTTTCAAAACATAAAAAAAAGCAATTGAAGAAATGGAGGACAAGCATGAAAGCAGACAAGATAATCAAAAACGCGAAAATCTTCACATCGGACAAGGAAAATCCGCAAGCGACCGCCCTGGTGGTGAAGGACGGCAAATTCGTCTATGTGGGCGATGAGGCCGGTCTTTCGGAGTATGAGGGAGAGGTCACGGATCTCGGTGGGAAGTTTATCATGCCGGGCATCATTGACAGCCATGTCCATGTGACCATGCCTGTCGGGTTAGAATATGTGGAGATTGGCGAACAGATAAAATGCAATGGCAAGCAGGAGCTTCTGGATGTCATGTCGGACTACATTGCGAAGCACCCCGGCGAGAAACGCTACAGGTTCTTTTTGGAAAGAAAGTTTTTGAATGGGGAAGAAGTCACAAAGGAAGATCTCGATTCGATCTGTCCTGACGGTGAGCTCCAGATTCAGGAAGCCGAGGGACACAGCATATGGGTGAATAGTAAGATCCTTGAGCGGCACGGCATTACGGACGACACGCCGGATCCTGTGCCGGGCTTAAGCTATTATGTCCGTAAGGATGGACACGTGACCGGGAATATATTTGAAGGGTCAGCGGAAGTTCCGATCATTCTCGACAGCGCTATGGATCTGACCGATGAGCAGATCGACGCGGCGCTTCAGAGGTGGATTGATTTTTCTGTGGATGTCGGTGTGAGTGGTGTCTTTGATTCAGGCATTCCGGGGGATCCCGAATTTCACGAGCGGGTATACAAACGTCTGCGCGATCTGGATCTGCAGGGAAAGCTGCCCATTTATATTGATGGATGCTATGTGATCGCGGCGCATTGGGAGGCGGAGGAAGGCTTAAGGGAGCTGAAGCGTTTCCGGCAGGAATACAATTCGGAGCACCTGAAGATCCATACCATGAAAATCTTTATGGACGGTACACTGACCATCCATACCGCGGCTCAGATCACGCCTTACGCGGACACGGGAACCACCGGCACTACGGCATTCAATGTGGAAGAGCTCGCGGATCTTCTGCGCAAACTCAACGAGGAAGGATTGGATCTGCACCTGCATTGCGGCGGAGAGGCTCCGCCCCGCGTGGCTCTGGATGCTGTGGAAATGGTTCGAAAAGAGCTGGGCGATAACTACCATGTGAAAGTGACCTGTGCCCATCTGATGACCCAGCATGACGCGGATCTGGATCGTTTTGTCAAGCTTGGCGTCTTCGCGAATTTTACACCGCATTGGCATGCTGACAATCCCAAAATGCTTGCGCCTATACTGGGCGAGGAGCGCGCCCTGAAGATGTGCCGCTCTAAAACCATGTGGGACAGCGGCGCCCTGGTGACCTGGTCAAGCGACACGATCGTCTTTGCGGACTTTATGCAATGGAACCCGTATCTTAGCATGGAAGTTGGAATGACGCGACAGATAACCGAAAAGACCAAGCACTACGCGTTCAAAAGGACGCCCGATGTGCTTCCTCCGCTTAACGAACGGATGAGCATAGAAGAAATGATCCTGGGATATACGATCAATGGAGCCGTCCAGCTTGGAGTTGAAGACAAAAAGGGCTCCATCACCGTCGGCAAGGACGCGGACTTCCTTGTGTTCGATAACGACCTGCTCATGGCGGAGCACGAGGGCTTCAGCTACAACAAGCCAGCGGATGTTTATTTTGCCGGAAAGAAAGTAAAGTGACTGGCTCGCAATGACGGTTCATCTGCACGCTATCGGTGACGGGGCGCTATCCATGATGGCGCTGGACGCTATGGAAAAGGCCAATGCTCAGACTGACCCCCATGATCTCCGGGATGCGATAGCGCATTTGGAGGTCATGGATCATGCGGACATTCCCCACATGGCAAAGCTGGGTGTTGTGGCTTCCACCGATCCGTACTGGATCCCCCTGCCAGTGATTACCCCATCACCTACTCGGCCTATGCGCTGACCGGCGTTCAGTATGGCGTGACCCGCAAACAACCGGGGCGTCCGGATTCCCTGCATTGCCCCTCCGAGCGCGCCACGGTCGATCAGATGATCCAGGCCTGTACCCTGAATACGGCGTACCAGTTCCTGTGCGATGACCGGCTCGGCAGCATTCCCGCCTGGAAAAAGAATAGAAAAAAGAGACGAAATGAAGGGGTATTCCAGATTGGCATATCCAAATTTTCCCAACCGCTTTATAATATCATTATGTTATGAAGGGAGGGAGCCTTGTGTATACTCTGTTTGCAGAAACCTTGCGGAAACTGAGAATAGAGAAGGGGCTTTCACAGAAGCAGCTTGGAGATATGTTATACATCGACCAATCCACGGTTGCCCGCTGGGAAAGCGGCCTCCGTCTGCCGGAAACAATGATGATCCCCCGGCTTGTCAAATGTCTCGGTGTTGACGCCAACACGCTGTTCAATCTTGTGGAAGGGAGCGACTTTTTTCCCAATGTCATCATGGTGGATGACGATGAGATCATCCTCTCCCATGCTCTCAATGTCCTGAAGGAAGTCTTGCCGGACGCCACGATCACGGGCTTTATCTGGCCCCAGGAAGCAGTGGAATATGCAAAAGCAAACCAGGTGGATCTGGCGATCCTGGATATTGAGCTTGGAACTGCCAGCGGGTTGGATCTTTGCCACACGCTGCTTGAGATAAATCCCTGTACAAATGTCGTGTTTCTGACCGCTTACCCTGAGTACTCCATTGACGCATGGAGTACCGAGGCTCATGGCTTCATTCTAAAGCCCCTGACTCCGGAGGGCGTAAAAGAGCAGTTAAAAAAACTGCGCATTCCGTATCCGGCGGGAGGCGCGGAAGCGTGAACAGCTGGTACGGTTTTTTAACCTTATTCATCCTCGGCGCGATAATGCTTTTAAGTATGATGGGGCTGTGGTTCACCGCTGTCATGCCCGGAATCGACCGCTGGAACAAGCGCTTTTTTTCAGGCTTTTTTATCATTCTTATGCTTGGCGTTCTTTCCGGTCTCTGTGACATGGTACTGTTTTTCTTTTCCGCTTCGGTCGCAGTGTTCAGAGCCCTGCTGGTGCTGGAATGCCTGTTCTACGACCTGCCGTTGCCCATGCTGACGGCCTATCTGCTGCACTACTGCGAAGAAAACCTACGCACAAGCAAACTCTTCCGCGCCGCACTGGTTCTCTGGGCAGTCTATTTTGCCATGGACATAAGCGGCTTTTTCGCCGATGCTTTCTTCTATATTCTGCCGGACAGGAATTATTCGCGCGGACCATGGTTCCCGCTGCTTTTGCTGCCCATGATCACAACAGTGCTGCTTGATATCGCAGGTGTGATAAAACGCCGAAAGCTGTTTTCCCGGAGGGTATTCCGCAGTTTTCTCATTACCCTGGTGCCATTGACGGGCATTCTGTTCCTGCATATGTTTGTCGATGTAGTTCCGTTCGTCGCCATCTGCTATATCTTTTTTGCCTATCCCAT
>JAFTFD010000161.1 GCA_017449745.1 Lachnospiraceae bacterium
TCCCAGTATAACGGCCAGCATAGATGCCATCAGCGATGCCAGGAGTCTTCTGCCTGTGTAAAACTTCTTCATAATAATGATGTCCTCCAAATGACTACCTGTATTTACAACAAGCCACATCTCATTGCAACCAGTTACTATCCAATAAAAGCCATGTATTGGCCCATATAAGGCGATTATATATCTCCTGTTTTGTTTCGTCAAATTTGCTCAGTGATTCCGAGCTTAAGGATGTGGGGGCCTTAATTGTTTTGACTGTTCCGGTCATTCTTGTCTCGGAGCATTTGCCATTGGGTCGGATCTGCGTAATTCTAATATTTGACCCCCGGAAACGTCCCTGGTATCAATTTCCGAAACACAACAAACTCCTTTTCAACATATATCTGTTCATATCCGAGCTTCATGAAGAGCGCTGCTGATGGTTTGTTCGAAGAGAGCACCTCACCTTTCAGCGTGTGTACAGAGGGATATTGTTCCAGAATCTTCTCTTCCCCTAATGCCAGAATTGCTCTCCCGAATCCTCTGCCGCGGTATTCAGGAGCTATGCTGTAGCTGATTTCAGCTTCCGTTTTATCTTTCGAGAAATCAAACCGGATCTGTCCGACCGGAATACCGGTCGGATCATCCCCTTCGTCTTCCAGCATCATGATATACAGAATGCGATTTTCATCATCCATCATCCGGTGATACCATTCCAGATGCTCATCAAAAGAAAACTCCCCGTGATGAAAGGAGTTCTGTCTCGCGGCCGGATCCATCCGCCAATCATATAAAAGCTTTGCGTCTTCCGGAGTGTTTTCCGCTATGCGGAGCCGCAGTTTATCTTCTCTGTGTTGATTCATAAATTAATCTTGCATGAACAGAATCAGGCGTTCATAAGCTTCCCGGAGACCATACTGCGGCTCCCATCCGAGTGACATGAGTTTTGCGCCTGACAGCTTCAGATGGGTATCCGCCGCATATCCGAAAGTATTCGTCTCGGGAATATCAAAACGGACCTGGATCCGTCCATTTGTAATCTCTTCCGCCACCATCCTAGCCATATCAGCGATGGTTGTGTGCGTTTCCTCATTGACAACGTTATAAGCCTCTCCGGCTTTTCCCTGCAGCAGGATCATCAGCAGGCCGCGCATGCAATCGGCCGTGTAACAATAGTTGCCTTCCGAAAGACCTTTCGTGTGCAGGACAATGTCTGTTCCTGTCATTGCGGCGCGGGCGAACTGTGCGAACACTCTGTTTTCCCAGGGCAGGATGCCCGCCCCGAAAGTCTGTGCGAGTCTGGCAATCTTTACAGGTATGCCATACTCGGCCATGTAAGCGATGCACATATTCTCACACATGCGCTTCGTTTCCGGATAATTGCTGCGGACCCTGAGGACGTCTATGTAACCGAGCTGATCTTCCGTGACCTTCGGGCTGTCAACACTACCATATACTTCCATCGAAGATATATAGACAAATCCTTTGCATCCGGACAGGCGCGCCAGCTCAAGCATGTTCTTAGTGCCGATAATCGCTGCGTCGATCGTCTCGACCGGCTTCTCAACCATGAGTTTGGAGGTCGTCACAGCTGCACAGTGAAAGAGATAATCAATTTGTTCCGGGATGACGGCGTTCAGGTGTCCTGCCGCAGCTGCTGTAACATCAGCCTTTACCAGATGAAAATCCTCGCGTCCAAGAATATCCTTATATATCTCCTTTGCTTTTTCCGTATTACGGACCAGCCCAATAACATGAAGATCAAGATGATTCGTCCGGTTAATACACAGCAGGGACTTCACCAGCAGCGAACCGATGAGTCCCGTGGCTCCGGTCACCAGTATACTATTCCCGCGAAGCTGTTCATATGGCAGGTCTGCCGCCGCTATGCTGTCTAAATCTTCCTGCAAGATCCCGTTGTCAGGTGATTCGATTGAATCTATTCTGTACATTTAAACTCCGTCACTTCTTATTTTTTGTAGCCGTTGCAGAAACGCATCATGGTTTCTGTTTGCTCCTACTTTTTCTTACGGAACCGCTCCACCATCTGCACAAGTTCTTCCTGCGTTTTAGGCGGATTTTTCTTCTTTTCTGCCAGGAACTGCTCATAGGCATCGCAGGCAAGCTTCACGTCATCGGTAAAGCAGATCTGCTTCCCGTGATCCAGCCACAGGATCTTATTGCAGAGTTCCCGGACCTGCGGGACGGAATGGGATACCAGAATCGCCGTCACGCCGCTCTTAATAACTTCCTGCATCTTGTCGCCGCTCTTCTTGCGGAAGGCGCCATCGCCGACAGACAGGACTTCATCTAAAATAAGGATGTCAGGATGCACCAGGCAGGCGATGGAGAAGGCAAGTCTGGATTTCATGCCGCTGGAGAGCTGCTTGAACATGTGGTCCTGGAAATCTTCAAGCTCGGCAAATCGGATGATTTCATCGTACTTTTCGTCCAGAAATTTACGTGTGTATCCGAGGAGCGCACCGCGTAGATAGGTGTTCTCGCGCACCGTCATATCTCCGTCAAAGCCGCTGGCCAGCTCCAGGAGTGCCGCGATCGTTCCCTTTACCTGAATGCTGCCGCCGGTTGGAACCATGATTCCGGTGACCGCCTTCAGGAGCGTGGATTTTCCGGCGCCGTTGGTGCCGATGATTCCCAGCATATCCCCTTTTTCCAGCGTGAAGGTGATGTCCCGGTCCGCCCAGAACTCCTTCACGTGATAGTTATTCGTCAGACGGCGCACGACATATTCTTTCAGACCGATCGATTTGAAGTCACCCGTGATATAGCGGATGCTGACATGATCGCAATTGATAACTGACATACTTGACCCCGTTATAAATAATACAGGAACTGATGATTATACTTCTTGTAGATCCACATCCCTATACTCAGGTAAAAAACAGGATAAAACAGGCACAGCAGGTGATATCCGGCCGACGGCACAATTCCGTCGATGACGATCAGGCGGAAATATTTAATATACACATACACCGGATTCAGCAGAAATGCCTGCTGCATTCTGGGGTTTGAAAAATTATCTACGGAATAGAAAATCGCGGACATATAGGTCAGGAGCGTGAGCACGACGTCATAGAGGTACTGTATATCCTCGAAGAAGACATACAATGCCGAGAGGATCGCGCCGATTCCGATATTCATCACCAGGAGGCATATGACCGGGAAGATCAGGAGCAGCATCTTCGGTGTAAACGGAAGACGCTCGAAAATCACGAACACGAAATAGACCAGTATCGTCAGGCCGAAATTCACCAATGCCGAGACGTTCTTGGAAAGCAGGAAGAGATATTTCGGCACATTGATTCTGGTAAAGATTTTCGCATTGGACACGAGCGAGCGCATGCCCTGCTTCGTCGATTCCTTGAAATAGGACAGCACGATCGTGCCTGAAAACAGATAGATTGTGTAATGGGGAATCGTCTTCCCGAGAAATTCGGTGAAGATCACCTTCATGACCAGAAGCGTGAGAAGGGGCGAAAGGACGCTCCACGCCATGCCGAGGATGCTCCTCTTATAGCGCTGCATAAAATCGCGCTTAACGAGTTCCTCGAACATGAACCAGTATTTGGCTATTTTTGATTTGATCTGCTCCATCGCACCTTCGCTAAAAAAAAAATCATGTAATGCCGTCCCGATCTTATTCCTGTTCTTCCGCCAGGTCTCCGCAAGGATCATCACAACGAATCCGTTCAAAAAAGAAAGAGCAACATAAATTATCATCCTCGTATCCGGAGCGTATTTTTTCTCCGGAAGGAGGCTATTGATATGCTGGGCAAAATAGAGATGTCCGAAGAACAGCGCCGTGCTGTATTTCGCTGCCCATGCGGCGGCCTTCTGCCAGTTCACTCTTTGAAATACAACTGCAACGCCCTGATATTGGTCCTCAAGCCCGAATGTCATCGCAATCGCCGCCATAAAGAGGGCAATATAATAGAAATCCCTCTCCGCAGGACCGCTGATATACATGTAGCGGATGACTGCCAGATAAAGAACTGCCTGCAGCACTGCGGAGCCGATCCGTCCGATCCTGTTCATTTTCGGCAGCTTCTTCACGCGCATGGCCGCCTCGTGGCAGATAATGCCAAGGCAGAGCTCCGCCATGGCGCGCAGATTCCCCTTATATGTAAAAGTGATCCACTTGGTAGGATTTCTGGGATTTCCGTACGCGCGCATCATGTATCCCATGAGCAGCACGGCGATGAGCGGTGCCCCGATTTTTTTCATGTAATCGGGGTATTTTCTCACCAGCGGGTACAGGATTACCATGCACAGGATCATCGAAGAGACATACCACATCACGCCGTCGATGCCGCTCGAAAACAGGCCGGTCATCTTCAGCAGCGTTAATTCAAAGAAATAGGAGCGAAAAGATGCCCAGATGCCGCCGGCGTGCTTCTGCTCGGCGATAATCACGAAAGCGAATCCGATGAACCATGCAATAAGATATTCCGGCAGGAGTGCACGGATTTTTCTCCACAGGAACTGAGCAGTCTCAGTGCCGAGACCCGGCTGCGCTTTTTTCTCTTCGATCCTGGCGATGCTCTCCATCATGAGATATCCGGACACGATAAAAAAGAACTCCACCGCCAGCGACCCGCCCAGGAAGACACAGTTCTCGTCTCCCAGCACGTACCGCGAGTGATGCAGCATGGTAATTACCGCGAACAGTAATCTCAGATAATCGATGGCTGCGTTTCGTTTTTTCATTCTAATCTTAAATGCCGCTGTGCGTCAGCACGCCGGCCTGCATGGTTTGCATGTCAGAAAACTGCAGCGGTAGTTTTCTGACGGATGTTTTTCACCACTTAATGCAATCCCATCCACTCTTCTATCTGGTCGGCGATGCGCTCGCTCGCATGACCGTCATCCACGCACTCCTTGTCGTCCAGGAATGCCTTCACTTTTGCAGGATAGCTTTCTGCATCGAAATTACGGATATTTTCCGCCAGCGTCTCGCTGTCCTTTGCGACCGTAAACGGCGTGTCCTCAAATCCGAAATAGAATCCGCGCTCGTTGTAATACTCGTCAATATCCATGGCAAAGATAAAGCCCGGCTTTCCCGTCAGGACAAAATCAAAGATCCAGGACGAATAGTCCGTGATGGCGACATCCGTGAAGGATAGCAGCTCCTGCATATCGGGATAGGATGTCACGTTGATGACATCCGGGGACTTGATGGTATTTTTCTTTGCGGCGCCGGTCTTCTTGTCATTATTATGGTAGCGGACGAGCAGCTTCCAGTGGCCGCCGAAGCGGTCACGCAGTGCCTCCAGGACCATCTCCGGATCCAGCTTGAAGACGTTAAAATTATGGCTGTCGCGAAAAGTCGGTGCATAGAGCGCGAACTGGTACTCCGGCGCCTCCTCCTGCCCCTCTTCCACCCTGGTCAGGCTGGGGTGTTTTACAATGAATTCATTGCGGAGGAATTTCCGCATGTTTTCGTAATTGTCGAAGAAGATGTCATTGCGCGCATGGCCGAGGCGCAGCATCGGTGTTTTCTCCCAGAAAGTCTCGCGGAAGACGTTTTCCTCAAATGTCGAATTGGAGAAGCAGTATGAGGTAAGCCTGCCGGTCCTCTTGGCCGCCTCCGGCCAGGAGAGGTTGGTCTTATAATGGGACAGGTCAAACCGCTTGATTCCCAGGGAACCGTGCCAGGTCTCTGTTGTGATCTGGCTCTTCTTTATTGGGAAAGGATAGAATTTGTCTCCCAGAAGCTCATTGGTGACCAGCACCTTCGCGGAGCCGGCCGCCTGGAAATATGCCAGCGAGTTCGGTCTCACAAAGTGCACGTGCTCTTTGACATATTCCTGAAGGGCATTGTAATCGGGATCTTCCTCATCAATAATGCCGTCCGGAGCCAGCTTGCTGTAGATGTGGTCCACCTTCATCTTTGCGTACTGGGCTCTGTTCACGCTCCAGTAGATGTCGATCGGCAGCTTTCTGCGGATCAGTTCGTCGCTGATGTATTTCGGGTTGCAAGCGACGCCGTGCTGCAGCGGCAGGAAAGGAATGCTGTTATTTTTCACCTTGTAGAACGGCATAACGCAGAAGCGGGTGATATTGCCGATCTTGCGGTCCAGCCAGACCCAGAAGATCTTCACGTTGACCGCCAGGCGCCGCAGGAGCTTGCCCTCCATCAGCACCAGCCCGAGACTTTTCAATTTTTTTAATGCAACCTTGTGTGCGTACACGAATATTTACCTTTCTTTTAAAGCCCAAACGCATTCGAGCTCTCTTTTGCGGTAATGATTGCCTTGAAAATATAGTAATCCACCGGCGTAGTGATCTTGATGTTCTCCGTGGATCCCTGCACCGTGTGAAGCTCTGCGCCATAATACCGCATGAGGCTTGCCGAGTCAATGAAATCCTTCTTATCTTCCGCAGAGGCCTTCTCATGGGCGCCGAGGAGGTCTCCCAGCACGAAGGTCTGCGGCGCCTTCGCCATTTCGCAGGTGCTGCGCTCCAGGATCTCGCCCACGCAGCCGTCATGGGACCCCGCAATTACAGTTTCCGTTGCAGGGGTGACTGTGACAGCATTACCATTCTGCTGTGCGCATTCTATGTTCCTGGTAATGGTGTCCATGTCCACCAGAGGCCTTACACCGTCATGAACAAGGATGAGAGAGTCCACCGGATACAACTCTGCCGCCCTGTGAAGCCCGTTCGCGATCGACTCCTGCCCGGTGGCGCCGCCGGGAACGATGGCAGCAACTTTCGTGATGTGGAACTTTTTGCACAGCTTCTCCATCCTGGGAATATAGCTCTCCAGACAGGAGATCACGATGCTGTCGATGTCGTCGTGATTCTCAAATTTCTCCAATGTATAAATAATGATCGGTTTCCCATACAGTTCCAGGAACTGCTTGGGCACCCCGCCGGAGTGCATCCGTTTTCCGGTCCCCCCGGCAAATATTAATGCAATATTCATGTTATTTCTCACAGCTGAAACGGTGCATAAAAAATATGCTTCTCTTTCCCTGCATCCTCCGGGATCTGCATATAATCGCCGTACAGGCGTTTCAGATATGCGTCCCACTCCGCGGGCACCGGCTGCATTCTTCCCTCATATGGCATCTGTGCCGTCTCACAAAGTTCATTTCGCAGATACAGTTCTCCATAGAAATGATTCCTGCCGGCCGGAACGGCAACATAACTGCTGGTCCCGTCCTTACAGTAGGAATACCATCTGTCAGCGATCTTTGTCCACCGGTCCAGGTCAAAGAATGAGAAAACAGCGCCAATCGCTATTTTAGTGCGAAATACGCGTCTCAGACGCTTCATATCTTCCCCGGACTCAGATCCGGATGTACCGTCTCCGCTTTCAGGGTCCTCCAGCATCTCCAGATATTCCTTCCTGTCCCTGTAGAATTTCGCGCAGGACTGCAGAAAGCCGAACGCCAGGCATCCGATTCCGTGCACATTTCGCAAGAAGGCATTGTCATATGTATTTTCTATCACAAAAATATCGATAAATGCGCCGCACTCATCAGGATTCCTGAAATCCTCCCTGGTCTTCACGCAGGTACCTTTCTTCAGCACCCTTGTGAATGTCAGGCCATAGTCATGTGTCTCTTTCGGCGTGTGGATCCAGTAGCGGTCGCCGTATTCATTTGCAAATGCCGTCACAAACCGGTCGTGATCCGCGCGGGGCATATTCAGATCAATATCGTCATCCCACGGGATAAAGCCCTGATGCCGGACCGCCCCGAGAGCGGACCCTCCGCCCAGCTCGTAACAGATGCCTTCCTTTTCGCACAGGTCCGCAATATCCTGCAGCATGCCGTTCAGCGTTCTCTGCAGTTCGTGCAGCTGCTCCTCTGTCAATATCAGCGCATCCGGTGGACATATATGTTTAAATGCAGATACCGTAGAAAAAATCATTTTGCCTGTTATCGTGATTCCGCTGCCAAAATCACATAGATCCGCTGCTGCCGGCAGGCTGCACGGATTCACTCATATCTTCTGTGCAGAAACTTCGCCTGCAGGAAGCGGTTCGCCTTGCGGAACCAGTTCTCCCTCTCAATGTAGACATAAGGCAGCACGCAGATGTCCGAATGGCTGAGCACGCCGGTCTTCAGCTGCTGGTCGATCCAGACGTTCAGGTTCAGCTCCCCGATCCTCCCGCAGTACCTCCCTTGGAAGAACGAATATCTGCTCCCGTCCGTGCGGCGTTCCAGCTCAAACAGGATATCGAAGAGCCAGCGGCAGTACGCGTCCAGCAGGTCCCTGCGCATGACCATCATGTTGAACATATGCGCCGAGCTCTGCTTCATGACTTTATCGAAACTAGGCAGATAATCGGGATATTTCTCCTGTATGATCTCTCTTGTCTTCTCAAGATGCTCTACATAGTGCGTGTGGTCGTAATGCGACCAGAGCGTCTCGATGATATAATACCGTTTTCTCGGCAGGATCACGCTGTACTTTTTCAGCAGCGGCATCAGCTCGTCGCCGCGCAGGACCTCGTCAAAAATATCCCGCCTGATGCCGGAATGCACTTTTCCGTCTCCCCGGAAATGCCTGCGGTAATGAACAAGGCCTATGTAATCGGCCGGGCAGTGCTTCCACGCCCAGTACAAGCCTGTCAGCTCGCAGAAGCTGGCATTTCTCGTCGAGATGTTCTCTCCTGCATTGTCCTTGACATATCCGAGATCCTGCTCCCTGCCTTTGCTGTCCTGGCTCAATGCCGCGCCGACCTGCATGGGGCAGTAGACCTCATCTTCCGGCATTCTGTATGATTTATGGGTCACCACAAAGACAACCGCCGAAGGATCTTCTTTGCCGCTGTTTTCTTTATGCAGTTGTTCCCTTAATTCCGGTATTTCTTGCTGAGTCATTCTGGTAGTCTAAAATTCCTTCAGTATGCTTTTCTGTTCTCACCTCTGTGCCGGCCGGTCAGCCCGAACACTGCAGAGTACCCGTACGCCGCCAGCGGCAGCATCATGAGATAATAGCGGATCACATACCGGCCGGACGCCTCCCACAGTTCATGGAACAGCATACCGCCGATAATAAAGATAACAAGCATTGCCTCCGCTTCGGAAACGCCTGCCAGAGCTCTCAATCTCCTGAACAGATCAAAACAGTAGATCACGACACCAAGGTAGATCAATGAATGATAAACATTCATCACCCATCCAATGATCCGATATCCTGTGCCAAATGTCAGCCATGAACCAACGGCAGGCTGATTCTCCGCGTGCCGCCCGGTCAGTTCCTGCTCGCGCAGGCTCACACAGGTGCCATCGCCCCACTGGGAAATAAATTTATCACAATAGAACCGCACCATTCTGCGCTTGCTGGACATAAAATCCGCGAACCGGCTGCGGATCTGTTCGATGGAGGCCGCATTCGCCGCATCCCAGTCATACTGATGGTCTCTGTAGACGCCGACGTTGAAGCCGTTATACCAGCCGGCCTTTCCCTCTTCGCCTTCCATCATGCCCATGGCAAGGTACGATGTCGTCGGTACGCCTTTCGGCATCGCTTCCAGTCCGGCCGCCGCCGCATAATGTGCATTCACAAGCCTGCTGCATCCGAAGGTCATCACGATCAGCAGGACGATCATCAGGGTTTTCTGCAGAGCAGCCCGCAAGTCCGCTCTCTTCCCGTTCCCGGCCATTCCGGACACAAGATCGCGCAGGATGGAAAACAGCAGGACGATGATCATTGCGATCAGCGCAATGAGGCAGTTGGATTTCAACAGATAGCCCAGCGCGATCAGAACGGCCGCCGCGATCTCATAAAGGAAAGCCGGACACCTGCCTGTTTTCCCTTCCGCTGCATGAGCCGTGGATGCCTGCTTTTCCGTAAGATACACCGCCTGCATATACATCGCTGCCGTCTGCAGGAAAATACTCCAGACATCGTTATAGACAAATGTCGTATAAGTGTAATAAAACAGCGCCCCGAAGCCAAGTACGGTCATCAGTTCCGCCGCCGCTTCACTATGAAAAACAACTGCAGTAATTCTGTAAAGGCAGTAAACCGTTAAAATAATGGAGATCAGATTCAGGATCTGATACACAAGGAAATTCCCCGGACCGGCAATGCGGTACAGGATCTGTCCGATCATAACGTAACCGATCTGGAACGGATAAGATCCCAGATAGCCGGCATCGTTCAGGGCGCTGTAATTGCCCTGCATGAACTCACCGATGATGCCGTTCAGCTGCAGCGCATCATTCGTGGCGACGCCCCGGATCGCGTAAATCAGAAACAGTCCATAGAGCAGGACAAATACCAGCAGACCTTCCAGTATCTTTCCGATCCGGAATCTTCCATTATCTCTCCAGCTGCAAAGCAGACGAAAGCGCCGGCTGCGGTACAGAAAAAACATGCCCAGCAGCGAAGCTGCCATCAGTGCCAGCAGCACCGGCAGATTTTCAGGCACATAGTCGAACAGATCGTTCTGCACATTCTGCCGGAAGACGATCGTCATCTGAAGGCTGGCCGCCAGCACAAGCACAGCTCCTGCGAGCAGTATAAAAGTGCTGAAGGCTATTATAAAACTGATCAGCTTACGGGCTGCCATTCGCGTCACCTTGTGTCTGCTGTCTTGCCGCCTGCTGGGCCGCTGCTGCGGCCGCCTGCAGTGCCGTCACGGAAGAAGCCTGTTCCTCCGCCGCCTTTTGTGCCGCGGCGGCTGCCGCTGCCTGTTCTGCTGCCTGCTGCGCTGCTGCCGCTTCCGCAGCAGCCTGGGCTGCTCTCTGCGCCTCTGCAGCTGCGGCCTGCTCCTGGGCTGCTTTCTCCGCTGCTGCGGCCTGCTCCTGTGCCAATGCCTCTGCGGCCGCCTGGGCCGCCGCAGTCTGCTCCTCTGCCGCCTTTTGCGCCGCAGCGGCTGCCGCGGCCTGTTCTGACAGAGAAGTCTGTGCGCCTGTCTGAGCGCTTTCCTCACTTTGCTGTGTCTGGGTCCCTTGCGCCGCAGCCACCTGGGCCTCCAGTTCTTTCTGTGCGGCAGCGATCTGCTCCGCCAGCTGCTGTTCATACTGCTGCTCGATTGCAAGCGCTGCCTGTGCTGCGGCATCGTCTGTCATTTCAGCACCCGCATCCGCACCGGCTGTTCCACTTCCTGCACCTGATGTTTCTGCAGCAGTACCCTGCTGCAGCGAAACGCTTCCGGTCAGGGAGGGATCAATATAGATTTCTCCGTCAGGACCTGTCAGAATAATGTCCGGATTCACCGCAACGCCTGTCGCCGCATCCACATAGATTCCATCTTCGTTCTGTACGATCTGCATCTGCGCGGCGCTGCTCTGGCCGGAATTATCGCCCGTATAGCTGCCCTGGGAACTGCCGGGCTGTGCAGCTGTACTGCTGCCTGCGCCTTTCTGTCCGTTTCCCCAGGCACCCGCACCTGCAGTACCTGCCGGATTTCCCGCTGCACTGCCTGTACTGCCGGTCCCGGCAGAACCGCTCCCGTATGCACTTCCTTCTGCAGAAGAGCCCGCACCGCTGCCCGGAATTCGGGCACCGGGTTTCCGGATACCGTCACTTTCGCTGTCTGTTTCCTCCCGGATAAATTGTCCGAGATCATAGGCACCGGTCTCTTTTTCTATTACCTCAAGTTCCTCTTTCGTAAATACGCCGTCTTCCGCATCTATACCATAGAGAATTCCCCGCAGGATCTGCGCATTGGCGTCAAAGTCGACCGCATAGAGAAGCCGGTTATTCATTCCTCGCATGGAGCCGAACGTCCCCTCCGCCGGAATCGTAAACTGCTGAATATCTGCCCCCATGAATTTCGGCGCCAGCGTCAGGAGCTCCGCCACCTCCGTCTCGGTCAGGTTCGTCTGTACGAGCGGAATGACTGCATCCAGCATGGCGATCATCTGCGCAGGATTCAGCCTGCTGAGCCGCTTTGCGGCGGCAGCGATGACATTTCTCTGGCGCTGGATGCGGTTCCAGTCGCTGTCGATATATCTCGTCCTCGCATAGACCATGGCTGTGGCGCCGTTCAGATGATTCGTTCCGGGAACGAGCTCCTGCATCTGGTCCTCCACATGCATGCCTTTTGCATAATCCGCTGTGAAGGTTCCCTCGGGATGATTAATGTGCTCCGCTTCCGCCTCCGTCACCTCGATATCGATACCCCCGATCGCATCGATCAGACGGATCAGCGTCGCGATATTGATCCTTACATAGCTGTTGACATCCACAAGGAAATTCTCGCGGATCTCCGCCACCATCATATTGGCCCCGCCGTAGCGGAACATATGAGTCAGCCAGTCATATTCCCCCTCATAAGGTCCCCAGAGGATCGGGACGCCCATTCCTCTCTCAAAGCTGATCAGACTGACTCTATTGGTGATCTGGTTGATGGACAGGAGCATGCAGGTGTCGCTGCGCGCGTCGTTGGAAAACTGCGCCGTTCTGTCATCGGTGCCTAGCAGGAGGATATTATAGACATCCTTTGTCTCTATGATCTCTCCGGTGGCATGGGTGACTTCCTGCTCCTCGAGGTCAGCGAGCTTCTCTTCCATTTCCTGCGCAGATTCCTGCACCGCCGTGCTCACCTTGTCTGCTTCGACATGGGATACGACCAGCTCTTCCGTATATTCCTCCGCATTATCCTTTTGCAGGCGGGAGAACTCATAATGATAGACGCCGTAGATCACCAGCAGCAGTACCGCGATCACAGCCGCAATGACAGCTGCGGCCTTTTTCCATCCGCGGAGTTTCTTTCCGGTGCTTTTTGTCTTCTCTTTTCCGGAGTTTTCTAGTCCTGTGCTGATCAGAGTCTGCGTCTGACCGGAAATGCTTTGCCCAGCAGTGCTGCCTTCCTGCCCGTTTCTGCCGGCTGACGCGGTCTCGCCCTGTTTTCTAAGCACACGAAGAGCGACCTTTTCATCTCTCGATGCAAGGCCGCCGCTTCCTTTGATATCTAAAGCTTTCTTCAGTTTATTATATTTAAATACGTTTTTTGCCATGTAAACTCAAAGCCGCGGCCGCAGCACATAAGCCGCCCGCAGCCGGATTCGCATAAATAAAATGCCTTTTAGACACTATCTAATCTATTTTACTATATCTTGTGGTTTCTGTCACCTTGCAATTCCATATATCGCGTATACGTTTGACTCCTGAAAACATCAGAAAAACGATGACACATTCCTGTCTGGTCTATGTCAGATATCATTTCTAACCCAGCAGCATTTAGTATTACTATTTAGCTCAAATAGTGCTATCATATTCGAGATTATATCGCAATTATTCTGATATTATTGAGAGAGGTCACCTTTGGATACATTATATATTGTTATGCCGGCTTATAACGAAGAAGAAAACATTGAATCTGTTGTCAGGAATTGGTACCCGCTTTTGGAAGGTAAATCTGAAAACTCACGTCTTGTTGTTGCTGATAGCGGCAGCAGCGATAACACCCACAGCATCCTTTTACAACTGCA
>JAFTFD010000009.1 GCA_017449745.1 Lachnospiraceae bacterium
CGAAACCCTTACGGCAGAACTGAAGGAAAGCCGCCAGGAGAGCGTTTTAAAGAGAATGGCAGATCTGCAGCTTCGTCGTGACTATGACGCTGCGGTGGCCCTTCTGGAGCGGATCCCGCCGGAGGTATTGGAGGCCTACGCCCGTGACGATCGGAGTGAAAGGACTAAAACGAAATGGAGGGATGCGGATGTACGAGATTGATGTATGGAGCGGCCTGGCGGATTTCCTTGCCAATATGATAGAGAAGTATGCCGGGCAAATGGATCTGGACGCACTGCCGGATCCCAGACAGCAAAGCAGGCTGAAAGGCATCGAAGAAGTGTATCGAAGATATATGCGGCTCAGTGCAGAAGCGAGACAGGCTGCATAACAATCAGGCCGATTCTGTGGATGTTTCCATGGAGTCGGCCTTCTTTTTTATTGAAAAATGGCCATATATATGGTAAGATGCACGTGGAAAGTATGTCCAAACTTTTGAGGAGCCGTTGATGGAAAATAAGAAAATCAAGGTCTATATTTATACCCGCGTTTCGACCACAATGCAGATCGATGGCTATTCCCTGGATGCCCAGCGGACCCGCATGCGCGCCTTTGCGGAATTCAATGACTATGAGGTTGCGGGGGAGTATGAGGATGCCGGCAAGTCCGGAAAGTCCATAGAAGGTCGCGACGAGTTTAACCGCATGATGGAAGACATTAAGACCGGCAAGGATGATGTCTCCTTTGTACTGGTCTTCAAATTGTCGCGCTTCGGGAGGAATGCTGCAGATGTCCTGTCCACGCTGCAGACGATGCAAGATTTCGGTGTGAATCTAATCTGCGTGGAAGATGGCATCGACTCTTCAAAGGATGCCGGGAAGTTGATGATCTCCGTTCTGTCAGCAGTCGCAGAGATCGAGCGTGAGAATATTCGTGTCCAAACCATGGAGGGCCGGATTCAGAAAGCCAGGGACGGCAAGTGGAACGGTGGTTTTCCGCCTTATGGATACAGCCTGAAGGATGGTGTACTGGAGATCAATGAGGAGGAAGCTCCGGCGATCCGCACCATTTTTGAACAGTGGGTCTCCACGGATATCGGCGCCAATGGTCTTGCCAAGTATCTGGAAAATCACGGGATCCATAAGATTGCCCGTCATAATGGAAAGAATCCGCTGTTTGATTCTGCACTTATTCGCCGTATCATCAAGAACCCGGTGTACTGCGGAAAGATCGCTTATGGCCGCCGTAAAACGGAAAAGGTGCATGGCACCCGCAACGAATACAAGCTGGTCGAGCAGGATGATTACCTGGTAGTGGATGGCCTGCATGAAGGCATCGTCTCGGAAGAGTTGTGGAACCAGGCCCAGGTCAAAATGATCGCCCAGGCAAAGAAATACGAGCATGTGAACAAGGCGAAGGATACGAAGACACACCTCTTGTCAGGCCTTGTAAAATGCCCTGTATGCGGCGCAGGGATGTACGGTAATAAAAGTATCAAGCACCGGAAAGATGGATCAAAGTATAAGGATTTTTACTATTACGGCTGCAAGCACAGGACCATGACTCGTGGTCATAAATGTGATTATAAAAAGCAGATCCAGGAAGAGGTTTTGGATGCTTCCGTGATCGAGATCATCACGAAACTGGTCTCGAATCCGCGCTTTGCCTCGCTCATGCAGGAAAAGATCAATATGAAGGTGGACACCACGGCCATCGATCAGGAGATCAAGGTGCTGGAGAAACAGCTGAAGCAGTCCTACGCCATGAAGCGGAAGACCCTGGAAGAGATCGAACAGCTGGATCCGGATGAACGTCATTATAACCGCCGCAAGGCCGATCTGGATGACCGTTTGTACCGGATGTACGATAAGATCGATGACCAGGAGCAGAGCCTCATAGAGGCTAGGGCAAAGAAGCAGTCCATCGAGTCTGAAAAGGTCACCGGGGATAACATCTACAAGATTCTGATTTACTTCGATAAGTTTTATAAGCTGATGAACGAGGAGGAGCAGCGGAAGCTGATGGAAACCCTCATCGAAGAGATCCAGATCTACGAAGAGCGGCAGACCAGCGGACAGTGGCTGAAGTCGATTACCTTCCGTCTGCCGATCATCGACAGCGATATGAGTATACCGATCGGAAATAGTTTGGACAGTGAAACACACATCGAAAATGTTGTGCTACTGACACACGCATGAGAAGCGGCGGCGCAGTTAATCGGGATTTAAGAGGAGAACACGATGGATGATTTCAGTATCAACGAAATGCTTGAAATGCAAAAGACATTGCAGGATACATATAAAGATAAATGGAACCCGATCTCTCCCGAGCGTGGGAAAGACCAGTTGCTCTGGATGATTGGAGAAATAGGCGAAGTAATCGACATCATAAAGAAACACGGTGGAGAAGCTGCGAGCCAGGACGTGGAATTGCGTGAGCATCTCACGGAAGAATTGGCAGATGTCCTCATGTATTACAACGATGTTCTGCTCTGCTACGGGATTTCGGCGGTGGAGCTGAAGCGATCCTATATCCGCAAGTTTGAAAAGAACATGAAGCGCTGGTAGCTTTCCGTATTATCGGCCAATTCCTGCGCCGGACAGATACAAAGAAAAATGAGGTGGCAAGTATGAACATCGCACTTGCGCAGATGCGTATGTCCTCCAGGATGGAGGAAA
>JAFTFD010000162.1 GCA_017449745.1 Lachnospiraceae bacterium
GCCACGAAATGGTAAGGTGGTCGGGCACATCATCAACTACGAATTCGTACCGGTGGATTCGGAGGCAAAGTCCGCACCCATTGTTCCTGACATGCTGTCTTATGGCTCTTCCGCTCTTGTTCACTCCGTAACAAGAGACATTGAAAAGGATCTGCTGGCTGTTTATGATCCTGCTGATGTCTATGCGATCATGTCGATCGCTACTCTCAGGGTCATCAAGCCATCTATAACAGCTAACAGAATGTCCACTCACTACAACCGTTGTTTTGTCTGTAAGGACTATCCTGGTGCAGCGATTTCCAGAAACTCTGTTGGAAAACTGTTCCAGAGGATTGGAATGGATGGCAACAGGCGCAGGCTGTTTTATCAAAGACGAATGTCTGCCACAGCTGCCGACCATCATATCGCAATCGATGGAACACTTAAGCAGGATACAAGTGCTGTCAATGACCTGTCTGCATACTCATACAAAGCAAGGGTCAGAGGATGCAATGATGTTTCAGTAATCTATGCATATGACATCGAACTGATGGAACCCATCTGCGCCGAGGTCTTCCCCGGGAACAGTATAGATGCCAGTTCGTATCCTGCATTTATACGTGACAACGATATCCGAAAAGGTATCATTGTTGCAGATAAGGGCTTTCCTCCAAGCAAGATAAAAACTGAGCTTTCGGAAAGACCTGATCTTCATTTTCTGACACCGATCAAAAGAAATGATGTGCGTATCGCTGATAACGACATGCTTTCATTTGACGGTGTACTCGAAGGCATCGATGCCCATGTGGTCTACAAGAAAGCGCAGATCAAAGGCGATCGATTCCTGTATGCCTTCAAGGATGCAAGAAAAGCTGCCAAGGAAGAAGCAACATATCTTGCTAATGCCAAGCGGAAGAATACCTTCTCGCCCGAGCAGTATGCGAAGAAGAAAAACCTCTTTGGTGTGATAGTACTCGAATCCGATCAGGATCTGGATGCCAAAGTAGCGTATACCTGTTACGAAAATCGCTGGCTTCTCGAGCTTGTATTCAAAAGATACAAGAGCGATGAATGCCTGGATCACACCGGAGAGCAAGGTGACTTCTCCGTAATCGGAAGCGAGTTTGTAAACTTTATATCAACAGTTGCGACCACCCGCATCGTAAAGAAAGCGGAGCAGGCAGGTCTGCTTAAACAAATGTCCTATGGCGAGCTGATGGATGATCTATCATCCGCATGGCGCAGGACGGATGCTCCGAAAGATCCGTCTACTGACGACGGATACTGGGTTCATACCCTAAACACGGTATTCGAGGAACTTGAAGCATTGGGGCTTTCAAAACCTGCTCCTAAACCTGAACCCAAGAAGCGCGGGCGCAAGCCCAAGCCAAAGGATCAGATAGAGCTCAAACCCAAGCGACCTCGTGGTCGCCCGAGAAAGGATGCTAACCAGTCTGCCGGGAATCTATAGTCCGGCAGATTGGGAAACTTTTAATCCATCTATCCATTTGATTTCCATACTCATTTCACCTCATGATCCCGCCGTTTTCTGACCGTGGGATATGTCTCATTGATCTTCTGACCGCACGGGCAATCCTTGTCGTGGTCATTGATGATCCCGCAGGCCTGAAGGTGGGAGTAGATCGTGATCGCGCCGACATATTTGAAGCCGCGCTTCTTCAGGTCTTTGCTGATCCTATCTGAGAGGCCGTTGCTGACCGGAACTGCTCCGGTATCGTGGCCCTGGTACAGGATCGTCTTACCGTTGGAGAAGCTCCAAATGTAATCGCAGAAGCTGCCATGCTCTTCGCGCACCTTCTGCCAGCACCGGGCATTGTTGATTACCGCCTGCACCTTGCGTGGTGAGCGGATCATGCCGTCCGTATTCAGGATTCGCTCCACGTCGGTTTCGTCGTAGTTAGCGACCTTGTCATTATCAAAGTTATCAAAGCACTGCCGGAAGATCTCGCGCTTTTTTAGCAGTACTACGTTTCCGGGAACCATGAGCCGATCATCAGCAAGGAGACCTATGTCCGCAGACTACTGAGTCGGATCACGGTCTTCGAGGACCGGCTGGTCTTTACCTTCAAGGACGGGAAGGAAGTCACGATTCAGGGATGAATGCGCAGATATTGAAACACCTCCAAGCCACTAAGGTTCAGAGGTGTTTTTGTCATTATGCCGCTCCCCGCTGCTGGTGATTGCAGTGTGAATGCCACGCGAATGGAAAGCAAATAAAGTCCCTTCATTCATCCGTTTTTGTCAGGTATACTTCCAGCGGGCCGTATTCCGGCGGTTCATTGGTGGCCAGGGCACCTTCCGCGAAGCAGTCTATCTTCACGGGTACGTCGTGCCAGTTCCCTTCACGCAGGCGGATCTCGAAAGAGCGTCTCTCTGTATCGGACTCCATGAAAATTGTCACATAGGTGTGGTAATAACGCTTTTCACTGAGGGTCCCGCGGAAAATTTCCCCGAAGTAGTCGAGGACAGCGCTGCCGTCTTCGGATATGACCAGCGACGCATGACTGTCGGGATCCGATACCTGACCAGGGGTGTACCAGGCATCCTGCATGTCCTCGCGGTCCTCATCTGTAAGTTCATATGTTCCGACGTAGCCCTCCGCCTGCCACCAGATGTCCCCGCCGAAGTCGATTTCCTCCCCTAAATGGTTGGGCTGGGAGTAATCAGGGATCAGCGGGTAGTCCCGGCCGCCAATCGTCACGTAGAAGGTTTCCACGGAAGGCTCTGTATCAGACGCATCGGATCCGCCTGCAGACAAGGCCTCCGCAAGGTTGACGGGCTCAGTATATCGGTTCATGAAGCCCAGCTCTGTAGACACTGACGAATCGGTATCCGAGGAAAAGCGGATGCGCATCCCATCCGACACGCGGCAATTGTACCAAAAGGTGCGGGATTCGCTCCTTCTGGTCGGGACATCGTAGCGTGTATCCTCACCTTCCACGGATTCGAAGATCAGATATTTGCCTGAAGCCACAATTACATCACCCAGTTCTTTTCCCTCTTCGTCTATCCTGACAGCAGGGAAATCCTCCAGCAGCCGGCACGCCGTACCCCTGGTATCGATCGAGAGGCTCTCATCAGTCAGCACGAAGATCTTATATCTGGTATTCTGTTCACTGGGGAAGGTGTAGTGCCCGTTGGGCACAAAGGAACCAGCACCGTAACTGTTATCCCCGAAGGAGCGGCGTACCTCCGCCATGTGTGCGCAGTATGGATTGTATGGGACCGCGAAATCCAAGTCTCCCAGGAAGCTGTCAAAAAACTGGCAGGTATTGTAGGCAAAGCGCCCGTATCCACCGTCCGGCCTCGAAAAATCGTAGTAGAAGCCCTCCTGGTATCCGTACCTCTCCCGGAAGAGATAGAAGCCTCCCTCAGCGCGCATGATGTAGTAATCCGAGAGCTTATCCCCGTGTTCGATGACCAGATATTCGGTTTCTCCGCCATCATGCATGAGGGTGAGCAGGGTGTTGTTATCGTCCGTTCCCGTCAGCTGTATGCTCAGATCTCCGTGGGGCAGGTCATACTGCTTATTCCGCTCGAGCATGGCAATATAAGCTTCCGGTGCGGAAGAAAGAGCTTCTGCCTTTTCCCCGTACAGATCGCTGTAGCGGAAAGCGACCGTGACAGGGCGGGCCGTATGATCGCCGATCTCCCATCTTTTTTCCCAGGGGACCGTGTCCAGATTAAAATAGAACCGGATCCCCACTGCATCCGCAGTCCAGGCATAATTCGAAGGATCTGTTTCCGGCACCCCGTCCTTCCATCCGTATTTGTCCGAAATGGCTTCCCGGAGCTCCTCTGCGCATTTTTCTTCGTCCCATCCCAGATCAGACAGTGAGATCTCTTCCCCGCTTTCAGTGTCAAAAGTCGCTCCGCTGAACCTATAGGTTATATCGGAGGTGGTCTTACCGGGGCCTTGCACATATTCCGTCTCCAGGAAGCTGAAAGCCTCGTGATCGGCTCTGGTCACATTGACAATGCAGCCGATGGTCACGTATTCATCCTCGACGTTTCCTGAGCCGAAGAGCGGCTTCCCCGCTTGGGCGGCACGTGTGCGGACAGACTCATCTACCTGCGTGGTGAGTGTCTCCTTAGCGCGCTGATTATACTGCTCCACGGCATCCCGGAACGTGTCCGGCGCCTTTCCTTCCACGGTCAGCTCTGTATAGCGGCCGTAGGCACCCTTACCTGTCTTCGGATCATAGGACGTGTATTCTTTCAGTGCTGTCCGGACCACATAGGGCTCACCGTCATAATCCTTATACAGCGTATTCGTCTGTTTCTGCATGGATACTCCTCCGCCTGAAAATATCGTCTGGCTGCCGTTTCCGCCCAGGGGGTCTCCCGCATTCGCGCATCCGCCAAAGACAAACAGCGCCGCCAGGCACAGGACCAAGGCCGTAGTTATTTTCCCCTGCATTTCCATCACCTCCATGGATGAAACAACGTGATGACTTCTTATGTACACAGTGTCCAGTCAGGCAAAAACTGTATATACCTGTATTCTATACTATTAGTGTAGTGAAGCATAGAACTGCTGAACAGCAAACGCATTTTTTTGCTATAGCCCGGTGTCACGATTGATATTTAGGGATAATCACACAAAAAAATAAACACCTCCGAGCCATTATGGTCCAGAGATGCTTTTATCGTTATGCCGCTCCCCGCTGCTACTGATGGCTGTGCGGGAGCCTGCTTATTGTGCGATCATCTGAAGAAGCTCTTCCATATACCGTTTAGGCTGATTGACTGAATACTCTCCGTGATACAGCCCGTCCTTTATTTCAAGACAGCTTCCGGGTAGCGTCTCATGCAGCAGCTCTGCAGAATGAAGCATTCTCTTCTGTTCTTTCTTTCCGACGACAACTCGCACTTGTGCCCGGCTGTTTTGAATCTCAGGCTTCAGTTCATACGCGGTGTTCGCCTTCAGAAAAGCGATCATGTTGCCTTTGGTGATCTTCGCTGTGTCTTTATAATAATCCTCAAACAGTTCATCACGGATGCGAAGATACTGAAACTGCATTTTCGCAAACCACTTTCTCCGGATCAGGCCATAGCTCGAAGCAAATGCCGGTCCGATCAGAGCATTGGTAATCCTTGAAGGGATGACAGACGCACTTTCAATAATGGCATATTGACAGATATCCCTCCGCTGTGCCAGCATTTCCACCAGTACCTGCGCACCGAGAGAAAGCCCGCCGATGAGCAGAATCGAACTGCTGTATTCTTTGTCGATGAAAGAGATGATCCGATCCGCGTTTTTCTCTATGCTTACAAAATCAGCATCACTGTCCGCGTGTCCATCGAGGATGGGCAGCAACTTCTCAAATACCGACATATGCTCCTCATAAATGTCGGGCGTGTTCATGGCGATGTTTTCCGATGCCCAAATAAACGCCAGCCGGACTTTTGGCTCATCATCAGAGGCGAAACGAAACAGGCCCGTCCAGTTCGGTTCAATTGTGGGATAGCTGCCCC
>JAFTFD010000163.1 GCA_017449745.1 Lachnospiraceae bacterium
ACCGTAGAAGTGCTCTCCGCACACCGGACAGACGATCTCCTGCATCAGAGCCACCTGAAAGCCGGGCTCTACATAGTGGCCGTTCGGGCAGCGGTGAGAGGAGAGTCTTGAGAACATAAGGCGAAGGCTGTTGAGCAGTTCCGTTCCGGTCCCGAAGGTGGAACGGATCCCCGGCACGCCGGGTCTCTGGTGCAGGGCCAGGGCTGCCGGGACATAGAGTACTTCGTTGACGTCGGCTCTCGATGCCTGCGTCATTCTCCTTCTCGTATAGGTCGAGAGGGATTCCAGGTACCTTCTCGAGCCCTCGGCGTACAGAACGCCCAGGGCGAGGGAGGATTTTCCGGAACCTGAGACGCCGGCAATTCCGACGATTCCATGAAGGGGGATGTCCACGTCTATATTTTTGAGGTTGTGGACCCTTGCTCCGCGCACCTGGATCTTTCTTGGCTCTTCGGTTACTTCTTTTGTTGTTTCTTTTGCAGCTTCTTTTGCAGCTTCCTTTGTTACTTCTGTCATTTCTTTGGTACTTCTTTCAATTTCTCATTTAGCGTTTTTTATTTAGCTTTTTCGGTGTGGTTGTTTTTGTTGATCTTACCTGTGCACTTATACATGAAGGTGTATTTGAACGCAAAGACTATTTTAGCAGACAGCGATTTTTTTGCACAGGAAAAGCAACCGAAATGAGACAGGGGACCTGTCCCCATTGTCCCATCTCCATTAACAAAAAGACCGGCAGAACGCCGGTCTTTGCAAAGATAATTGTGTTTTAATGTTTACTGCACTTATGAAACTTATGCAGCTGCGGATCTGCTCTTTTTGAGTGTCGGGATCGCCTCAATGACCAGGATGCAGCCGATGATGACCATGACAGCTGTACCGATGAGAGGATGCGTGATGCATTTACGAAGGCCTTTGGCATCTTTCCAGCTCTCTTCACCTTCCTTGAGAGAAAATAGCGCTCGTCGTGCTGGGAGAAAAGCTTTTGCTGGATTCAAATGGGACATTGTGACTGTCACCTTTGTCCCAAAATGACACGGGGAACCTGTCCCTGGTGTTTCCAATAAAAAATCGCTCCGGATGAACTCCGGAGCGGTTTTCAGGATCAGGTGGAACCTTAAGCCTCTTCGATAATCTGCGCAGCCTCCTCAACAGTAATGAGGAAGATCTTTGCAACCTCTTCAGCACTCAGGTCCGGGACTACATCGAGTAGTCGCAGTATGGTTTCTTTCATACCCGAATCACCTCCTTCCTGAGGGTATTTAAACCTGAAAACAGGTTTTCGTGCCATACCGAAGGAAGAAATGATTCAAAATTCAGCGTTATGAACAAAAATGGGAGGACCCAAATTTGTGGAAGTTTTACCCTTTATACTCGAAACCAAGCATGGTGATGTCATCAAACTGTTCGGCGCCGTCTGCAAACCTGCTGATGTCTTCTCTTAGTGTTTGCAGCAGGTCCTTAAGTGGGACCTCCGGATCACGGTTAAGTGAAGCCAGCATTCCTTCCGTCCCAAACATATTGTAAGCGGGGTCTGCCGCCTCCGGCACGCCGTCGGTGTAGACAAAAAGCCGGTCGCCTTTGTGCAGCTCAAAATGATGTTCAGTGAATTCGAGGTTTTCGATCATGCCTATGACAGGGTCATGCTTGTACCTGACCAGTTCAAACGAGGAGCCTTTCCGGTACAGGACAGGGTGCTCGTGACCCGCATTGACCGCTGTTCCTTCGCCTGTCGTCAGATCAATGATGGCAAGCCAGACGGTGACGAAATACCCCAGGGAATTCCCGTCACAGAGCCGGTTGTTCACGTGCTTTAGTATTTTTCTTGCTTTTTCGCCTTTCTGCGTGCGGTCTTTGATCAGGGTCTTTGTGATGGCCATGAACAGCGCTGCAGGGACGCCCTTTCCGGAGACATCCGCCATGACCAGGCAGATATGTTCCGGGTCGATCATAAAGTAGTCGTAAAAATCTCCGCCGACTTCTCTCGCGGGGGACATCGTGGCGTACAGGTCATACGGGGCATCCTCAGGGAGTTCGGGGCGGGAAGGGGGAAGCATTGCCATCTGGATATTCGCTCCGAGCTTGAGCTCGGCTTCGATCCTCTCGTTCTGCGAGGTGATCTGTGCGATCTCGTTTATATGGTCATCGATCTCATCGACCATCTGGACGATGTCCTCCGAGAGCTGTCCGATCTCATTCCGTTTAAGGATAAGGCCGGTGGGGCTCTCCAGCATTTCCGTAAGGCTCTTTTTGACAGGAGCGCTGTTTTTGGTCTCGGAGTAATGACGGATGTTGTCGGCGATCTTCTGGACCGGCCGGACAATGACAAAAAACAGATGCAGCAGCACCAGATGCAGCAGCAGGAACTGCTGAATGGCGGAAGAGAGCGTCCCGTGCAGCGTGGTATTCCTGATATCCAGCAGAGCCTCCGATATGCTGTAGGACACGCCGATCAGGGCGGCTTTATTGTTCCCGATCATTGACAGATACGAGTAATCGTCAATATAATTGCCGCTCTGGTCCAGGGCTTTTACTTCCAGGCCCGACTGGCCCTGCAGGACAGCGTTTCGCATGGCTCCCTGCAGCTCCGGCTTTTCGGTGGTGTCTGTGATATGTCCGATCGGATAGACCTCGGTATAGGCATTGCCTCTTACATCTCCGGGGTTTGCCCCGCTGAACAGAAAGAACTGGGACGCATAGGGGTGCGCCCCTTCGTCTGTGTCCACGATGACGCAATAAAGAAAATCGATCCCGTAAGAGTGCTTGATCTGGTCTACCCGCGAGAGGAGCGCTGCATAAGCAATTTCCGCAAAGAGCCTCTGGTCTTCCTCCGGCAGGGCTTCGATCTCTTCCGTTGTGGCATAACGGACCGGGAGCTTCGGGTGCCGCTCCGCGAGCACAGCGGCCTTTTCCCTGTTGAGAGCAGCACCTTCCGGATCAGAATCATAGCCGATCTTCATCTCATCCGAATGCGTATACCAGTAGTTTAGAAGCCACTCATAGGAAGGAAAATCCTTTACCGCGGAGATCGTCTCGCCGGAGACAAGCTCAGCAAAAGACTGCAGGTCCTCCGTTTCATTCAAACGGGCAAGGTTTTCCTGCGTCCTGTAGGAAATGGCGCTGGCTACGATCAGGCACAGCATCACGATGATATAGATTTGTGTCAGAAGGCTGTCTTTCCTGGGAAATTTCATGTTTTTCCTTATTGTTTGCCACTATGTTCACCGGTGCCGGCGCTGATGCGCAGGTACACCGGTGAAGAATAACTGCGTCAGCCATCATTTTTCATTCCTGATCGCCAGGTACAGAGCTGCATCGGAACTGCATTTGTAGGGGTGCACCCAGAAAAGACCGATGATCCCGAGCGTGAAAATATCGAGAAGGATCCAGCCGATGAAGGAAAGGTCATAGATAAACATTTTCATTTTATTGCCGTTCATCAGTTCCCTGGAGCGGGTGATCGTCTCGTTTGCGGTGAGCCCAGGGTTATCTCTCAGGATATACGGGACGAGGCGATAGGAATACATTTTGATGAGTCCCGGGATGATGAAGAGCATCGACCACAGGATCG
>JAFTFD010000164.1 GCA_017449745.1 Lachnospiraceae bacterium
GGCAAGGAGCAGGTGGCGCAGATGAAAGAAGATCTGCATCAAAAAAGAAAAGCATAAAAGAAATACATAGGAAAGAAACACTTAGAAAAGAAACGCATAAAAAGAAACGCACTAAAAAGAGAGTCACCGGGGATGCATCCGGTGACTCTCTTTGAAACGCGGCTCGCAGATATTAAATAACTATGATATATATTAAAATACTGTTATACTTGACGGATGCTGATCATGAATGACAATGCAGGTATAACTCTTGCGGAACTCAGCGATCATCTTTCCTTTTCCAACCCCAGCTATTTTACCTCTGTATTCAGGAAAATAACCGGACAGACGCCGGGCAGATACCTGGAGAAGCGCGCGGCAGAATCCTCTGATAGAAATAAATAGTCACCGCCAGGCATAAACCGCGGGATAATTGAAATGGAAAAAACAAACCGGAAACAACATCATAGCGCTGACAGAAAAGACAGACCGGCATTCCTGGAGCCCTCCTACATCGACGACATGATCGTCAGGATCGTGAGGTCCCACATCACGAATGAGCTGTATATCAACACGGAGCAGATCACGCAGTTCGCAGGGGAGAGAATGCAGTATTACCTGTGCACAAGAGGAAATGTTCCGGACGGTTTCTGGGAGCAGTCTCTTGAGACAGTGCTGCGAAGGAGCACGAGCGGCGTCAGCAGGACAATGAGCGAGGCCGTGTCGGACGCTTTTTCGGTCATACAGGAGGAGAGCATCCGGCAGATCGTAAAGCCCGAGCAGAGGGGAGCCTGCCGGCAGCAGGTCGAGGGCAGGATGAACAAGAGCTGCGATTCCGTAAAGCTTATCGTCCGGGAGAAAATAACGGCAGTCTGCGGCAGCATGTCCCTGCGGGAATACGCAGCGGACACTCCGGAGAGCATCCGCAAGGCAGCGGCAGAAGGTTTGCCGATCGACTTTACCTGCGAAATACAGCTGAAGGCGGGCGAAAAAAAATCGCTTCACAAGTGGTACGCGGATCTTAAGAAAAGGCGCGAAGAATACGAAAAGAGTCTTCTCAAGGCAAAACTGGATAAGAAGAAAAAGATGGAAAGAGAGCTGGCTCTCCAGGAAAAAGTCCTGACGGCGATCCCGAAACGCTACCGGGATCTCTATCCGAGAGCCAGGGCGATGCGGCGGCATTTCATCCTGCATGTAGGCCCGACGAATTCAGGCAAGACCTATGATGCCATGAGAAGGCTTGCAAGAGCGTCCTCCGGCGTGTACCTGGGGCCCCTCCGGCTCCTTGCCTATGAACAGTTTGAAAACCTGAACGCAAGAGGAGTTCCCTGCTCCCTGATCACGGGAGAAGAACAGGAGATCGTAAACGGAGCCATGATCACCGCCTCGACGGTAGAGATGGCAAATCTGCAGGCGTATTATGAGGTGGCGGTCATTGACGAGGCGCAGATGATCACGGACACCTCAAGAGGCGGGGCCTGGACCAATGCGATCTTGGGGATCTGCGCGGAAGAGGTCCATGTCTGCTGCTCACCGGACGCGGAAGAACTGATGCTCTCGATCATCCGGGAATGCAAAGATGAAGTGAACGTCATCCATCATGAGAGAAAAACCCCGCTCATGCAGGACAAAGCCCACTTTACTTTTCCTGTCAGCGTGCTCAAGGGGGATGCGCTGATCGTATTTTCCAGGAGGAGCGTGCACGCCGTTGCCGCGACCATCCGGGAGAGGGGACTGCGCTGCAGTGTTATCTACGGAGCGCTGCCGTACGATGTCCGGCATGAACAGGCGAGAATGTTTGCCAGCGGCGAAAATGACGTCGTCGTCGCCACGGATGCCATCGGCATGGGCATGAACCTGCCGATCAAGCGGGTCGTCTTTCTGGAGACGGAAAAATACGACGGATATGAGCTCAGGAGCCTGCGCACTACGGAAATCAAGCAGATCGCAGGAAGAGCTGGCAGATATGGTATTTACGACACCGGTTATTACACGGCGCTGAGGGACAAAGGCAGTATCGCAAAGGCGGTGAAGGCGGAATACCCGCCCATCGGCTCACCGATCATCGACTTCCCGGAGTCTTTATTGTCTGTGGATCTAAGCTTAAAGGAGACGATCCTGCGCTGGCGAAGAGCTGGCGTTCATGACGGCTGGAGCATGGGAGATACCGACCGCATGCTGGACCTGCTCACCTTCATCCCCGGAAACAACAAGCAGCTCCAGTACGACCTCATCACCATGGCGTTCGATGAAGAGGACCAGATCCTGCTAAGCCTCTGGAAACAGATGGTGAGGGCGGAAGCCGCAGACCAGCGCTTTGACGTGGAAAAAGCCCTTCCCGGCGTCCACTCCGGAGGATATGACGCGGGGAGCCTGGACAAGCTCGAGAGAAAATTCAGGATCTGTGACCTTTTATACGCGTACCTGCGCAAATTTTATCCGGTGGAATCGCTCATGAGCGAAGTCTCCGCCGTCAAAAGCGGCATCGCCCACGAGATCATCCGGATCCTTGAAAAACAGAGATTTCAGGGAAAACGATGCCGGATCTGCGGCAGAAAACTGCCGTGGAATTACGAGTACAGCATCTGCGAGATCTGTTACGAAACCGGAAGGAATTAAACCGGGTCAGCAGATGCGTCCCCTTGACTCACCCATGACACATGAAAACCCCCCGGCAGGCTTTTCCTGCCGGGGGGTTGTATTTACATGAGGTAAAAAGTTCGTCCTCTCAGATCATGAATGAAAAATCATAAATGAAAGCTGATCAATAGACGCTCTTCCACTCGTCGATGTTCTCAGGATTGAACTGGAAAGGAGGTCCAAGGATGATCTCGGAGCCGCTGCCGTCTGCCAGTCCAGTCAGAGTGTAGTCGCCCATGTCGCCAGCAGTGAAGCTGTCGCCTACAGCGCCGGTGATGTCACCGTTGACCAGAGCGATGGAAGTGTAAGCTGCCAGTCTGCCGAGGTCGATCGGGTTCCACAGGAACATGTAAGGGCAGGAGTGTGCATCGTCAGCGCCGATGTACTCAGCCATCTCGGAAGGAAGGCCAAGGCCGGTCAGGACAACAGAGGAGCCCTGATCCTGGAGGACCTTAGCTGCTGCTGCGATACCAACAGTTGTAGGAGCGCAGATGACCTTCAGATCGGGATATTTCTGCAGCAGAGCCTGTGTCTGGTCGGTGGATTTCTGAGGCTCGTCATCGCCGTAAGCGACTTCAACGAGCTCGAGGCCTGCATACTTGGCATCGCCCTCGGAAATTGCCTTCATGGAATCGATCCAGGCGTTCTGGTTGGTAGCCTGGGATGTAGCGGAAAGGATAGCATACTGGCCTTCGCCGCCTGTCAGATCATAGACAGCGTCGATCAGAGCCTGGCCGACTTCCTGAACACCTGCCTGGTTGCAGAAGGTTGCTCTGGAATCAGCGACGACATCGGAGTCAAGTGTGCAGATCTTGATGCCTGCATCAGCAGCTTCCTGCAGAGCAGCGCTGAGAGCGTTAGCATCGTTTGCTGCGATCGCGATGGAGCTGACGCCCTGGGAGATCAGGGACTGGATAACTGCGATCTGTGCATCGGCAGTAGCTGCCTCGGGATGCTGGATGATGCAGGTGCCGCCCATAGCATCGATAACTTCCTGGAAGCCCTCAGCCTCTTTCTCGTTGTAAGGGTTGCCTGCGGACTTTGTGATCAGAGCGTAAGTAGCAGCGCCAGCCTCAGGAGCAGCAGCTTCCTCAGAGGGAGCTGCCTCTTCAGCGGGAGCGGCCTCTTCAGCGGGAGCACTCTCAGCTGCCGGAGCGGAGCTGCCGGTAGAAGCGCATCCTGCGAGAAGAGCAGCTGCCATAACAGCACTCAGTACGATACTGATAACTCTTTTCTTCATTAATGTTTTCCTCCTTGATAGTTTAGTGTGTTCCGGAAAATATCCCCCGCATGCGCGCGATTCGGAAAATATTCTCCGGATGATATCTATATTCTACGGTTCCGGTACGGGACCGGAAACGGTAAAATATTTCACTTTCCTGTAAATTCTTTTTTGTATGGACCGTGACCTTTCAATTCCCGGCAGATCACTGTCCTGATCTGTTTCGCCATAAAGGATATTAATATCGCTTAAACCTTCTGTTTCTTAGGCATGAGCGCGTTTTTGATCTGCGGGATCAGGACCGAGACGATCAGCATGGCGCCGATGATGACCAGGATCAGCTGTGTGTTCATATTGATCTGGCCGAGCGCAATGCGCAGGCAGACGATGATGAACGCCGCGATGAGTCCGCCGATCAGATTTCCCTTGCCGCCGGTCGTCGCGATTCCGCCGAAGACGCACATGGCGATGACTTCCATCTCGAAGCCCTGCCCGGTCGTCGTATTGGCGCCGTAGAGAGCGGAGAGAAGGAACAGGGCACAAAGGCCTGCCAGTGTGCCGAGGATCGTATAGCACAGGAACCTGGTCCTCTGGACCTTAATGCCGGCATAGTAAGAAGCTGTTTTGTTCGAGCCGATCGCGTACAGCTTTCTGCCGAAGGTAGTGCGCGAGAGGACTGTGATCATGACAACGCCGAGGATGATCACGAGGAAGAAGGAGATCGGGAAAGGACCGATCTTCTTTGCCAGGACAGCGATATCCTTGGAGTTTTTATAAGAAACAGAACCGCCGCTTCCGAGGGACATCTCCGCGATACCGCGGAAAATGATCTGCGTGCCGAGCGTAATGATCATCGTCGGCAGCTCGGTAAACTTTGTCGCGAGGAATCCGTTCAACATTCCGCAGCAGGTGCCGATCAGGATGCACAGAAGCGCTGCCAGAATAAACGGAACGCCTGCGTTTGCGGCGATGCAGGTCAGCGTGGCGCAAAGGCACACGATGGAGCCGACAGAGATGTCGATGTCTCCCAGCACGAGGATGAAGCCCATACCGAACATCATGAAGATCTCCGGCAGGTATTTCTGCATTTCACGAAGAACGTTATTGAGAGTATAGTTCGGTGAAATGGACTTGCCCAGGATAATGACTGCGATGAACACGAGGATCAGGGCACCTTCCCAGCTCAGGATCTTGGTAATGCCGCCCTTGGGGGTGGCAGAAATTTCTCTTCCGGATTTTCCAGCCATTTTAGATCTCCCTTCTGGACAGATTCTGTTTGTCCATGGTGCGCTGCGTGATGACATTGAGGACGACGACCGCCAGAATAATCACGCCTTTTACGAAGTTCTGCGCGATGGAGCTGATGCCGACAAGGGGCAGAGCCTTTGCGATGATCGCAATGATCAGGGCACCGAGGAAAGTTCCGACGACAGTTCCGCGACCGCCGCTCATGGAAACGCCGCCGATGACGCAGGCTGCGATCACATCCATCTCTTTGCCGTACTGCATATTAGGCTGTGCGGAAGCGTAGATCGAAACGGAAAGGACACCGGCAAGACCGGCGAGCATGCCCATGATCGCATACACGGAGGTAATGGTCTTTTTCACGTTGATACCGGAGATCGCTGCAGCCTCCTTGTTGGAACCGACTGCATAGATCTGTCTGCCGAATTTTGTCCACTTCATGACAACGAAGAAAATAATGTAGGCGATGATCAGAATGATATAAGGTCCGATCGCCCCGTCCTTGCCGAAATCGGAGAATCCGGCAACATCCTGTCCGGAGGCCCAGGCATTATTGGAAATAACGTAGGCCATGCCGCGCCAGATATACATAAAGCCCATCGTGCAGATGATAGGCGCGACCTTGCCCTTTGCAACGATCATGCCGTTAATACTGCCGCAGATCAGGCCGATCACGGCGCCGATCAGAAACAGCAGAAATGTGTTGTGCAGAATATCATATTTCTGCAGGAGGCCGATCGTCATACCGGAAAAAGCCAGCGTGGAAGTGATGGAAATATCGATTCCTCCGGTCAGCATGACGCAGAGCATACCGAGCGCCATCAGCATCGTCAGCGCATTATTGCGGAAGATCTGGGCGATATTTGTCGCTGTGAGGAAGGAAGGACTCAGCGTCTGGACGGCAGCCAGGAGCACGATCAGGACGATCACCAGGCTGACTTCACGGGAGCCTGTTATTTTTTTCCATAAAGATTTTTCTTTCATGTCCTCTTACACCTCCTTCTGGGACTGCTCCATGGCAAGCTCAAGGATCTTCTCCTGCGTCGCCTCGGAACGGTCAAGGCAGCCGGTGATCCGGCCCTTGCACATGACGTAGATCCTGTCGCACATGCCGAGCGTCTCAGGCATTTCGGAGGAGATCAGGACGATCCCGTATCCCTGGAGTGCCAGATCGCCCATGATGGAGTAGATCTCGGCCTTGGCGCCGACATCAACGCCCTTGGTGGGCTCGTCCATGATGACGACCTTCATGCTCTTCTGCGCCAGAGCCTTCGCGACGACGACCTTCTGCTGGTTGCCGCCGGAGAGCGTGCTGGCCAGGTCAAAGATGGAGACGGCCTTGGTATCGACGTCCTCCAGATATTTCTTGGCGAGCTGGCGCTCCTCTTTTTCATCGTTGAAGCCTCTGTGTGCCAGCTCCTCCTGGATCGGAAGCGTGACATTGCGTCCAAGCCCCCAGGTCTGGATCAGTCCCTGTGTACGGCGGTCTTCGGGCAGCAGGATCAGACCTGCCTTCATAGCGTCGACGGGCTGTTTGATACGCAGCTCTTTGCCGTCCAGGAAAACTTTACCGCTGTTTGCCTTTGTGATGCCGCAGGCGGCTTCCATGACCTCTGTTCTGCCGGCACCGACAAGTCCCGTCAGGCCGACGATCTCGCCTGCCCGGACGTTCATGCAGATATCCTTGAAATAACCGGTGCGGGATAGATTCTCAAGACGGAAGATCTCTTTTCCGGGTGTGACTTCCGGCTTCGGGAACATATCGGAGATCTCACGGCCGACCATGGCTTTGATCAGCTCTGCCTCGGTGATCTGGTCCACATCATAGGTGCCGATGTACTGGGAATCGCGGAACACGGTGACGCGCTGCGCGAGGCGGTACATATCTTCCATTCTATGGGAGATGAAAATAATGGAAACGCCCTCGGCCTTGAGCTGGTCGACGATCTGGTACAGCTCTTCGGACTCATTGGCTGTCAGGGCCGCAGTGGGCTCATCGAGGATGATGATCTTGGCATTCGTGGAAAGTGCCTTGGCGATCTCCACCATCTGCTGCTGCGCAACGGAAAGCGCACCCATTTCCTCTGTGACTTTAAAGTTGGCATGAAGCCTTGCCAGAAGAGCTTCTGCCTCCTTATTCATCTGCCGCCACTGGATGATGCCGTTTTTGATGATCTCATGTCCGATAAAAATATTCTCTGTAACGGTAAGGTCATCGTAAGAAGTGGGGTGCTGGTACACAGCGGCGATCCCCAGCGCGGATGCATCCAGTGTACTCTTGAAATGCACCTCCTCGCCGTTAAAATAGATGTGCCCTTCTTCCGGTGCATGGACACCTGTGATGACCTTGATAAAGGTCGATTTTCCGGCGCCGTTTTCTCCCATGAGCGCGTGGACTTCGCCGCGGCGCAGCTGGAAATGAACATTGTTCAGGGCCCTTACGCCCGGAAAGATCTTGGTGATCCCCTGCAGCTCCAGAATGATATCTTCTGCCATAAATGCCTCCTCCCTCGGAATTTCTTTGGAATAGTACAGAGAGGCAGAATCCTCCCTGCAGTATTGAGTATATCTGTTCGGGGCCCTTTTCTTAATTGGAATATTTTTGAGAATTATGTATTATTTTATGATTTTGAGCTGGCGGAGCCGCAAGAATCTGTTTAGTGATGAACTGCCGAAGGAAAAGAGATATGATAAAATGACAGATGGATAAAACTGTCTGCTGGTTTATGACAAAACGGCCGATAGCCTTTGCCGAAAGCAGCCGGCCTTGCAAAACTCGGAAAACAACAGGAAGATATGCCGGGAGAAACAGTATGCGCATTTTGATCGTAGATGACGAAAAACTGACAAGAGAAGGCCTCAGTGAAGGGATCTGCTGGAGTGATCTTGGAATTGACGATGTCCGTCTGGCAGACGACGGGCAGTCAGGCCTGGAGTGCGCTCACAAATACCCGCCGCAGATCGTACTGACAGACGTACGAATGCCGCGGATGGACGGAATCCGCATGGCGGAGCGACTGCAGTCGGAAAATCCTGATATCCGTGTCATTTTCATGAGCGGCTATTCGGACAGAGAATACCTGAAGGCTGCCATTCGCCTCAAAGCTATCAGCTATGTGGAAAAGCCGATCATGCTCTCGGAGGTGGAGTCGGTAGTCAGGGAAGCGGTCACATCCGCGATCGAATTAAAGAAAATAGACGCATATAACCATTTCTCTGAAATACAGCTCAGGAAACACATCGCTGAGCAGTTGATCCTGCCGGGGACAGGCAGGATGCTGCCAGATGACCTGGAACTCCTGAAACAGGTTGAAGAAAAGCCGTGTTTTTCCATGATCCTGCAGTTTCAGCAGGGGACGGCCGTAAATCCGACAGAGAGTATACTTGCGGCACTCTTCAGGCCAGTCATGGAGAGCTTTCACGCAGAAGAATTTCATACTCTGCATCATAACTCCCTGTATATCTGCCATGTGTTTTCGCAGTATGTCATGAATGAAGACAGGCTTGCATTTCTGGCATCCCTCCTATGCGATAAACTGCGGCATGATGAGAATACCCGGGATCTGGTATTCCACCTGGTGACTGGTCCTTACGTCGATTCATGGAAGAACCTGTATACTTCTTATAGTACAGCTGTTATCTCTCTGCAGAAGATGTTTTACAGGGAACCGGGCTCCTGCTTCATAAATAGTGAAAAAGAGGGAGAGGCAGAGAGCAGGCGGCAGGTATTTGCCAATATTTCTTTTGATGGTATCGTGGAAGCGTACCGGCGCCTGCTGGTGGACACAGACAGGGAAGGAATGGAGCAGTTTCTGGCGGACCTGCTCGCGCGCCTGACAGAGGAACAGAACATCCTGCCGGGGCAGATCAAGGACCTGTACTATCTCCTTTTTACCTCCCTGCGAACCGCGGAGCAGACAAGAGGGATCTCACAGACCGGGGGAGGCAGTACAATGGAACTTGCTTCCGGCAGCATTTCGGTCTATTCCCTGCACAGGGAACTGTGCAGGCAGACGGAGAATTATCTGCAGACCGTGGGAACACTTGCTCAGGCACCTTCTACTGTGGATATTATCCGTCGCTTTATAGAAACGCACTACTCCGACCCTGCGCTGTCGATCAAAATGATCAGCGATCATGTGCATCTGTCCACCTCCTATATTTGCACCCTGTATAAAAATGAAACAGGGAATACACTGAACCAGTTTATTACGGATTACAGAATGCAAAAGGCCAGAGAGCTCCTGATGGATGTCAGAAATAAAGTGCAGGATATCTCAGGGGCGGTGGGCTTTACGGACAGCGGATATTTCAGTAAAGCGTTTAAAAAATGCTACGGTGTTTCTCCAAGTGAGTTTCGCGGCGGGGTAGAAAAATCAATCTGAAATGGTGAAAGGAACAGTAAGATGGCCGGAGGATTGCGCGGTAAATTTTCCAGAGACCTGCCGCTTCGAAGAAAAATTCTTGTGATCAGTGTCCTGTCGCTGATCGCGACGATATTTATGTCTGTAATCCTGCTGATCCAGGTGCGCAGGACGAGCATTCGCTCCAGTATTGCTTCGGAACAGGTTCTCGTCACACAGACATCGAACGTCCTGATATCCAGCATCAGCCGGATCGTGACGGCGGCTGATAGTATTCAGCCGCTTTCGCTTCTGTCAAGAGCTGCTTACAGTTCGGACCTGAATGAATATCTGGCAGATACGCGCACTGCTGTTTATGCGAGAGATTTTTTCGCAGAGGTCAATGCGCTTACAGATCATGATCTTATCACGAACATCTGCATTTATCTCTCTCCGGATTACGAAAAGATCGGTGAGACTTATCCGGGAGACGGCATCCTCCAGCCGCTTGATGACATACGCAACAGCTACTGGTATGGCATATTCTCCGGACAGCCGCAGCTCCATTCCCTTTACTGCCCTGATTTTTATCTCTCCCATGCCGAGGCAGCCGAGAGGGGGCAGCTTGCCTATATCCGCAAGATCCTGTCTTCCGGGGGAAAAGACAGTGAAGTCATGGGATACATGGCTATTTATTTTTCAAAAAGTGCCATAGAGAATATTCTCATGGAAAATATGACGGGTACCGGCAGCGTATTTTACATCGTCAACAGCAGGGAGAATATCGCGGCCAGCTCAAATTACAAGGAAATGGGGCTCTACATCCTGGATTACAATGACCTGCCCAGGAGGATCAACGGAGATGCCTTCAACGAGGTCAGGATCCTGGACAACGATGTCTACCTTGCGTACAGAGATATTACCGGCACTGACTGGAGGCTTGTAGCCGCGATCCCTGTCGATCAGATCCATCGGGAGGACCAGCAGGTGCTCCGGCGTCTGACTTTTTTTTTCATCCTGATCGCCTGCCTTTCTCTCTTGATTCAGTACTGGGTCTCTGCTGTCGTTGCAAACCGAATTACAGATGTCACAAGACAGATCGCCATGCAGACACCGATTCCGCTGCAGGAGCAGGGCGGGGATCCCGGAACGGACGAAGTAGGAGAATTGATCACCACCTATAACGCGATGCTGGCGCGAATCGGAGAACTGATGGAAGAGCAGACGCGCAGCGCGGAAAAGCTCAAGGTTTCTGAAGTCCGGGCTCTGCAGGCGCAGATCAATCCCCACTTTCTTTACAATATGCTCGATATGATCAACTGGCTGTCCATCTCCGGAAACCAGAAAGGCGTATCGGAGGCCGTGCAGTCGCTCTCCCGCTTTTACAAGCTCACCCTTTCCAAAAAGAGCATTTACGTCACGATCGCGGAAGAGATCAAGCATGTCGAACTCTATGTACAGCTGCAGAATATGCGCTATGAGCACAAGATCCATTTCCTGACGGACATACCTGACGACATCCGGGAATGTACTATCCCCAAGCTTGTGCTCCAGCCCATCGTGGAAAACGCTATTCTCCATGGTCTCTTTGAAAAAGAGGAAAAAGAAGGAAATATTGTTCTGATGGCGTGGACAGAACCGGCAGCAGGAGCACAGAATGCGGCAGATATTGTCATCACCATATCCGATGACGGAGTCGGTATCCGTCCGGAAGTTCTTGAACATATCCTTGACGGCACCCGGGAAAGCACTACCGGAGGCACTAATATAGCCGTCTATAATACACACCAGCGGCTTATCCTGCTCTATGGACCGGATTACGGGCTGAAATATACATCCCAGCCCGGAGAAGGAACGGAAGTGCAGATCAGAATTCCTGCCCAAAGGCTGAATGAGTCAAGGGACGCAGCTGGAAGCTCGTTTTGATGAAAGCCAGCCGCAGCCGACGCCTGCAGAGCCTGCGGTTTGACAATTTATGTTTTTTGGTAAAAGACAAAGTGCAGCTGCCGCAGTATAATAAAATGAAATTGCGGCAGTCTTTGTTATAAAAAGATAGCAGAGTCGAACCGCAAACACAGAGCACTAAATATGACTGCCGGCGAAGGCAGATAGCAATAGTACGGAATAATAGTACGAAATAGAAAACCATCAGAAAAAAAGAGGAGGATACAGGAATGTCAAATGTTAAGATCGTCCCCGGAAGCGGCGGCAATCAGTATGTGCCTTATGATTCCCGCACGGGAAATGAATCCATTGTGTACTTCACACGTGATATTTCTCCGGAAGGGATCCGGAAAATGTATCAGCGCATAAGTGCAAATCTGACAGGCAGGATCGCCGTTAAATGCCACACCGGAGAACCCAAGGGTCCCAATATCATTCCTCCGGCATGGGTCCGTGAACTGATGGAAAACGAGATTCCGAACGGCACGATCGTCGAGACGAACACCTATTATGACGGCGATCGCTTCACGACAGAAAGCCACAGAAAGACGCTGTCTGTAAACGGCTGGGACAAATGGACGACCGTTGACATCATGGATGAGGACGGCGTTGATCACTACCCTGTCGAAGGCGGAAAGTGGTTCAAGACCATCGGTGTCGGCTCCCACATGAAAAACTATGATTCCCTGTTGGCCCTGACGCACTTTAAGGGACATGTCATGGGCGGCTTCGGCGGTTCCAACAAAAACATCGGAATCGGCTGCGCAGACGGACGTGTCGGCAAAGCTCAGATCCATTCTCACGATGTCAATGCGTCCGGTAAGTTCGCCTTTGATGTCAAGCATGAGGAACTGATGGAGAAAATATCGGAGTCTACCAAGGGCACGATCGATCACTTTGGCAAGCACGTATCTTACATTAATGTGATGCGCAACATCTCCGTATCCTGTGACTGCGAAGGCATAGAAGCGGAACCTGTCGTCACACCCGACATCGGCATCCTTGCTTCCCTTGATATTCTTGCCATTGACAACGCATGCGTGGACATCCTGTTCGCTCTTCCGGATAAGGACAACAGGGCGATCCTGGAGCGTATGCTCTCCAGACATGGCCTGCGTCAGCTCTCCTATATGAAAGAACTCGGCATGGGCAATGACAGATATGTCCTCATCGATACGGACAATGGAGACGTCAGAATCGATGCCGCAAAGGCAGCTGAGGCTGCAGTGGAATTCAAGGGCTCCAATCAGTACGACTGAGCCACGGAGTCAGGAAAGCACAGACACCTCGCGAGTATCATGAGAAACGCCAGGAAAAACAGATATGAACGAATATAAGTTCTACGGATGGCAGACAGCGGATGTGTTTGACAAAAACGGCATGACACCGCGAGATTACTATGACATACTCTCCGGGATCTGGTGCGCGGAGACCTGCGCGCCGCGTATGCGCGGAGACTGGACGCCCGAAAACCGCACACTGGGACAGTGCTCTATCACCGCCTTCCTGCTGCAGGATATTTTTGGCGGAGCTGTACACGGCGTACCGCTGGAAGACGGAAATTACCATTGCTTCAACAAAGTGCAGGACTGCGTCTTTGACCTGACCAGTGAGCAGTTTGGGGATACCGTGCTGAGCTATGAGAACTGTCCCGAACAGTCCCGTGACGTACACTTCGCAAAACAGGAAAAAAAGGAGAGATACGAGCTGCTCAAAAGCAGGCTGGAAGAACACTTTTCCGAATCATATGCCGGGGATCCGGTCTTTCGGCGGTTTTACAACGAAACAAATCCGGAAAGGCGGTTCTCTGTCCTGGCTTCCTCTGCGGAGCAGGATAAGACAGACTCTTCTGATGACATGTCGGATGCCGTGTCGACTACTATACGGAATGCAATGCTGAATGCCGCGCACTCCGTATACGGCTTGCGGTTCCGGAACGGGACTGGCGAAGACCTTTTCCTCCAGGCGCTGATGGATCTGATGTCCCTGACTCGCTCATCCGGATTGTTTTTTTCCCTTTACAGCAGGCAGACAGATAAAGCGCTGAAGAAGCTGGGTTTCACCGGAGAACCGGGAGTCCCGGCAGACCCTCTGAAAAAAGCGGCGTTGGGCTGTGAGATCGAAAATGCCTTTCTTCGGTATCTGGCGACCTGCGAACAAGGGCGCTATTCCCGGAAGCTTTTCGGAATGATCGAAGGGACGCAGACAGAAAGGACGGAGCATGCGCGGGAAGACCTGGAAGACATGAGCAGAGGCTGGGTGGCCAGACTCATGCTGGGACAGGGAACAGAACGGCAGATGGCGATGGACATCCTGTGCGAAGCCGCGGAAAAGGCCTGGGACCGATGGAACCGTAGGCAGGACAGTATCCGGACACAGATCTGATGACTTCCTGCTGGAAAATAAAAACAAGCTCTGCTACTCGTATCTCTCAACCATAAAAGTGCTTTAAAAAATAAGAAACAGAGTGTATAATAAGCGGGTGGTTTGGCCGGCAATCTTTTGATGTGCCAGCGAGCCGCAAAGCATATGTCTGCGTAGCTCAGTTGGATAGAGCGATCGCCTCCTAA
>JAFTFD010000165.1 GCA_017449745.1 Lachnospiraceae bacterium
AAGTGATCCTCCCTCGAGCGAATCCGAAGATTCACTCGGGGCTTCTATGCACCTTTCGGCGAGAGGCTCCATTCCCAAGGGGGACCACCAGTGAGCCTCTTGTTCTTTGAAAATCCGGGTCTGAGCTGTCGTAAGCAAGGTCGCCATGCCGAAGCACGGTGGTGGCGGGCACTGCGAGAGTGTCCTCCCTGGCTGTACTAGAGGCCAAGGCCGCGAGGGCACGGCCCGAGATTCCCAAAGCTTTGCTCCACCGCCCAATTCGTCCAGGAACGGGTAGTGTTTTCAGCCTGATCCACTACATGTATCCATGGTAAACGGTGGAGAGATACGCGGCTGTCAGTAACCGAAGTTACCTGGCATCCGGTACCTGTGTATCATCAGATGGAGTAAAGTATTCTGCCACCTCGGTCTTCTTTGCAAAAGACAGTTCTTTGACAGGCTTCTTATACATACGTCTCCATGAGATCTTAGATGTTGTCCTATACAAGGAAGACCATTGCTTCCATGTATGTTTCTTGCGTGTCGACTCTGACACAAGGCTTTGCAGGCATTTAGGGACGATATCCTTAAAGCCCATTGCGCGCCTGCCAATGACTGCAGCCGCAGCTTCATGTACTGCCAGGCCATAGCGGCGCATGTATTTGACTTTCCCGATCTGGGAAGTATACGCGGGGTCAACGTGGATCACACCTATCCCGTATTTCTCGGACTTGGACATGATCAGTGTCTCCATCTTCGTATAGGAGAACTGGGACAGCTGCCGTGATATCTCCTTATCCTTCTGGTACAACAGACGCTTCTTTATCGTCTGGATGCTTTCTACTGCTAAAGGCTTATGGGTCTTCCTGCACCACTCAAATACTTCATCCAATTTAACAGACAGGATCTGCGTTGCTTCACCGGAGGATTTTCCCTTAAGGTCAAAACGGATCGTTTTCCTGTTCAGGATATTCCCGTGCTGGTCAAGTTCTGCAAGGCCGAAATTATCGGGATTCTTATCCAGCCCTATGATCCCGGTCGAACAATCAAAATTCTTCCTGCTTTCGGGCATATGGATCGTTGCAAGGATCAGGAATGATCCTCCCGTTACCCTGATTGTCCAGGTCACAGGCTCTTTGGACCACGCATCCGCCTTCTTAGCCTTGATATCTTCACCGGCAGAGACAGAGCGTTCAATGTCATCCTGCCCCAGTGGGAATACCACGTCCGGGATGTGGACGTCAAAGCCACGCATGGAAGTATATATGAGTTCATGCTTCCCGATGTCATACTTGAATACAGCATTTCCCTGCGTCAGGTCATATCGGCCTGTGATCTGCATTTGCGAATAACGCCGGTTCTCCCATGCATTCCTCCACTCATCATGGACCTTCATAGTGGTTCCCTGCTTTCTGGCAAGAGCTGCGCTTCCGAAGCAGCAGGATCTTTTCTGTTTCCGGATCTTCGTTTCAAAATGGGTGATCTTCTGCCGGATCTGGTTCAGGTCATGCTTGAGCTGCTTTATCCTTGGCGTGACATACTGGGATTCGAAGCAATAAAGGTCATCATAAACAGTAACTTTTTTGCCGAAACCAACAGATACAGTCCCGTCATTATTCAGCCGTTCATACGCCCCTGCCTTTAAGCAAGTCAGTTTTTTAGTCGCTTCTTCTTTGCTGGTTCCGTGCTTGATCTCCCTGGATCGGGCTATCAGCTGGTCCTTGATTCCCTTTAGCCTGGTCATGGATGATTCCAGACGTGAGCATTTCTCCTGCATCTCCTCGATGTTTCCGTTCCAGACGCCTGTGTTATATTCGATCAGCTCGTCCCGTGACTTCTGGAGCGCTTTCGCTTCCTGTACGGCACTGTTGGCAAAGTAATCGTTAACATGAAATGCAGCTTTGATCCTCTTCTGGATAGAAGGTTCTCCTTTTTTGCCGGCATCTGTTCCTCCTGCCTTCGGATCCGGTTTAGGATCCGTTTTCGTCGTAGATTTCAGTCCCCATGCAAAAGCGGTATGCTTCATCCGATTATATAGTTCTATATCTTTGGCTATGATATCCCCCGCAGGAAGATGGTCGCCGCCTTCGGTAATGATATAAGGTTTATCATGTTGTATATGCCTGGAGAACCGTGTCCTGACCACTGTCTTTGTATTGGGTTTATGATGCTGGCGCGGTTTCTTGTTTGGATCCTTTGCCGTCTCAGGACGTTTACCGGATTTTTTCTTACCGGAAGCTTTCGGTTTCGCTTTCGGTTTCGCTTTCGCAGACGCCTTCCCGGAGTTTTTGTCCGTTCCGGCAGGCTGTTTCTTTGCCATATGCTGTCCCTCCTTGCTTCATTAGTGAAATACATCCTTTCCATAAGTATGGAGGAACGCTATCTCACTGAAATGTATTTTTGCAATTCTGGTTACAGCATACCATATATCAAAGCGCCGCGTATTCTCTGCACGGATTATGAATTAATGCAGAGAGGTGCAGTTTAATGTCATCCTTTCAAAGAATATCTGCCTGCCCTTTCCCCTTAAGTATGGAGGAATGCGACTTTGATAAAATAGATTTTTGCAATCTTGAATATAGTGTACCACAAATCAGAACAGCCGTATTTCTCTGCATACAGATGCTGGCGTGCAGAGAGCGGAT
>JAFTFD010000166.1 GCA_017449745.1 Lachnospiraceae bacterium
CGGTCAGACATGACGAGATCGAAGACCCTGGTGGTCGCGGGGGCATCGATCCTGTAGAACAGCACGTTCTCCGTACTGGTATTTACCAGAAAATCGCTGACAAAGGCCGCCCCGATCCCGCTGCAGGCAAGCTGGAGGGAAGTGGCCAGCTGGGAGACCATCAGGCGGATCTTCGGATCGACTCCGCCATGTGCAAAGTAGGACATGCTGCGGGTGTGCAGATCATTTCCCTCTGTGAGGAGAATATAAGGAATGTCTGCTGTCTGTGAAAGAGAGATGGCGGGGATATCAAAGCGGCGGTGCCTGCCGGCAAGAATATCCTCTTTTGTCAGAGCAGCGGCCTTTAGGGAGTCGTTGACGGGGTAAGATTCCGGCACGCACAACAGTACCGTGTCGATAAAACACGGTGTCCTGCGGAAGGAATCCTGGGGCTTCTCAATACAGTTGAATGTGATATCGATCTCATGCTCATAGAGGAGATCAAGGAGCCTGTCCGCGCCGGCCTCCTTCAGTTCGATATGGATACCCGGGTACATCTGCATGAACCTTGCCAGGACCGGAGGCAGGACGCAGGACTGAAAATAGTGCGTGCCTCCGATCCTGAGAGTTCCTGTCTGGAGGGAGGAAATATCGCTGAGCTGCTCCTCCAGCTCCGTTTCCAGGTCCCTTATCTCATAGTACTTTTTTATATACAGTTTCCCGGCTTCTGTCAGCTCCAGAGGTTTATGCGTCCTGTCGAAGAGGGGCATACGGATCCTTGCCTCCACTTTCTGGACAGCGGTGCTCAGCGCCGGCTGTGTCAGGTAGAGCGCCTCAGCGGCTTTTGAAAAGCTGCCGTATTCATAGACGGCGTAAATGTATTTCATTTCATTTTCCATAGGATCCCTTTCTCCTCTGCAGAGCAGCAGAAATGTCTGTCCGTGCAAGCACGGCACGCTTTTCTGTCTTTTGACCTTTACATCATATTATAAAACAGATTTATAAAAATATAAATAATGTGAATTGGTATTTATAGTAGGAGCATGTTATTGTTTTTCCAGAAAAGGCATTATCAAATGCGTTTGTGAGGGAAAGGAGTAACAGTAATATGTCAAGCTTAACTATCTGTTTAATCATTTGTGTGCTGACAATGATCAGCTACATTATCGGAAAGATCCCTATGGGACTGACCGCGATGCTGAGCATGGTGGCGTTCGTGCTCACGAAGTGCCTGGACCCCAATACAGCAGTGGGGTATTTCGGGAATACCAACGGCGTCATGATGCTTTCCATGTTTGTTGTAGCTGCAGGTTTTAACCGCACACAGTTCGTCAAAAAATGCGCTTCCAGCGTCAATAAGATCGCCAAGGGATCTCTGACGATGGTCATGTTCGGATATGTCCTGATCACAGCTCTGCTGGCCCAGTTCATTCAGAGTTCGGTCATCGTTTACGGTATCATGGCTCCCATGCTGATCGCCAGCTGTGAAGAGCTTAAGATCAAGCCTTCCAAGGTGCTGTTTCCCCTTGCTATGATGTGCATCGCACCTATTTCCACACTTCCTCTGGGAAGCGGGGCTACGCAGTTCGCAGAGCTAAACGGTTATCTGGAAGCGAATGAGTACACAGCATTCCAGGTAGGCCTGACGGACCCCATGAAGGCAAGGCTGCCGATGATGATCTTCCTGGCACTGTACTGCATCTTCCTTGCCCCTAAATTTGCTCCGGACGAGCCAGTTGTTGCCATGTCCAAGGTGGAATCCAGAAAGGACACCAGAGAGGCCCTTTCTCCCTTCAAAGAGAGAGCCGGATATATCATTTTCATCCTGACGACACTGGCCCTGATCTTCCAGCCCCAGCTCAAGATCGCGACATGGGTCATCTGCCTGACCGGCGCCCTCTGCATGGTCCTCTTCGGAGTCCTTTCCGAGAAAGAAGCTATCGGCGCGATCAACTGGCCTATGGCATTCCTGTTCGTCGGTGCGCTCTCCATGGGCGGAGCTCTGACGCAGACCGGAGCCGGCGAAGTAGTAGGAAATATCCTTGCCAATGTTGCGAATAAGATCAGCAACCCTTATCTGATCGGCTTTGTATTCTTCATCGTGCCGTTCCTGCTGACACAGGTCATGATGAACCGTACCGTCATGATCATCTTCATCCCGATCGCGATCCTTGCCTGCAAGGCGATGGGAGCAAACCCGGTCGGCATTATCATCCTGGTCCAGGTCGCCTGCCTCAGCTCCTTCATGACCCCGATGGCAACACCGGCAGTCCCGATGTGTATGGCGAGCGGCGGATATGATATCAAATCACTGGTCAAACAGTCTCTGCTGCCTGCAGCGATCCTCTGTGTCGTAGCAGTAGGCTGGATCATGACAGTGTTCCCGATGTTCTGATAGAAAGTTATGCGCAGGACCCGGTGAGTTACGGGGGACAGCAGGAAGGGGTGACAAACGATGCCTGAAATAAAGCAGTTTCCAAAGGATATGAGTACATTTGAGATTGACCGCAGTGACGCGAAAAGATGCCTTGTATCCGGCCTGTTTGAGGAATCCGTTGAGATCGACGGAACGCCCAGACGATTCTATACATATATCAGGGAAGGCCTTCTCTACAACAGCCCCTGCCTTGTGATCGCACCGGATGACGCGAAGGCAGTGGAGGAGTACATTGACAGCTCCTTCTGGCTGGAGTTCGCGGAAAAGAATAATGTTTTCCTGCATTTCCTCGTCCCGGAGAACGGCGGCTGGAAGATGGACGGGCAGGATGCCGATTACATGAACAAGGTCTATGTCCGGATCCAGGCACGACAGGCCTATGTGACCATGCAGGACAACATCTATGCCATGGGGATCGGGAGAGGCTCCGTGATCGCGCAGCAGGCTGTCATGAAGATGAGCAGCGAGTGGTCAGGACTGGCGACCTTTGGAGAGCTGAACGAAAAGGCGCTCCTGAACGCGGAGGCAGTCCACGGAGAAGAGGCGACAGGTAAGACAGAACTGTCCATCAGCTCTGATAAAGTCCAGGTTCCTGTGTGGATGGCCTGGGGGAGCAGGACCGGTGAGAATCTCAAGACCGCGGAGTACTGGAAAAAGCAGAATGACAGCTGCGGGGAGATCTTCAGCTGCCGCTGGGCGGATGAGATCTGGTTCCCTTCGACCGTATCAAAAAAGAGCCAGCTCAACGAGGAAAAGATCTCGCAGGTGCGCGTCACAAACGGGTTCAGCGGCGAGCCTTCCCGGGAGTTTGTCCAGGCGGTATGGGACTACCTTGGAAAAGCCTGCCGGCACCGCGGGTTCGGGCACAAGATGCTAAGGAACAGGATCGATCCGGCAGACTACGGATTTACATATCACACGATGGAGCACGACGGTTTTACCCGCTGCTGGTATGAATATGTTCCGGAAAATAGCAAAGAGCAGGCTTGCGGTGTGCCGCTGGTCGTCTGCATGCACGGACGGGGAGGAACAGCGGAGTCATTCCTCAGCCTGTCGGATATGAGCAGAGTCGCAGAGGAGAGAGGTTTTATTCTTGTTTTCCCTGAGGCCGGTGTCTACCAGCAAAGGCCGGGCGGGGTCCGGAATATTCTTCTGTGGAACGGATCCTATAAGGGAAAAGATGTGGATGATGTCGGCTTCGTGCTGCGCATGATCGGGGATGTAAAGAGCCGGTACGAGATCGACGCGTCCAGGATCTACGCCTGCGGCCAGTCCAGCGGCGGAATGATGACATCCGCCCTTGCCCTCAGGGCACCGGAGATCTTTGCGGCGGTATCCCCCTGGTCAGCCATCGTTGACCCTGAGCGTGAGCTGTGTCTCCCGGATAAGATCGATCCCGCCGTCCCGTATATGTTCCTTTTCGGCGACAAGGACTGGCTCTGTGTGGACAGGGAGAACGGAGAGATGGAGTATCATGTGGCGCATGATATAGCAGCGTTCCTTAAAAACCTGATCAGAGTTTACGGACTGGAAGAAGAGCCGCACCGCTATAACTGCGGTGAAGTCAGCTATTATATTTATAACAATGCGAAGGGTGTCCCGATGCTGACCGTCGGGTGTGTAAAAGGAATGACGCACGCCAATTATCCCGGCGAGAGCTGGATCGCTTATGATACGTTCCTGTCCAGATTTTCCAAGGAAAAAGACGGTACGCTCCTGTACATGGGCAAGCCCGCAATCTGATTGATCTAAGATCTGTATCTGCAAAATTGCAGTCTGAAATAGTAACCGGACAGGATGTCCGAAAGCGGCAGGGGTTTTCCCTGCCGCTTTTGAGATTCTTATCCGGTATTTTTTTCATATACTTTGAAAGCGAGTAATAAGTTGCTAAAATGTGGGTTGAGATATAAACAATCAGCCATGCAGAGTTATCGGGAGGCAATATGAAGTATTACGTAGACAGAAAGGCAGCAGCAAAGGGCGACGGGTCACAGCAGTCTCCTTTTCAGACGATCAACGAGGCGGCGCAGGTCGCCATGCCGGGGGATGAAGTAGTCGTTTTCCCGGGCATTTACAGGGAATGGGTGGATCCAAGGAATGCGGGAACCGGTGAGCAGAGAATCGTTTACCGGAGCGTAGTTCCGCTCAAGGCTGTGATCAGCGGAGCAGAACCTGTGGAGAGCTGGACGCAGTTCGAGGGAGACGTCTGGAAGACGGAGATCGACAATGCGGTCTTCACGGACAGGAATCCCTATACGACGATGGTCAGCGGCGACTGGTTTATGGCCTATTTCAAGGCCCACACCGGGGAAGTATTTCTGAATGATAAAGCTTTGTACGAGGTGACGGAACTGGAGGGCGTACTGCACCCTCAGCCCTCAAAGACGTCCTGGGATCCGGATTTCTCTGTCTACACCTGGTACACGGAGCAGGACGAAGAGAGAGACAAGACCGTTCTCTACGCAAACTTCCACGGTCTTGATCCCAATCAGGAAAAGACGGAATTCAGCGCCCGGAGCAGCTGCTTCTACCCCAGGGAGGAAGGAATCGGTTACATCACCCTTTCCGGTTTTGCGGTCGAGAAGGCAGCGACGCAGTGGGCGCCGCCAACAGCCTACCAGGAGGGAATGGTAGGCCCGCACTGGTCCAAAGGCTGGATCATTGAGGACTGCGAGATCTCCAATTCCAAGTGCAGCGGCATCTCCCTCGGAAAATACCTGCAGCCTGAAAATGACAACAAGTGGCTGAAATGGAAGTATAAGGACGGGACACAGACAGAGCGCGACTGTATCTGCCAGGCACAGATCGAAGGATGGACAAAGGAGAGGATCGGCTCCCATATCGTCAGGCGCTGCCACATCCATGACTGCGGACAGACAGGGATCGTCGGGCACCTTGGAGGCGTGTTCTCCCTGATCGAGGACAACCATATCCATCACATCAACAACAGACAGAACCTGGCCGGCGCGGAGATCGGCGGGATCAAGATGCACGCGGCGATCGACTGTGTGTTCCGCCGCAATCATATCCATAACTGCACCAGAGGACTCTGGCTCGACTGGCAGGCGCAGGGCACGCGCGTTACGCAGAACTTCTTCCATGACAATACGCTGCCGTTTGACCATCTGATGTGTCCTGAAGCGCTCGCTGCCAGAGGCGAGGATATATTTATCGAGGTCTCCCATGGCCCGACCCTGGTGGACAACAACATCCTGCTCTCTGACAGGTCGCTTAAGCTTCCGACGCAGGGAGTAGCCGTTGTACACAACCTGATCGCCGGGGCGTTTGCCTGTGTCGGACGGGGAGTCAACAACGGATCATTGACAAAGATATCGCCGAGATATACCCCGTACCATGTCCCGCACAGGACGGAGATCGCAGGCTTTATGACGATCCTGCACGGCGATATGCGATTTTACAACAATCTCTTCGTCCAGAGACCTGTCCGGCCGTTCCTGCAAAAGCTCAGCGAGATCGACTTTCCCTCCGAATGGGATGACGGCAATGCCCTTGTGGGAACGAAACCTTACGATGGGTATATGACTTTCGAAGAGTGGGACAGACAGTTCGACGGTTACTGCGGCATGGGATCTGAGGCGAGCGACAGATACTATAATCCGCTGCCTGTATGGTCCGAGGGGAATGTGTATGTCGGCGGCGCACAGCCCTGCGATCTGGAAAAGGGAGCCAGGATCTGCCGCGCGGAGGAGCCGCTTGAGATCAGGGCGGCCTGCCGGGACGGAAAATGGTATCTGGATACGCAGCTGTTCGATCTGCTGCCGGAGGACCTGTTCGGGGAGAGGATCGACACGGAAAAGCTTGGCATGGCATTTGAACCGGAAGAGAAATATGAGAACCCGGACGGAACGCCGATCATTTTCGAGGAAGACTATTTCGGAAAATTCAGGAACAGGATCTCGGCGGGTCCTTTTGCGGATCTTCAGGACGGGCGCGGAGAGATTTTTGGCTGAGCAGTAATAAATAGTTATAAATAGTGACAAATAGTCACAAAAAATATTTAAAAATCATGCACAATGTAGGCAAAATTCTGGTATGATATAAAAAGATATTTTCTTCAAAAGGAGGTAGAATCATGCCTATGCAGATGGGATTTCGCTGGTATGGCGAGGGAAATGACAAGATCTCCCTTTCCGATATCAAACAAATTCCCGGAGTGACCAGCATTGTCTGGGCGCTTCACAATAAAATGCCTGGCGAGATCTGGGAACCCGAAGAGATCGCCGAGGTGCAGAAGCAGCTGGAGCCCTATGGCTTCAACATGGATGTTGTCGAGTCCGTGAACGTTCACGATGACATCAAGATCGGCCTGCCGACAAGGGACAAATACATTGAGAATTATATTCAGACGATCCGCAATCTTGCTCCCTTTGGCGTCAAGGTCATCTGCTACAACTTCATGCCTATTTTCGACTGGACACGTACGGATCTCTTCCATCCTGTGGGAGATGGTTCCACCGCTCTTTATTATGAGGCGGGAATGATCCAGGATGATCCTAAGGCAATGGCCAACTATATTCTGGAGAACCTGCACGGTCTGACCTTCCCCGGCTGGGAGCCGGAGCGCATGGCCAAGCTGGATGAGCTCTTTGCGGCATACAAGGATGTCACTAAGGATAAACTTTGGGAGAATCTCAAATATTTCCTTGAGAAGCTGATGCCGGTCTGCCACGAGACAGATATCAAGATGGCGATCCACATGGATGATCCGCCGTGGGATATCTTCGGACTGCCGAGGCTCATGGTGGATGAGGAATCCGTGGACAAGTTCCTCAAGATGGTCGATGATCCGTATAACTGCCTGACACTCTGCTCCGGAAGCCTGAACGCTAATCCGAACAATAATGTGGCAGACATCGTACGCAAGCACTGCGACCGCATCGCGTTTGCGCACATCCGGAACATCAAGCACTTCCCGAACGGCGACTTCTCCGAGGCAAGCCACAGAGACTGCGACGGTGAGACCGGGATCCTGGAGATCCTCCGCGCTTACCATGACTGCGGATTTGAGGGCTATATCCGTCCTGATCACGGACGCCATCTGTGGGATGAAAAACCGGGCAACGTCCGCCCCGGCTACGGCTTGTATGACAGAGCTCTGGGCATCATGTATATGCTCGGTGCCTGGGACCTGATGGACAAGCAGGCAGCTGAAAAGAAGTGATCATAAGAGATACTTAACGTATTTGCGGCAGCCGGGCAGCAGGAATGCTTCAGGGCGCCGCAGAGCGGCAAGAGGGGGAGAGGAAGCCAGAAAGATTTCTGACTTCCTCTTTTGATTTAAAGCGGGAATGGTTATGGATCTGACCAACGGTGCAAAGCTCCTGGCTCTGATGGGCCCGATGTTCTATACGAGCATTTCCCAGGAGAAAATAGGAGATCAGCGACCTGCTGCAGTTCAGCTTCCGCAATTATTTTACCCGCGTCTTCCGGGAAAAAACAGGAAGGACACCGACAGAATTCCGTATTAAGAAAAGCGAATAATTATCCCTGCTCTTTAATCTGTGCCTGTCAGAAAAAGGCTTGTTTTTTTATAATTTAGCCAGAGCGAAGATCGTAGTAGAGTAAGAAAAAGTGAGTCACCGGGACGCATCCGGTGACTCATTCTACGTGCGCCCAGCCTTCTGTGCCGCCTATGGAGAAGGCTTTGTGGAAACCATGCGCGCGCGCATACTCAGCGGCTTCATCCGCAAGGCGCCCGGTTCGGCATAGGAAGATCATGCAGATGCCGGAGCTCTGCGTTTTGAGATATTCATCAAGTTCAGAGAGAGGAATGGAGACCGCGGTTTTGTACAGAGAAGAGACCGGACCAGACGTTTGTTCATTCTCGTGATCTGATTGTTCCCGTACATCGATCAGCTGTGCTCCCTGCTGCAGGAGCCTTGCTGCAAAACTGACAGAGACCCGGAACTGGCGCAGGCTCTCAAGAGGAAGCCGCTGCTGCCCGCCGTTTTTCCAGGTCAGGAGAATGGCGGAATCAGGCGTTAAGACAGCGTCCTCGAGCTCAGGTGTCACACCTGGAGCTTTGTCCCCGTCAGAGGAGGGTCCTCCCGCAGAGGGAAAGATCCGCATACATTTCGGGCAGTCCGGCATAACTGCCATCTCACCGTTTCTGCAGATCAGATAATACTGATTATTCTCCTCTTCGTATAAGATCCGGAAGATCTCTCCGTGCAGGGCACGGTACATGGTAAGAGGATTCTGGGAGAGCAGGGGACGCTCTTCCCAGACAGAACCCATCAGGGAGAGAAAAAGGTGCGGCTGTCCTTCCTCATCCACGCCGGCCAGCAGAAACTGGCCGCCTTCTGAGGACAGGGCGGTGAACCGGCAGGGCTTATAGTAGTCCTGATACTCGCTGTTAAAGTCAAATACTGTGCGGCATCCGCTCCCGTCATTCCTGTAGAGGATACCGTCTTCTAAAACCAGATCTGTTTTCATATTTTCCCTGTGTCAAATAATCCGGCAAGGCTGCGCCCTGCACCAGAGCCTGTGATGTAATTGCGCGCGAAAATTGCAGCATTGCAATGGAACACGCCTATCATAATCCTTTCGGTAACACAGCGGCAAGTACACAAAGCCAGGATATTTCCAAATTAGGAAACAAAGAGATATTTTCGAGTGCTATGCAGTATTATGCAGGCCGCCCGGCTCAGCAGCAGAGAAACCTGTTGACAGGGCGCATCAGGCGTGTTTATAATGAGTGCGTGCTCGAGCACGCGCGCGCGATCGTGCACACGAAACTCATTCAAATGCAAAACGATTTGAATTTCAGAGACACATAGAAAGATCAGATATAACTGAGGGCACGCTAATCAATTCCCGGCGAGTGTTTCAGCGAAACAGGCAGGTGAATATGGTCAGCATCAAAGATATAGCAGAAAAAGCAGGCGTCTCCAGGGGGACGGTGGACAGGGTCCTGCACGGACGCGGAAGGGTCGCTCCTGATACGCAGAAACTGATCCTCTCCCTCGCGGAAGAGATGGGATACGAGCCGAGCGCGGCGGGTATGGCGCTGGCCGCTCATAAAAAGAAGATCCGGCTGGGATTTATCGGTTTTGCTGCGGTAAACGCACCTTTTTTCTATCCGGTCCTCGAGGCGGCTAAGAAAAAAGCCAAAGAGCTGGAGCAGTACGGCGTCGAAGTCGTGTTCTTCACCTTTGACCTTGATAATAGGGATACATTAAAACTATTTGTCCAGAAGCTTTTGAAGGAGTGGCCGGATATTCAGGGATGGACCGTTCCGGGACTGGACGTCCTCGGAATGTTGAAATATTTCGCTGATGCCAGTCATGATGAGGCGTTTGGCAAAAAAATAGATGAGATCATTCAGAGCAGGGATGCATCCGGTAATACGATTTCAAAACCGGTCGTCTATTACAACATAGATGAGGAATCCACGAGCTACTGGAACAGGATCGGATTTGTAGGCTGCGACTACGAACATTCCGGCAGGATCGCCTGCGGCCTGGCTTCCAAGGTGACGGGCGGACAGGGCAAGGTGCTCATTGTTACGTACGACGACGGAAGCGTGGCGAGCTCGACGCTCAGGATCAAGGGATTCCGCGAAGAAATGGAGTTAAGGCACCCGGGAATGGAAATCCGGGGATATGTTTTTGCACCGGATCTTCAGGCGCTCATAGATGTGGCGGATATGGCTGAGAAGGAGATGGACCGTCATCCTGATATCAATGCCGTATATATAGCAAATCCGGGCAACTACAGCATCTGCGAGAGACTGCAGAAGAAAGCCAGTGAGCGGGGACAGCGGCTGTGCGTGATCACAAATGACCTGGTCGATGAAAGGCAGAAGCAGATGCTGCGGGACGAAGTGATCACAGCCACGATCTGCCAGGAGCCGGAGAGGCAGGGGGCAAGGTCCCTTCAGATCCTGTACGAGGCGATTGCATTTGGTAACTACCCGGAGCCAGCCTGGGAAAAAACAAAGCTGGAGATCTTAATTGGTGAAAGCCTGTTATAACGAAAGGGGGACAACATGGCTAAAACAGCAGCGGCAAAGCCGAAAGAGAAAACTTATCTGAAATGGTATAACAAGGTGGGATACGGATCAGGAGACCTGGCAGCAAATATGGTCTATGGCCTGCTCACCTCCTTCGTCATGATCTATCTGACAGATACGGTCGGACTTAACTCCGGCGTGATCGGTACGCTGATCATGGCATCAAAATTCTTTGACGGTTTCACGGATATCATTTTCGGAAACCTGATGGACAAGACTCACTCCAAGATGGGAAAAGCGCGTCCCTGGATGCTGTACTCCCAGATCGGAAACTCTGTTTTCCTGGCAGCCTGCTTTATGATCCCGATGAGCTGGGGACAGAAGGCACAGTACGCATATTTCTTCATCGCTTACACGATGCTGAACGCGATCTTCTATACAGCGAACAACATTGCTTATGCCGCGCTGACATCTCTGATCACGCGCAACAACAATGAGCGCGTGCAGGTCGGTACGATCCGCTTCATGTTCTCCCTGACGACGAATATCGTTGTCGCTTCCATCACGGTTAATCTCGTCAACAGCTTTGGCGGCGGAGCGACAGGCTGGAGAACAGTTGCGATCATCTACGCCCTGATCGGCCTGATCGTCAATACGATCTCCGTTATGTCCGTCAGAGAGCTTCCGCCCGAGGAAGGCGAGAACCAGAGCCTTGCCGGTCCCAAGGATGAGATCAGCATTCTGCAGGCCCTGAAGATCCTGTTTTCAAATAAATATTTTATCGTGATCGTTCTGACCTATATCGGTATCTACCTGCAGACAGGTTTTGCCGGCATCGGTATTTACTACATGACCTATATTCTCAAAGATCCGAGCCTGCTCGGCACCTTCTCCATGATGGGCATGTTCCCGATGGTCCTGGGCCTTATCGCAACACCGTTCCTGGTCCAGAAATTCGGTATGTACAAGACGAATATCGCAGGCTATATCTGGGCGCTGGTATTCCGTGTCCTGTTCATTTTCGCAGGCCTGAAGCTCAATGTTCCCATGATGCTGGCGTTCTCTTTCCTGGCGGGCCTTGGCACAGCACCGCTGACCGGCGATATGAACGCACTGATCTCTTCCACGACAGATTACACATATATGACAAAGGGTGTTCACGTTGAGGGTGCCATGTTCTCCGCTTCTTCCGTCGGCATCAAGGTAGGCGGCGGCATCGGAACAGCTCTCTCCGGCCTGATGCTCAGCGCCGGCGGCTATATCCCGAACGCAGCAACGCAGCCTCAGTCCTGCATCAATATGCTGAACTTCATGTATCTGTTCTTCCCGCTGATCGTCTGCGCGATCATCCTCGTTCTCCTGACACAGCTGAACGTCGAAAAGGCAAACGCAGACTGGGATGCGGAGCACGCAAAATAATTTGATGCTAAGGTCAAAAGGCAGAAAAGCATGCCATGCTCGCATGAGCAGGCTTTTCTATCTTTTGACCGCCCGACATGAGCAAGGAGCAATTTGCTTGTACTTATAGGCAAATTTGCGGATTGTGAATGTTCGGGCAGGATTGCGGGAGCTGCTTTGCAGCGGAGCAATCCGTCATCATTTTACTTTTTGACCCTGGTATCATAATATTTGAGAGGAGAAAAAATGGACATCTACAAGGACGAATCTTACAGCTTTGAAGAACGCGCAGCAGACCTGGTCTCCAGGATGACACTGGAAGAGAAGATCATGCAGGTCGGCAACAACGCCTCCGCGATCCCGAGACTGGGGCTGCCCCGCTATGATTACTGGTCAGAGGCTTCCCACGGATTTTTCGGTCCGTTTGAAGTAAAGCCTATGGACGTGACCAGCTATCCCGTATGCCTGGCTATGAGCCAGTCCTGGGACAGGGAGAAGATCAAGGAAGTTACAACGGCTATTTCCGATGAGATCCGCGCACATCACAATCTCAACGACGTCGAGCTGCACATGTGGTGCCCCACCATTAACCTGGCCCGCGATCCCAGAAACGGAAGAAGCGATGAGAACTTCGGCGAAGATCCGGTGCTCGCAGGCAAGATGGCAGCCAGTTATATCCAGGGCCTGCAGGGTGAGGGCGACGGAACTCCGTATCTGAAAGCAGTCGCAACGCCTAAGCACTATGCCCTTAACAGCAGTGAGAATAACCGTCACACAGGATCCTCCAACGTGGATGAAGCGACCCTGCGCGAGTATTACACCAAGCAGTTCCAGTATGCGATCCGCGAGGGCGGCGCACAGTCCATCATGACCTCCTACAACCGCATTAATGGCGTGCCGGCTTCCGGAAATGATATGCTGCTGACAACGCTCCTGCGTGAGGAATGGGGATTTGACGGCGTGGTCGTCTCTGACTGCGGTGCGGTCGCAGACATGTATTTCAACCCTATGTTCTCTGCAGCCACCAAGCTCGGACACTATTACGCGAAGAACATGGAAGAGGCTTCTGCCATGTCCCTGATCGCGGGTACAGATATCAGCTGCGGCTCTGAGCACAAGAAGGCACTGATGAATGCGGTAGAGCAGGGGCTGATCAGCGAGGATGTGATCGACCGCGCGATCATCCGCGCCCTGGTGACAAGATTCCGTCTCGGTCTGTTTGATGACCCCGCAAAGGTTGCCTATAATAAGATCGGCAGCGAGTGCGTTGCAAGCGAAGCGATGGCAGCCCTGTCTGTCGATATGGCAAATGATACCATTGTTCTGCTCAAGAACGACAAAAAGCTTCTCCCGATCGACAAGAAGGCATATAAGAAGATCCTGGTAGTCGGCCCGAATGCGCTGTATCGTCAGCTCGGCGGCTATAGCGCAGGGCAGACGCCGATCGTTGATACGCTCGTCAATATCATGGCACTGGACGGTATCCGGAATGAAGTGAAGGATGCGGATATCGAAGTCAGCTATGAGAAAGGCTGGTGCACAGGTGAAGAATTCGGCAAGGGAGGCATCATGGATGCGCTTCCGGGATTCGATCCGGCGGATCTGATGATCGATATCAACCCCGGCTTGGACGATCCTATGGCAGGACTGATGGCAGCTTTCGGCGCAGGCGGAGAGCAGCCCCCGAAGCGGTGGACTGTCGAGGATCCTGATTTCCAGGCAGACGAGGAGCCGCTGTTCGCAAAGGCACTCGCAGCTGCCAAGGAGGCAGATCTGGTCATCGTAATCGCTGGAACAGATGCGTCCAACGCCAGCGAGGAGCATGACCGCAATGAGCTTGCACTTCCTTACGGGCAGGACGAAAAGATCCAGAAGCTTCTGGAAGTCAATGATAACACCGTCGTCGTGATCACAGCGCTTGGCGCAGTGACAGGCGAGTTTTTCGGGAAAGCACATACGATCGTCAATGCGCACTTTGCAGGCCAGGCACAGGGCACTGCCATCGCCAACGTCCTGTTTGGCAAGGTCAATCCGAATGCCAAGCTCTCCGCAACATGGTACAAGGATGTCAAGGACCTTCCGGCGCTGAACGACTATGCGATCAAGCCTCAGGACTCCGTCAGCAAGCAGGCAAGGACCTATATGTACATGGACAAGGAAGTCCTCTTCCCGTTCGGACACGGACTGTCCTATTCCGATTTCAGTTACAGCAACTTAAGAGTCAATAAAGAAGCTCTGGATGCAAATGATTGCCTGACGGTATGCGTCGACGTGACCAACAACAGCAAGGTAGACGGCAAGGAGATCGTACAGCTCTATGTCAGCAAGATCCTGACCGGCAAACAGAGAGACAACAAGCCGATCCGCCAGCTCAAAGGCTGGGCTAAGGAGCTCATTCCTGCGGGCCAGACCAGGACCGTCGAGATCACGATCCCGGTCAGCGACATTTCCTTCTGGAGCAACTTAAAGAAAGAATTTGTCGTAGAACCCGGCACCTACAAGATCGAGATCGGCGCGAGCAGCGCGGACATCCGCGAGTGCACGGAAGTTTCCATCAGCGGCACATGGGATGCGCAGCTTGCTTATGTCTATGTTCTTGCGGACAAGTATTGCATGAATGTGGGCGAGAAGAGCCAGCTGAAGGTCTCCGCTACACTCGAGAATACGAGACACCTGTGCATGCAGTGCAACCGCCCTGTATTCACCAGCTCGGATCCTGCAGTGGCTTCCGTCGACGAGAATGGAGGCGTGACTGCGCTCGCTTCCGGAACAGCGCTGATCACAGCGTCCGTGACCTATGAAGGCAAGACAGTTTCCAAGGCAGTTCCGGTTGCTGTCAGATAATCCGGCAGCTGTCATATAAACTAATATAGCGAGACAGGGGTTCTGGCCCCTGTCTCGCTTTGTGAAAGCATAATTTGCCGACTGCAGAAAAGAGGCAGGGGACTATCCCCCTGCCTCTTTTCTGATCAGATCCTTTGCTGCATCCACTGCAGCAGATCGGAAAATACCACTTCTTTGTCCAGCTCGTTGAGAATCTCATGCATATCGCCCTGGTACAGCTTCATGGTCACGTCCCTGATGCCGGAAGCCTGGAACATTTCATAAACCTTCTTTACGCCGGCTCCTGCATCGCCTACCGGATCCTCGCTGCCGGATACGATGTGGACGGGCAGATCTTTCGGTATTTTATCTACATTCTCCTGCCTGCAGGTGTACGAAACAGTATCAAAGAGCCCTTTGTATCCGTTGAGAGTGAACAGATAGGTGCAGCGCGGCTCATTGTAATACCATTTGACGATCTCCTGATCCTTTGTGAGCCAGCTGCGTGCGGGATCTTTTCCTGTCATGTCATACTTCTCATAGGATTTGCCGAATGCCAGAGAGGAGACAAATCTGGAACGATGCTTCCAGCCCCGCAGAAGGGCAAGCGCGGAGGAGACCTTTGCGCCCATGGCTGCTGTACCGGGATCGACAAACCCGGTTCCCATAATGATGGCACCAGTTAGTCCCTCTCCATGGACGGACAGATAGCGCCGGAGAAGATAGGAGCCCATGCTGTGTCCCAGCATAAAATAAGGGACGCCGGGATTTTCCTTCTGAATCATCTCGCGCAGCTGATGCATATCTTCCACGAGCAGGGCGCTCGGGTCGCCGGGAGCAAAATATCCCCAGTCGTCTTTGGAGAGTACGGAATTGCCATGTCCGAGATGATCGTGGCCAACGACCATAAAGCGGTGCTTGATCAAATACTCTGCAAAAGGCGTATAGCGCTCGATGAACTCCACCATGCCGTGCGTCAGCTGAAGAATCGCGTCAAAACTTCCGTCTTCCGGCACCCATTTCACGGCGTAAATACTTGTTTTTCCGTCTTTTGAAGGAAAAGTAAAGGTTGTTTTCATGATGATCCCCCTTTTCAATAAAAAACAAGGCCGAGCTGCTGTCCCTGCTCTGTGCCTGTTAATCGGAAATTATCCGGAAAAGATCCCATTCCCCTTTTGATCCATTCATTGACCAGCCCGAAGAGCGCCCCTGCCAAAGCAGAGCGCACGTAGGAATCCAGTTCTTCTCCGGTTCCTGAATTGCAGACGCACTCCCGAATATGCTCCATCAGGATATAGCTGAGATCGTTTTTGTATAAAAGCCGGATCAGACGCTCGTTTTTGCGGTATTCCCCGAGGAGGGAGGACCAGAATTCCCGGAAAAAATCATCAGGCTCTTTTTGAGAGAAAGTGCCCCACCATGCATCGGTACAGCGATTCAGCTGCTGTATGAGAATATCGTCCATCGAGGAATAGTTCCGGTAAAAACTCACGCGGCTGACGCCGGCTTTCTGGCATAATTCCGAGATGCTGATCTCACGCAGAGGCTTATGTTCCATCAGCTGCAGCAATGCTTCTGTCAGGCTCTCCAGTACGAGAGTGTGCGCTTCATTTGTTCTTGTCATATGATACTATATTCTCCACTTGTTTGTAATCGCTGCTCTCCGGAGCACAGGGGGCTGAAAAGACAGAGACATGATACATTCATCGCTGATTTGTAACAGTTAATGCGGATTCTGCCAGGTCTGCTTGTCCTGAAACGATCAAAGTGATACATTTGTAACAGTAACAAACGTAACACCTGGAAGGTAGAAAGTCAAGAGGATTCAGAGTATAAACCCGGGAGAACCGAAATACCGGAAGAATAGAAAAGCCGTCAAAATATCGGAATCAGCAGGGAGGCCATTATGTCGGGAAGAAACAGAAAGGAAATGAAAAAGGCGGAGCAGGCCGGATGGCGCACGACCAAGTGGGAGCGCCGCGCTTATATCGTCGGAGAGATCGGCCGGTGCTGCGAGGGCGGCAGAGTCTGATGGAGATGCAGAACTACCCGGAGGATTATGACGGTATATGGGCGGCATGTCCTGCGATCTACTGGAACAGGTTTCTCTTGGGCGGACTGTGGCCGACAGCAGTCATGAATGAATATCATCACTTTCTGACCGCGGAGAAGAACCGTTTTTTTGCAAAGAAAGTGCGCGAGGCATACGGAGGAGATAAAACTTTTTATAGTCTGTATGGACGGCCGTCTTTCGATGCGTGTACATTGGTCGGGGAAAAATGTAAAAAGGGAGGGATCACTGAAAAGGATGCACATGTCATGAATGAGATCTGGGCGGGACCGCACCGCAAAGACGGAACCAGACTGTGGTACATGCAGTATCCAGGGTCAGTCAACTGGCAGAAGGGGATCCCGATCGGAACATATTATTATCCCCTGTTCTCAAACAGGAAGGTCAGAGCATTCTCGCTTGGGACCACTTTTGCAAGATGGATAAAAGGAGACAGCAAAGCGGATTTTTCCGATATTGATATTGATGGGTTCGAAAAACTGTTGATGTGGCCGAAGAGCGATTCCGTGACTGCGCCGGGGACAGCGTTGACCTGGATGAATTTATCGAAAGGGGCGGGAAACTGATCATTGATCATGGTACAGATGATCCGCTGATCCCTGTTGAAGATACGATCCATTACTATGAAAAAATGATAGCGCATTACGGGAAAGAAAAGGCTGACAGGTTCTGTCGTCTGTACATAACACCAGGGGATAATCATGGAAATTGCTGGGGGAACGGACCGGGAATACCGGAGTCTGAAGGAATGACTGCCCTGATAAATTGGGTGGAGAAAGGAGTTGCTCCGGAAACCCTCAGGACGATACGGATCGATCGAAAGACCGAAGAATTGATGGAAACAGGAAGTGTGGAGCCTTTTGACAGAGCATATTATAAGACGCTATCATAAAGAACAAAATGTAATGTATGAAAGCAAAACGTAATTGTTCAGGTAACCCGAAAAACTCTATTGCCAGCCGCCAGTAACAGTTCGCGTTCATCGAACGTGAACTGTTACTGCAAAACACATTATCAGGAAGAATGTGGGAATGTTCCGGATGGAACTGCCGGATTACAGCATACCTTTTCTGGCAGGAATTCCTGGCTGTGGGAGGAGAATTGATGCGCGATACAGTACAAAGAAAACTGCTGTCGATCATTCTGATGGTCATGATTCCGCTATTGCTGCTGACGAATGCCGCAGCATTGTATATCCGGCGTGAAGCGCTCGAGAGCATTGCGCAGGAGCAGACGAAGGAGGTGGAATATAATGCGGCTGTCTTAAGAGAAGATCTGAATTCCATGGAAGAATTCATCAGATTCACGTATCTCAACAATACGGACTACAACGTGGATTCCGATGATGTGATGAACCGGGCGGGACTGTACAGGTATCTTAAACATGCCTCCAATATGATCAGTCATATAGATTATGCGGTTTCTGTATCAAAGAGAGGAAATATTATCGATGCAAGAAAGTCAGAGACGGTTCCTGCAGCAGAGCAGGAATTTCTGTCAGAGCATGCATCTGCGTACACCCGGGAGCATGACAGCACTGCAAGGTGGAACATAATTCGTTCGGAAAAACAGGTATATTTAGCTTATGAGATGATGATTGGGAGCGCCATGTATGGCGTATACGCCAATGAGCGGGAACTCCTCAAAAGAATGAATACGGGGGAAGATGTTACATATGGCCTGATCACAGGAGAGCAGAGGCTCACGGAAACTATGCAAAAGGGAAAAGCAGAAGGTCCACATCTGCAGCAGGAAAAAGAAGCCGGCAGCGGAAATGAGGAAAGCATTCTGTATATAGATGTTCCGATCTCTGAGACCGTGGTGCTGCGTGCGGCTTTGGACCGCAGCGTCATTTCAGGCAGGATGGACCGCATGGTTCTGATCATTCAGATTATTTCTGTTCTGTCTGTTCTGCTGCTGCCTCTTTTTTATTACCAGATCCGCAAGTGGTATGTCCGACCGGTGCAGGATATGACGTTGGCGCTGCAGCGGTTTGCCGCTTCTGATCTTCAGTACCGTATGAACGGAAACGAACCGTTAAAGGAATTTTCCCAGATGCAGCAGAGCTTCAATAAAATGGCGGATGACCTGATCTTAAGCGGACAGCGAATCCGGGAAGAAGAGCAGAAGCGCCAGAAGGCACAGCTGTCCATGCTGCAGACAAAGATCCATCCGCATACGTTTCTTAACTCCCTGACGACGATCTCCAACCTGGCAGCGCTGGATGAAAAAGAGAAGCTGCAGCAGTATATCGACCGGTTTTCTACGCATATGCGCTATATGATGGGGAACGGATTTCATAAGATACGGCTTGAGGAGGAACTATGGTTCGTTGACAATTATATCGGGATGCAGAATATCCGGGCTGACCATAGCATTTTCCTGTACCGTATGGCGGATGAGGAAGCGCTGCAGTGCAGAATCACGCCGTTTTCTGTCTACACTTTTGTTGAAAATACTATAAAACATGGGGCACCGGAAGGAGGATATACAGATATTTATTTCGATGCTTCCATAACAGATGCCCGGCTTCGCATGAAGATCCGGGATAACGGAAGGGGATTTACGGAAGACAGACTCCGGGAGCTCAACAGTATGACATCTCTCAGTGAAGATGACACCAGGCACATCGGCATTAAAAACATGTATCGCATTCTGGAACTGGAATATGGTGAAGCATTTGAACTAAGGTTTTCAAATGCCGAAGCCGGCGGAGCAGTTGTGGAAATCGGTTTACCTGTGCAGTGAACAGATGAATAATGGCATGCGCCAAAGCGGTCCGCATTAAGACAAGAGGTAAAAATGAATATCTGTATTGTTGATGACGACAGAACAACAGTTGAACGTATTCTCAGGACGATTCCATGGGACCAGTACGGGATCTCAGAGAAATATACAGCTTATGACGCACAGAGTGCAAAAAAGATACTGTCAGACCGGCAGATCGATTTGATGCTGTGCGATATTCAGATGCCCGGGTTGTCGGGGCTCGGGCTGATGGAATGGATCCGAGACCAGCAGATGGATGTGCAGGTGATCTTTCTGACAAATTATGCCGAATTTTCTTACGCGCAGAAGGCCATGAGGCTCGGAAGCTTTGATTATATCTGTAAAGGTACTGACCTCGATGAAGTGGAGAAAGCAATCGGAAAATGTACGGAGACGATCAGGGATGCCCTCGGCAGGGCAAGGCTTCAGGATATGGGGGAGAGATATGTAAATAATTCAACTGCCGTGGAGAAGCAGTTTTTTCATGATTTGCTGACCGGTGCTGAAACAATGGAAGAAAATGCAGTTACGGAGAAGGGAATGAAGCTTCCGCACCCTGTATCGGCAGATACGCTTTTTACGGTTATTTGTGCAGTATTCTCTCTGTATGCGGCTCCGTTTCATCACCGGGAATATGAAGCTGCTGAGCAGGCAGTGCGGGAAATAGCCGCGACGCACTATCTCGGGAACAATGAGAATGCAGGGGTTGTTATTCTAAGGGGATCGGAGAGAGTGTATGTATATATCCTTCTTAGGGAAAAGGATGATCGCAGCAGCCTGGTGAGCAGGTCACAATTTCTCTGCCATCATTGCAGCGAAGAATTCGGGGCTGTACCCACGGTTTATTTGTATCCGGAGGATTGCAAAGCTGTTGATCTGGGAAATATCCACAGCCGGATCGCAGAGTTTGACGGGAATAATGTGATGCGCAGAGACACCGTGCTGCGGCTGGAAGATCTGCAGTACGGAACAAATCCTGAAGAGGCGCCGGAAAATATAAGCGCTGATTTTGTGCGTGAAATCAGAGAAATGGTGCTGAAAGGCAGGCCGCAGCAGGAGATACAGCGTCGTATCCGGAGTGAACTGCAGGAGCAGATGCGCGTCCGTCCGGACAGGAGAAGTCTTGTACAATTCAGACTGGGCGTCCATCAGATCGTATACAGTGTCCTGACAGAGATGGGAATCACCCTTGGGCATAATCAGACAGAAAAGCTAAATGCTATGGAC
>JAFTFD010000167.1 GCA_017449745.1 Lachnospiraceae bacterium
GAGCTCAAGGCCTGCGCGAACGCCCTGGACTCTGTCGCTGACTGCGCCCCAGTCGGTCATAACGAAGCCCTCAAAGCCCCAATCATCTCTTAAGACCTTGGTCAGCAGCCACTCGTTATCGGAAGCATAGGTTCCGTTGATCTTGTTGTAAGAACACATGACAGTCTTGGGCTGAGCCTTTTTGACTGCTGTCTCGAATGCAGGGAAATAGATCTCCCTCATGGTCCTCTCATCCGCCACAGAGTCGTTGCTCATGCGGTAGAATTCCTGGTCATTCAGGGCAAAATGCTTGATGCTCGTGCCGATATGCCTGGACTGGACGCCGTTGATATAGGCAGCTGCCATCTCGCCTGCAAGGTACGGATCCTCTGAAAAATACTCAAAGTTTCTGCCGCACAGCGGGCTTCTCTTGATATTGACAGCGGGTCCTAAGACGATAGACAGGTTCTCCGCCTGGCACTCGTCGCCGATGCTCTCACCCATCTTCTCAATGAGCTCCTTATCGAAGCTGGAAGCGGTAGCGCAGGCTGCCGGCCAGCATACTGCCACGATACTGTCGTTGACGCCGAGGTGATCCGCATCGCCGTCCTGTTTGCGCAGTCCGTGAGGGCCGTCGGACATCATGAACTGCGGGATGCCGAGTCTCTCCACCGCCTTGGTATGCCAGAAGTCAGCGCCGCCAAGAAGGCTGGCCTTCTCTTCCAGGGTCATCTCTGCTACAAGTTTTTTCACATCTGTTGCCAAAATTGATCCCTCCTTTATTTTCAGACTGAAGGCATATTTTCATGCCCTGTCCCTATTAACGAACCCGGATGTTCTATGCCGTGTTCCTTTTCATACAAATACTATTTTATCAATTGTTTTTTTTCCTGAATAGAAGGATGTTCATGTTTTTGTCCTGAAATTCTCTTCTTCAGCCGCTCCGGCCGGGTGGGTCGCTTCTTTTACTCTTTAGTCTTTTGCCTTGCTTCGTCAGCTGGCCGCCTGCTCCCGGATCTTCCGGATCTCCCTGTCATAGGTGTAGATCCCGTTGACCTCGTCCTCAATGTCCGTCCACTGGGTGTAAACACTGGCGCACAGTCCCTGCGGGATCAGGGCGCTCATTTCCTCATCCAGTTCTTTGTAGGCCGCATTTAGCTGCTGCAGATCCCGCATGGTTCCGTAACCGTACAGCTTTTCCATACAGCTGTGTTCCGGGATCAGAAACGCCTTTCCGCCGAATTCCGAGAGCACGTTTGCCCGGACGCGTTCAGGGCGGACAGTCAGCTTCATGAAATAGTTATGCACGCTGCAGAGATCCCCTCCGCCCTGGTCAAACCAGCCGCTGGCCTGATCGATCAGCCTCGTCGGGTCCGCCTGCCGCGCCAGCTCCGTGAGCTCGTTTGTGTGGAACTGCCCCCAGCCCTCGTTGAAGATCACCCAGGTGCTGATGCTGGGATGGTTTTTCAGCAGCCGGATCGTCTCCAGCATCTCCCTGACGAATTCGTCCCGCCCCTCTTTGTCTTCTCTTGCAAAGAGGCGGTAATTCCGGTCATTCTGCCGGATCCGAAGGACCGATAAGGCCGTTGCGAGGTAAGTCACGTACCAGGAATGGAGCGACCCGCCGCCGTTGACCATATCCTGCCAGACGATGAGCCCCAGCCTGTCGCAGTGGAAATACCACCGCTCCTCTTCGATCTTGATGTGCTTGCGCACCATATTGAAGCCGGTCTTCTTCATCTCGGTGAGGTCAAAGAGGATCGCGCCGTCCGAGGGCGGCGTCAGGATGCTCTCCGGCCAGTACCCCTGGTCAAGAACGCCTTTCTGGAAGAGGACTTCATGATTCAGGCAGATACGGGGTAAAATTCTGCCGCTGCCCGGCAGGTCTTCTTCCTCCCGGGATTCTAGGCTGAACTGCCGCATTGCAAAATAGCTCCGCACAGAATCCCCGTCCTCCTGCACATTTTCGGATTTATTTATAAGGCTCACCGAATATTGATACAGCCAGGGTTCCCCACAGTTCCAGAGCCTGATCTCAGGAATCGGTATCTCCAGATCCGTGTCCGTCTGGATCTCCTGCTCCAGGAGCGGATCCTGTGCCGGAAATTGTAGCTCCGGATCCTCCGTATAGATCTTCGGGCGATAGACCCTGAGAACTGCCTTTACAGATCCAGAAGGCTGATCCAGATCCTCACTATTGGTATCTATCCGCATCCTGATCAGCTTCCTGTCGATATCTGAAACCACTGACAAGCCGGTGACATAAAGCTCCGGAACAAATTCCAGCCAGACGTTCTTCCAGATGCCGCTCACCGCGGTATAAAACATACCGCCCCTCTCCAGCTTCTGTTTTCCCCGTGCGTGGCAGGAGGTGTCGGAGTAATCCCGGACTCTCACAAGGATCGTATTATTTCTCTGTCCTTCTGCCCCTGCATCTGCCACAGCCTGCGTTATATCCGCACAGAACGGAAGGTATCCGCCGACATGGCTGATTACTTCCCTGCCGTTGACACAGACCACACACTCCTGATCCACCGCATCGAAATGAAGCAGCAGACGATGGCCGCAAAGCTCCGTGGGCGAACTCTGAAAGGTCCTTTTATACCACAGATACTCGGACGGCTGCAGCTGTCTTCCCACTCCGGAAAGCGCGCTCTCCGGTGAAAACGGAACGAGGATCTTCCCATCCCACTTTTGGGGACCTGCTTCCGGATCCTGCTCTGGCTGTGCCGCCGTAAAGGCGTACTCCCACCAGCCGTTCAGGCTCTCCCAGTTCCCGCGCACCATCATCGGGCGCGGATACTCCTCCCGGACATGCCCGGGATCGATCTCTTTGCCCCATCTTGTGACCAGCTGTTTCATAGTATTCTCCATGCCGAAGCGTCAGCGAAGGCATTCCGCAGGAGAATTTCGCGGAGGCGAATTCTCCTGAATCGGAATTTGAGACGCTTGTGGCTCAAATTTGGTGATGAAAAATGTGCATCGGCACATTTTTCACACTATCCTCCACGGAGTGAGTCACTTTATCTGCTCTCGATCACGACGACGGCATCCTCGCAGCCTTCTGCATGGAACCGCACCGTAATGGTGCCTGCTTCGTCAGTGGACCTTACGGCTGCCATCACTTCGCCGTCATAGGTCTCCCACGTCGGATCGTCATAGCTTCTGACGGGCTGCGGCTGCGCGCTGCCGAATCCCTGCAGGACGCCCGGTCCATCGATAGTGACCGTGACTGTTTTCTCCGCAAAAAGATTCTCGATTCCCGCGGCGTCTGTCAGCCTGAGCGTCACGAACGCGAGGTCGCCGCATCCGGCATCGATCACGTTTCTGTCCGCCGCGGCATTCAGGATCACCTCACTGCCGGCAGTCTTCAGTGTATATTTTCCGGTCTCCTTACCATCCTGGTAGCCGACAGCTGTCAGCTCGCCGGGTTCATAGGCCACTTCGTAGGTCGCTGTAAATCCGTTGTCCCTGCCGCAGGGTCTCCTGCCTAAGGACTTGCCGTTCAGGAACAGCTCTACCTCTTCATCCGGAGAATAGATGTCCACTTCCGTCTTCCTGCCCTCGTATCCGGGCCATGTCCAGCTGGAGACGTTGTCCTTGAACATCCATGCCGTCTGGCTGTGCTCAAGACCGTAGCGGTTCACGCGGATCACGCCGATGTACGGATCCCTTCTCTCCCCGAAGACGATCTCGCGCAGATAGCTGATCGGCCTGCGGTATCCCAGGATATTGATATCTCCGCAGTAAGCAATGCGGTCCGGGAAATGGGAGGAGAAATTCACTGTGCCGTCATAGTAGAAAATACCGCACCCGGCTTCCCCGAGGTAATCGTATCCGGTCCATGTGTAATCGCCGAGCACATGGTCATTCTCCTCGACGATCCGCCAGAGCCTTACGATGTCTGCCGGATAGGTCTCTGTTCCGAGGACCGGCTTGTTCGGATGCAGCGTCCCTTCCAGGACATGCCTTCCTGTCAGATAGTTGAATCCCGCGACGTCGGATGCCTGCGCCGCTTCCTCCAGAGCCTGCGTCATCAGCGGATGGGCACAGAAAGCATCGTCGTTCATCAGTCCCATCATCATATTTGCCGCGCCGACGCCTGTGTCCGCGCTCTCAGCAGCATTTCCGCCGCCCATAAGAGCGGAAGGGTCGATCCCGCGCTGCTGCAGGATATCACCGATGATCATAGGCATAACGCCGCTGACCGAGGCGCCGATCAGGCCGTTGCATGCCGTCGTAGTATAGCGCGTGCTGTCCAGCGCGTGGAATTTGTTGCAGATCCTTCGGTTGAGCCTGCCGCCTGTCTTTCTGCCCAGATCCAGGATCTCGTTGCCGGAGGAGTAGAGGATAACGCAGGGATGGTTGTAGTCTTTGGCCACCATCTTCTCCACCTCTTCTTCCCAGCAGCGGTCAAAATACAGCGAAAAGTCATTCCTGTTCTTCTGCTCGTTCCACATATCGGAGAGCTCGTCCATGACCAGGATCCCGTATTTGTCGCAAGCGTTCAGCATTTCCATACTCATCGGATGATGCGCGCTGCGGATCGCATTAAAACCGGCTGCCCGGATCTCCCTTGCCCTCTTATCCTCAGCCGCCGCAAAAGTAGCCGCGCCGATGATCCCGTTGTCGTGATGAATGCAGGTCCCTCTCTGTTTGACCTGCTTTCCGTTCAGGCGAAGGCCGCGTTTTCCGTCCAGGGCAAGAATGCGAATTCCCGTGCGGATCACTTCATCATCTATTTTCTCCCCGCCCTCATACAGCTCGACATAGACGTCGTAAAGGTTCGGATCCTCGCAGTCCCAGAGCTTTGCGCCGGCGATATCAATGTTCTGGCGCATGGTCTCCGTCTCTTCAGAGTAAATGCTCAGAACGACACTGTCCTCTGCCGCGACGGTATCCGTTCCAGCCTCGCAGAACCTGGTCTTCAGGGTCAGGTGATGCAGCCCGCGGGTCAGGTTGCAGATCTTTGTCTCGACCTCGACGACCGAGATCTCTTCAGAAGCTTCTTTTGTCGTGATCCGGATGCCGTCCTTTGCGATATGGACCGGTCCGCCTACGATCAGGTTCACGCCCCTGTAGATCCCGCTGCCGGAATACCAGCGGCTGTTCGGAGCCGGGTTATTGACCACGACCCTGACTTCATTTGTCTGGCCGAAGACGAGATACTTGTCTATTTTTGCATCGAATCCTCCGTATCCGTGGAGGCTCGACGTCACAAAATCCCCGTTGATATAGACTCTGGCGACCTGGTAGACACCGCCGAATTCCAGTGTCACTTCCTTGCCGGCCCAGTCCGCCGGAGCCTCGAAGTTCTTCACATAGGTGTATTCTCCGCCGGGATAGAAACCTGTCTGTCCGCCGCTCTTGGCACTCTCGCACGGAGTCTCGTGGATCATGGCGTCGTGAGGGATCTGTACCTTCACGTTCTCGGCTCCCTGGCCGGAAAGTCTCGCCATCAGGCTGTTGCCGCCGCCATCCAGTTCCCATCCGTTGTTAAAACTCTGTTTTCTCATAGATACCCTCCTGTTAATGCTGCTGCGTCCGAAAACAGGTCGTCAAAACTTATCACCTTTTTCGTATACAAAACTTATCGCCTTTTTTATACCTGTATGGCACCTGTCTGTTTCTGTGTTTTGACGGTCACAGTTTTCTTGTTATATTCATACCAGCTCTAAATGAGCCTGTATTAAACTAAGTATATCCCGTTGATGTCGTAATTGCCAGACTAACACACGGATCATTTCCTGCGCCGGTCCTGCATAGATTTTGCAACCTTTGCTTCTATATGCTGACTGTAGTTTGATCTGGTAATTGCTGACTAAAGCTGCGTAAATTACAGACTTGCATAAATCATATCGGAAATCAATTAAGTTACTTTCTTCTGTTTATTTATGTCATGGTTTGGCAAGTTATAGTGAATTTACTCAATGCTCAGTCGCTGTCATTTGTGAATTAATGTGGGATTTAATGCAGTAATAACCAGTATTTGGACTAAGCCATTAAATAAATATGAAACCTATCTTTGCGCTTTATGCCCTATCATGAAATGTATAACAAATCAATCAAGTCTCGGATTGTTATACATGACAGCGGCCTGAAAATGCATACCAAATCAAGTAAGTCC
>JAFTFD010000168.1 GCA_017449745.1 Lachnospiraceae bacterium
AAAGGTATATCAAATCAAGCAAGTGCGGGAATGATATACACGGCGGCGGCCTCAAGATGTATATCAAATCAAGCAATTGCGGGAATGATATACACGGCGGCGGCCGCGGGATGTATATCAAATCAAGCAAGTGCGGGAATGATATTCACGGCAACAGCCTGGAGATGTATATCAAATCAAGCAAGTGCATAAATGATATACACGACACCGGCTTCACCGGCCTCAATGGAATTTATTACTCAATTAAATATATTTTTGTTGTTCGAGTTCTTCGTTTCAGGTGTCTGCATGTCACAATATCCGCTAATAGTTGTCAGTCTTGCTTCAAGCCGGGGCCTGTTGTCAGGCTCCGGCATTGATCAGTGCCAGGAAGACTTCCATACCCCATCGTGAAAGCTATATTACTGCTTCGACGCGATCCTGACCTCAGCATTTTTGCCGGAGAAGGCAATGCCATATCGTACGATATTGCTTACACCGCGATCTTCCAGATCTCTCTGATAGTTTTTATCTACCGTCTGAGCAAGAGCTTCTTCAGCTAATTCAGGCAGCTTATCTTTCTCTGATATGGAGACAGCCTTGAATTCCATCAGGATACCCGGCAGAATCTTATCTTTAGGCTCAAGCTGAAGAGCGAACCTTCCTTCACCGGACTCTCTGTTAGAACGTATGTAATACTTTGAAGAAAGACTGGCCACAAGACCGAGTACCATTCCATGATAGAATCCTTCTGCTGCTCCGTCATAGAAGGAGATGCTGGTGATCATATATTTTCTAAGGGCTTCCTGCAGGCGCCTTGCATCACTCAGATAGACCGCTTTTTCTATTTCAGAGATAATGTTTCCTGGCTGCTGCGTACGGATCCAGCTGAGGGTTTCTGTGTTGTAAATCCTCTTGATTTCAACATTGGGGAGACGGAGTGAAGCAAATGTCCCAATCTCTGTTTCCTCTGGTTTTCCTGCAGGCGACAGATATCCTGCCAGCAGCAGAAAGCTGAAGATCGTATCATTTCCGTCTGTCATACGGGGATAAACAACTTCCATATCCAGCGAAGCGTGGAGCTCTTCGCCCTGCATGACTTTAGCCAGGTCATCAGCGATCTCTGGCGTAAGGCCTGTCAGGATCTCCCGGATGATTTCGTTATCACTGGTGTTTGCCCAGTACGGCTTTGCCTGCCCGCCGGAAGCAAAGTAATTCGTGACTGACCATGGATTATAAATCTCTGTATTTCCGAAATGGTAACCATCATACCAGAACCGGAGCTCATCCATTGCCTCAGGCTTGTCGTAGTAAGAAGCCATTTCCCGGACTTCATCTTCTGTAAAGCCGAAATACTCGCTGTACTTATCATCAAGTACAGTATTGACCATCGGATTATTCAAGCCGCTGAAGAGGTTTTCCTTGGAAGCACGCATGATTCCTGTCAGTACACCAAAAGCCAGGTCTGTATTATCTTTAAGACCTCCGGAAAGAAAATTGCGCATAAAGGAGATGACTTCTTGCAATTATATGTTAAAGAACAATGCCGGGACAAGATAGGCGAATGTCTTGCCGTGTAAAGTCCGCCCGTATCTTATCCGCTCTGGTATTTCCAAAGATCTCATTCCTTAAGAATTCTGGTTTCAATGTATTGCTCATTGTTTTTGTTCTCCTCTTTTATAGTTCTTTAATGGCAGCTCTGTGCCGCCGATTGATCCGGGGAATACTCAGGTCCCCATATCCGGAAACCGGAAGGATGCATCAGACGCTGTTGTCTGTTGGCGGAAGGTCCGTCAAATTTATCCCTCTACTTATTCAGTGCCGAATTTTGGGGCCAAAAATTAAGGCTCGAAAAAAATTTTTTTGAAATAATTTTTGGAAGATGTCACGGATGAACTCGGATGAACAGAGGTGGACAGAAACAGACAGTTGGAATGAAATGAAGAATAAGCTCTCCCTGTATGGGCAGCTATTTATTCGGCTTCGCCAGGAGTGTTCTTCTTTTAATGAAACTGTAATAGTATGTGTTGATTTTTCAGTATTTTTTCCCTTTTTGTACATTATATGTATATTACGCCAATCATTGTGCACTATTTTTTAATTTAATTAAATAGCGCCCTGGCATAGCCAGTGGCGCTATTCTATATTAATTTATAGTGTGGCCTTTCCTCGCCGAACAACCAATACCGCAGCCAGTCGTCTACACCTATGGCCACGATCGACATGAGGATCCACAGCAATGAAAAAGGCAGGCATATTTGGCCTGCCAGATTCAGCGGCATGTTTGAATAGTCCCAAACATGCCATCCAAGTTTTATATTGATGATGTATCCGGAGAGTAGTTCCGTTATGGTTACGATTCCGGATCCTATGATTCCCTGCAACCACAGTGGCATTTCCCATGGAATATACTCATTGATGCTTCCGATCAGGACGAACATCATCCCGCCGATCAGGAACATTGTCCAATGGCTATGGCCACGCCATGCCAGCTCGATCAGGACGTAGATCAGAGCGCCTGTAAGGAACAGGGTAAATATTTTTATATACTTTCCCATTTTTATCTGTAATCTACCTTCGTGTACTTATCGGATGAAATTGAGCCAAACTCTACGCTCACCTTGTCTTCCGGAATCCCATGGCTCAGGTCTGTTCCCTTCGGCACATAAAACCTGTGGAACCACGAATCTCCGACTTCCTCATGGACCAAGATACGTTCTTCCGTTTCGATCTGTGTCTCGCCCAGGAAAACAATATCCATAAGTTATGCCTCCGTAATTCCCTTCATTACATCGGTATACATTTCCTCAGGAATCTCGTCGCCATACTGCACGGAGTTGATATCCCTCACGTCTTTCATCGTCTTGATCCACGCCCGGAGGTTATTGAAATAGGACTCGTGGTAGAGTTTCCACTCTGTTGCTGCCTGGACAAGGGAAGCAAATTCCTCTGCGGAAAAGTATCTGCATTCTTCCCCATCAGCATGATACGGGATCTGAGTCTGTCCGAGGGCGATCAGCGCCTGCAAGGATACAAGGTTGAGCTGGTCCTCAACTGTGAGTGAAAAATGATGCAGCTCCCCATCGGCCATCATGGCATCGCATCCGGATGTGATTGCTGTGTTGCAGGCTGCGCTCATCTCCCTGATTTTCCGCTCCTTCGTCCCCTCCAGCGAGTTGTCGACCGGATCAGGGAGTTTCTCCTGCATAAGCTCTTCGACGCGATTCTGGAGCATTTTTAGGACAGTCATAGGTTGTGTCTGTTCTGGAGTTTCCTGCTCTTCCAGCTCCAAATCGGACACAAGTATTTTCCCGGCTTCCAGATCTTCCAAGATAGAAAGATACTCATCCTCCGTGATCTCTTCCATGGTGACCGTAGCAAATTCTGGGAAGTCATGGAATGCCGGTTTTCCGTCCAGGTGATAAACCGTCCCGCCATCCGTGCCGAGGATGCCGCTTGCCTTATCTTTCCTGCCGTTATAGATACTATAGCTGTTTGGATTTTCTACAATCCACTGCGCCTCTTCATCATTAATTGCATCAAGAACAGCATCGCCTGAAACTAACTTGTAATAAGCCATTCTCTATCTCCTTTTTTCTGTATTCCCTGTAATCATGAATCATATGTATCCTGTCCCAGAAAGGATCCGTTTGTTCATGAGCCTCTTTCCATCTATGCACAAATTCCTGCGCATTCCGGATATTCTTTTCCACGTCTGTCTTTCTGCAGAAAAAAGCTTCTGATTCCGGAAACATCAAATGGAATCTTGCCAGCATACTCATCCTTGTCCAGTATGTATCCGCCCTCCGACAGTGCGCAAACCACGCCTCTAATGCCATCTCAATTGATTCCAGTGTCATTCTTCCGGCATCGAAGCGTCTGCGAAATTTCCTGAGCTTTTGCCGCATCCGCTTTATTCCGGCATGATTCGTGGTTCTTATGATCTTCCCTGTTTCTGTTGTCCTATAGAAAACTTTCAGGAAGCGAAATCCTCGTGAGAATTTTACTATTCTTGTCTTCTTCTCATTGATCTCGATGTCTAATTCCCTGCATATCTCATGGATCCTATTCATAACAGCCCTGGCTTCATTTTTGTTTGCACAAAGAACATACCCATCATCCATGTATCTTCCATAGAACTTCATTCCCATTCTATCTTTGATCTCGTGGTCCAGCTTGTCAGCTAATGTCAAAGCGAGGACCTGGCTAATCTGCGATCCCAGTCCTAACCCTCTCTTCCCAAAATCATCGATGAATTTTTCTATGGTAAACACTAATCTTTCATCCATAAAATTCTTATGGATGATTCTTTTTAAGACATCATGGCTCGCATTGTCGAAGAAGTGGCGAAAATCATACTGAACAATATAACCGTTCCTTAGGGCATTCACCGGTCCCATCTTTCCCACAAATCTTCTGATATGCTCTGTGAGCCTCTTTTCCGTGAAAGTGATCCCCTTTCCTTTCATCGTTGCACCGTTATCATAAATATGGGATCTGGATAATACCGGCACTAACGCATAATCGCACAGTGCCTTCTGTACGGACCGCTCTGAAATCTTTAAGCTTCTGATATGCCTCAGATGGCCACGCTCGTATAGATCAAAACAGCAGAAATCTCCACTATGCTTCTGGAAATTCATTGACTGCAGTTCTTTATATGCTGCAGATACATTTGTTAATAAGTATGCCTCCCATCTTTGAACACTAGCCTTCCATCTGACACCATTACAGCATTTTCTGCCAGATTCCCAAAGATGTTCAAAATCAAAGACCTTACAATAGTCGTCATACTGACTATTGAAGGCCTTTCGTTTTGCTTCTCTTCTGGCTTTGTCTCTCTCGATCCTTTTCTGGATCCGTTCCCTGTTGTTCATCTTCTTAAAAAGTGCACCCAATACGGTTTGAAATACGTGCGTTTTATCTAACCGCGAAGAATCTGGCTATGTAAGCAGGAGCAACGCACTTCTCCGAGTCGCTATGACTCACTCCCATTTCATGGAATTGCCCATGCAAGCAGCGTCCACCCAGATTCAGAGGAGCTTTTTCCGGTTTCCCGGCAGCTTTGTGCCTATTTACCGCTTACGCGGAGGGTCTTAGTCTCCTTCTGCATTATCCTTTTCGGCGTAGCTTTATTTGGTCGGCGATCCAGCACCATACTCTTTTTCATAAAGCTTCCTATATTCAGATCATAACTGTGAAACACAGCTGTCTACAGAATCCGAAGAGCACCGCGAACAGGTTGTTAGCGTTGTTATTGTTGTTAGTGCCCTCGAGCCCGATCGTGATGAAATTGTTGTAATTATTGTTATTCGTCGACGCCGCCCACACGCGCAGCGCGGCCTCACAGCGCCTTGACAATCGAGCCCGCTAAATGTAGCCTAAAACCCATATTTTACTTTTTTACTTCAGCTATCAGTTTCTTTAACTTGTTTTCCTCACTTGAAACCATACCCTTGACCAGACTGTATTCTTTATCAAGCAGCTCTCCGATTCTTTTCTTCTGGCCGCGATATTTATGTTTTACCGGTCTGACCGTGTATAATTCCGTGATCTTATTACTCAGCGCCGCAAGATTCCCTTTTGCCTCGACAAAAAGTCTCACTCTCTCCTGTTGTTTTGGAATCGTGATGTATTCGATCGTAGCTTTATCTTTTGTGTTCGGTGTGTAAATATCATTCGCCCGGATTAGGCATTCCATCATCCTGCTTGCCAAATGATATATTTCTATCATCAGTGAATCCTTGATATCCGCATAGCATTGCCTGCCATACAACTTCAAAGTTTCTCCGACAATTTCACCGCCCACTTTTATAAATTCTGCTTTCGATTCTTTCCTGTCTGGTGCCGGTACGCTCATGTCATTTTCCCCCGCGACGGCCTACATTATGCCATGTTTTTTCTTCCCATGCAAGAACCATTTTGGCCGGCGGCACGGGACACAGCCCGCGCCTTGGCCAAAAAATTTTTCTTTGATTCACTTGATGCAGAAGCCGAAGAGCACCGCGAACAGGTTGTAAGCGTTGTTACTGTAGTAAGTGCCCTCGAGCCCGATCGTGATGAAAACGTTGTAAGCATAGCTAGACGTCGACGCCGCCCACACGCGCAGCGCGGCATTCTGGTCGCCACCCCGATAGGTTGCTATCTGCCTCATCGCATTCGAGCTGAAAGTCGGGAACGGCTTATTATTCTCATCGCAGTAAGGGTGTCCTGTTGCTGATCCATACCCGAGCTCTCTGTATGTCGGAACGATCAACTTGTCATAATAAGTGTCGAATTCATCCCAGTTAAGAGCACCAACCTGCGTTATCCTCTTGACCGGAACCAGTCTCTCCTGGATCAGTGCCGGCAGCTCATCAATGAATGTGTTCAGCAGCCACTTTCTGAGATCGGAATCATAGTAGCCTTTTCCATTCCATATGGCCATGCAGTAGATCGTGACCTGTCCATCTGCAGACATCGGGATCCTGATCTGTGATCCAGGCATGAATTCCATGGATCTGACATTATTGTTATCCTTGTAAGTCAGATTTCTGTCATACACCCTGACTTCACCGTTCGTGCCATCCACTATGATGTGTCCGGTCGCTCCGGATGTGTTCGTGTAGCTGAAGTCCTTGACTCCATTATGAACGACCTTGCCTGCCCTTGCCGTATATCCCGAGCAGTCTTCCTGGGCAAAATAGTTGATGTCCATTCGCTGCGTAGGATCTTCGAGATTTCTTGCGCCGTTCAGGTAATAAGTAAATGTATTAGATCCATCTACAACCCTGATATAGTTAAAGTATGTTCTGGCTGTTATATCGATTACAATCTCTGTCTGGCCATTGGTATTATTGTAAGTATATGTATTTGTCTTTTCTGCGGAGGCAAGAGTTGTTCCGCCGCCGGTGACTGTGAATCCCTTCAAGTACCTGGCTGTCTCATTCATCTTTCTGGAATCCCGCAGTGAATACTTAAGGCCTATCGTTGCCGGCAGGGCCTTATTGTTTTCATCCTCGCTGATGTCGAATCCCCAGATCTTGAAGACGACTTCTTCTCCGCTCTTGAGTGTGCAGGTCTTCTCATCTCCGACCGCCCATCCGTAATCTTCCAGGGTTGCATAGCCGGTCTTTGCTTCCAGCGTGCCGTCGTATGCGGCTGCCTGCAGCGCAATGATCTGTGCCCAGGTGCAGGATGCAAATGCAGTCGGCTGCGCAGGAACGGTCAGCTTCACAAAGGACGCCACAGCCTCAGTCTCTCCGATGACCGTATATCTCATGGCGTCTTCGACCTGAGTCGTATTTCCATCATCGTCCGTGTTGATGAATGTCCAGCCAGCAAATACCATGTCGGATTCCGCTCCGGTATAGGCCGGGACGGATCCTGTCCACTCCACTGTCGTGCCGTAGGACACGTTTGCGTCCGTCTTGATCGTCTGGCCATTGGCCTTCCAGGTCACGCCATATTTCCTGACGGTCTTGCTGTACTGGGCTGTGATATCCTTGGAACTTGTCACAGCTGTGATGCTTCCGGACCATCCTGTAAACGTGTATGCGTACTGGGCTGTGCTCGGCAGCTCAGGCTCTTCAATGTCCTGATGCATAGCATCATAAGGATAATAACCTGTAGACCCGTATGCCAGGAGCTCACGGAACAGTTCTTCTCCGCCGACGCCGTCATCGTTTACCGCATTCTTGAAGTAGAGGGTGACGCCTGCGCTTCCATAGGTGACTTCCAGATACGGGAATTTGCTCCGGATCTGGGAAAGGACGTCGCCGTCCACTTCCGCGATGTAGCATTTGCCCGTCACGATCGCGCTTCCGGAAGTCGTATTATCATTCTCATCGATACCGTTGCACTGCATCAGTTTTTCCAGCGTCAGGGAATTCTCTTCCTGCCAGTCGACATCGGTGAGTCGTGCGAACTGCAGATTTGTGCAGCCGGCAAGGATCTCTTTCAAATCCAGTGTCGGGCAGTTCTCAATTCTCAATGCCGTGACCCCGGAGAGGTCGTCGCAGACAAAGTCTTCGATATATTCCTGGTTGCAAACCGTCAGCTTCTTGATGGACTCCGGAAGGTGCAGTACTTTGATGTATCCGCCGTTCGGAAGCGTTACTGCAGTGACTCCTGTGCGCTCAGCGTAGATCTCCTCGATGTTCGGGCACCCGGCAAGGTTAAGAGGCGTTACCAGGGATGTAAGACCCCTGATATCGACCTTCTTCATGTTCGGGATGTTTCCGATCGTGACCGCCGTGCAGTTTGCATTCTCGTATCCTTCCTCCCCGGATCCAAGGATCAGTTCTTCCAGGTGCGTGGCCATGGAAATATCACACTGGCCGACATAGAGCGGTGCGAGATCTCCGATGCTCTTCAAGGTGGATGCGCTGTAGATATATGTCTCAGTATCGTTCAGCGAGCCGACGCCCTCCGGTTTCTGCATCAGTGTGATCGTTCCCGCTGTGGCCCTCTTGCTCTCCGTATAGGATCCCCACTTCACATTGACGTAGGCGTCTTGATAAGGAATGATCGCAAAATCACCACTTGCCGGCACTGCCTGCAGGGAAGGATTGCTCGAATCCGGTGTATAGGTTCTGAGCATGATCCTGTCTGCCAGAGCTGACGCGGACAAGTATTTGGAGCACATATACAGGAACCTGTGATTCAGCCACCACTCGCGCTGGGCCTGCTTGGAGCCCTGCCACATTGGCAGATAAGTGTCGTCCCCGTTCCTGTGCGGCTCACCATATTTGAAATCAGCATCCTCATTCCACATGGCCATCGGCCATGCAGCCTGATGATCACGGAAGAACTTAATGGTTGCTGCAGGATTGTAGTTGCCTGCCGTCTCCTGGGCGTTGTACATCGCCTTGATCTCGGCTCCGAAAGTGTCCATGAAGTTATTCCACAGGACGCTCTTTCGCTGATCGTTGAAGACGTAGGATGATCCAACCGTATCAATCGCCTCAAGGCCGTATCCGAATGCCAGCTCACCTTCGTTATTGATGCCGATCGCAGTATCAAAATCGTAAGGCAAAAAGCCCCAGTGCACGCCGTCGTAGGTCGTCAGGAACATGTTCTTGGCCCTGTTATCCACCATCAGGTAGAATTCCGTGAACAGGTAGTAGAACAGCGTATCCGTCAGGTAGAAGTGGTTTTCAAACTCCTGATAGAACTTGTCCTGGCGATATGTGGCCGTATCGAACAGATGATAATAATACTCATTGCCGTTCTCATCGATCGGCATGACCGTATAATCCTCTCCGTCCACGGTGATCGTATCTGTGTGGAATCTGGAAGACTCCACGACTTTCCGAGTAAATCCGTCCTCATCCTCGACCGTGACGTTCTTGACCTTGTTATCATCCTCCTCATCGATGTAGGTCGCATAGACGACCGCATTCGGCATCATCTTGGTGACGACATACGGAGCTGAAAGGACCCTTCCTGTCGCATTCTCTGTATTCGTGGAAACCACCCAGTCGTACAGGACCTGCAGGAGGGATGTATCCTGTTCATCCGCTGCGTATCTTGCTTCCAGGTCGCTTTCCCATGCGAAGGATCCATCCGAATTCTTGGACGTAAAGTCTGCAGACCGGAAAAGGCATCTGTCAGAAGTGTTGTTCCTAAACTCCCAGCTCTGGGCGTTTGGCCAAAGAGGTGTGCCGTTCTCATCTTCCTGGTCAAATCCGAAGACTGGATCTGATCCCTTGTCGATGTTCGCGTTGTACTTTCCGATGAACGTCGCCTGGCCATTATTGTAGTCAGGAGAGCTCGGATCTGTGCACACGAAGAAAATGACGCAGGGTTTTCCATCGATACCCTGGCGGACATTTTCATCGATCTCCTGCGGCGGGAACTGGAACGGGCAGGTGTCGTTATATTTCCTTGCGAGAAGGACGTTGTTCGCGTTCTCGGAGGATGCCACATCCGCCTTGAATGTAAACTTCTGCGCAAGGATGGAATCGGATCTCAGCTTATACCCGGACAGCTCCTGTCCCTGTGAATTCGTGCACTTCTTGATCGTCAGCTTCAGGTTCTTTCTATAATATGCCGCTGAAGATGTCCCCTGTACCTCGATCTTCTGGTTTTCAAAAGAGATACACCTGTCAGGATCCGGATCGATGATCTGGCCACTTACCGTCTGGGAAGTCTTTGTGACTGACTGGTCCGCATTGATCTTGGCTGTCGGCAGTGCGGATCCTGTGATGTACAGGATCATGAGATCCGGATTGCTCTCCTGCACCTCATTCATTCCGACGACATCAGATCCCTCATTGAATATCTCATTGGCGTAGTGTGCCTGTGCCTTCTGGGCGATCGTGTCATAGGAGGCGACCATGTTGGCCACGACGTCTCTTCTGCTATGACCGATGGCATATACCCTGATGGAATAGATGTACAGTGCAGCCCCGGTTCCGTTTGCCGTGATCGGCAGCGCGGGATTCTGCAGCATACCGTCGCTCTTGCCGGCGAATGTTTTCACACCGTTTCCGGATCCATCGATGCCATTGACATACATGTGGATGAGCTTATCGGCACTTGTGGGAGTGTCCACTACCAGTGTCACCTTCATCCTTGTTCCGGGCTCGAACTGCGTTGCCATCTCCTGCAGGTCCGTAGCGAAGCGGATCTTCTCTGCTGAAATCTCGAAGCCGGGACCGCCTTCTGACATGCAGGACATAAGGACAGCATTCGGATCTGAAACTTCATCTGTCATGAAATCCAGCTCGATCGTGATACCGGAAGACGAAATAGCATTCAGGGCAAAAGGATAATAAGGGATCTCGATACTCGCGCCTCCGGAGATCTTCAGCGGAGTGTTCCCGTCCGTATCCGACATCCAGCCGTTTGAGATCCAGTTGAAGTCATTGAACTGCACTGCGACGCTTGTGTTTACCTTGTCTCTCCATGCCGTCCTTGTCGCCTCTGTCTCAGCATTGCTCCTTCCGTCTGTTTCCAGATCGAGGGCAAGACCTTCTGTGGAGATGTCCAGGTCGAGATCCGACTCGGAAATCGTCAGGAGGAATGTCCTGACCGGCGTCCCGCTGGAAGAAGAGTTGTTTGCGGACGATGCAAAGAGCCTGATCCTGACTGCCCCTGTCGGGTAATCCCTGATATTGATCGTCTGCATGGTCCTGTCAACTTCGAACCTTGATCCGGTCGCATAAGTGACCCACTGGACAGTACCGGTATCCTGGTTCACCCTCTCATACTGGATATCGTAATTAACGAAGCATGTCAGTGCCGTAGGAGAATATGCCAGGAACGGGATGGAAATAATATTACCGAAGACGATCGTATCTTCATTGAAGTCCGAAGAGAGAACGATATCCGAGCCGTTCGCCTTGATATATGCGAAATCATATCTGAGGACGTTAGACGTGATCTGGATACCGTTTACAGTTGCCGTCATCCATACGCGGAGCACGTGGGATCCATGGGACAGCCCGGAGAATGTCGTGGACATGGTTTTTCCGGAGTTTTTCGTTACAACCGGATCTCCATACTGGCTCCCATCGATTTCAAAGTAAACCGTCTTCTCGATCGTAGTTCCGCCGTAAGGGACATAGTTGAACTGGATCGCACCGCCTGTCAGCTCTGCCTCAAGGAACGGAGTTGAGTTGTCGAACGTGGATGCGATCGTCAGGTCGATGACGGATACGGTATATGTCAGGGAACGATGATTTCCATCTGCATCCTCTACACGAACGACAATGGTATTCGTGCCGTTGCTGAGCTGCCCTCCGATCTCCGATGAGAATGTCTTGCTGTTGAGTCCCTGGGCGATCGTTCCGTAAGAGATGAGGGCATTGTTGATATAATAGCGTACGGTCGCATTTCCTTCGACCTGCTCACCGGTAACATCGTAAATGCGGAAGTTGTAGGAAAGCGTCACGGAATTGCCTTTGATGATCGTAAGCGCCGTAACTTTATTATCTCCGGAAACCGTCTCGTTTGTCAGTTTGATAGAGTCTCCGGCAGTTCCTCCGCCTCCGCCAATACCTCCGGAAAGATCCAGGCCGTTGCCGATTTTTTCTCCCTCGGCTGTGATGAGATAGACCATGTCGTCTTCGTCTCGTTCCAGGTCTGCCGGGATCTTTTTGCCGACTGCGTCTTCCAGTTCGGTTTCGAGGTTCTGAAGATCCTGCTCTACGGAGCGGAGGTGATTGCCGGCTGTGGAGAAAGTATTTCCTCCTATCCCGATGCGCATATCTGCCAGCTCTGCGTCTCCGGCTGTTGAAAGCGACTCATCCGGAAGCGCTGTGAACTGATCCATCCTCGCTTTTAAAGTGTCAATTTCAAAGTCCTGGATGCTTACCGCTCTGTTTATCTGAGCGGTATAGTTTTCATAATCCGCTACCCGTTCTGCGAGCTCTGCTGCTTCCACGGCGGCGTCTTTTGCTTCTTCTGCTCTGTCTGCAGCTGCTTCCGCCTTTTCTCCCATTTCGGCGTATCCCGGGAGTTTCGTCAGCATCTCAATAAACTCTTCTTCTGTTAAGGTTCCTCCGCCCTGCACGTAATAACCATATGCAGCTGAAAGGCCCAGCTCCTTAATTGTCCATGCCATATATTTCTCCTTATTTTTTTTACAAAAAAACACCCGCAGCCTGTTTGTTTGACTGCGGGTGCAAAACCACACCGGACGCGTCCAGTATCGTGATTTTGTCAGATGATAAAAATTTGCGATTTAATCGCGATTTCTGCACATTTTGTGCAAAATATGACTTCCAAATCGTCAAATTATGAAATCACAGATCTGTAATAATCCATGATTCCTCTTTTGATAAACAGAACTATAAAGAGCAGAATTGCAATCACTAATAACTTCCACATAAGTCCCTCCCTTTTTTTATACAGGCTTAATGTAGTCGCTCCTTACAAATCCATAATATTTTCCGTAGATCCGGATGTAATACCAGATATATCCATCCTCTCCATGGATCTGATCACATACGTCGATCCAGTTTCCTTTCGACAGGAAAGGCCATGTCTTAATGTTCGCGTATCTGGTCCCTGCCCAGCTCCTCACATTAAGAGTTGATGCTGTCACTTCTCCCACCCAGCGCGGGATCGAGTTGAATATCTTTTTCTTTTCTGCCTCTGTTACAGCTGAACCTTTATCAAGATTCATTGCCGTATGGGCATTATCGTTCAGGAGGATGTCGCCCGGAAGCAGGTATTTATCACTGGTCAGATATTTCGAATCCGTAAGGACCTCAAATCCCGCTTTCCTGTATCCGGCCCGCATGGTATATGTGTTGACCGCAGTATTATTGATCGTCTTCAGTGCATCGATCTGCAAGCGATATCCTGCTGCCATTGTCAGCGTGATAACGCCTGAGCTGCAATCCGCTTCGCAGTCCATCTGGATCTTCCCCGGAATCCAATTCGCAAGTCTAAGTACCGAAAGAAATGTCCATCTCTGATTCTGATCATACCCGATTCTGTCGTTTAGTGCTGCCGATCTGGCAAGGTCCGCAAGCTCTATACCAACTCGTGGGTCCGGATATCTTAGAACACAGTTCCATGGTCGTTTGTACCATGTCCTGATCTCGAACTCTTTTCCGGTTTGATCTCCTGCTTTTCCTCCCCGATATTTCCCGTTTTCATCATGACCCGAATTAGCAATCATAGCTTACTACCTCCAGGACACTTCCAATGGCGAACATAATCAGGAATAACGCCATATAGATTATAGATTTAATTGCTCGCATAATATCTCCTAACCATGCATAAGGATATCAAGATAAATACCTGCCCATAGTATTGTAATTATCCCTAATATGATCATCACTTTACTTCCGGCAGACCTGTAGCAATTGCCATCAAAATAGAGGTTATTGCGCCCATTCCTGCTGCCGATACGCATCCAAGCCAGTTTACTTCATGGAACATGGCAGCGCTTCCGATGTACGCCAGTGCACACTCTGCAGCAGTCCTGAGTGCTCTGTTTAATGCAGCCTTCCAAAAATCCTTATTCATATGTCCTCCTTAAAAATCAATACTGTTAATTGCCTGCCGACGTAGGAAATCCTTTTGCTCATTTTTTATTTTGTTGGCATAATCCAGAGCCCTATGCATGTCCCCATTACAATGTGCGTCTGGTATTCTTTGAACTGCAGCTGCAGTTGCTTCTGCCAATGCCATTGTGGCGACTGTCATATTCAACTGACTCAGCTCATACTCTTTCCGCTGATTATCCCGATTTTCAGCGTCTTTTTTCATTCGTTCATCTCTTTCTGATATTTTCTTTTCAATCAGCCAGAAACCGAACCCAGTAACTGCTGTCGGAATTCCTGCCGCGATTACAATCGTTATTACCAATGATGTGAATGTTATTTCCAATGGACTATCCTCCTGAATTGCATGAAAATGAGGTCGGCCTTTTAGCCGACCCGTCTCTCTGGTTATATGGTAAAACGATTCTCACATGATCAGTTTTGTAAAGGATGCTTTGACGCTGCTCTCTTTGACTGAGATATACTGCATTGTCGTTTCTGGCGAACAATGTCCAGCATATGTTTGTATTTCCTGCAATGACATTCCTCTTGAACTGCAGTCAGTCAACATGGTCCGTCTGAATTTATGCGGATGTGCGTGAATACTACATCTAACTCCTAATTTGTGAATCATGGTCTGGATCGCAGATTTGTCTAATCGTCGATGTGGAGCACGGAGCCCTACAAATAGTGCGGGATTATCATCTTCCCTGCTGTCAAGGTAATTCCGTAAATGATAACAGCTTTCCGGAGTCAGGTATACTTTTCGCTCTTTCTTTCCTTTCTGGCCATAAATGATACATTCATGATCAGAAATATGAACATCCGAGCGGTTTAACGATGATATTTCTCCCACACGTCCGGCGGTAGAGTACATGACTTCTATAATTGCCAGGTCTCTTTCCGTCTCGGCATTTCTTTTCAATTTCTCCATTTCTTCCGGAGTGTATGGTTTCTTAATTTTTTGAGGTACTTTTACTCTTTTGATTTGTCTGACCGGATTATAACTTATAAATCCTTCATCGTTCGCCCAATTGAAAAAGCTTCGCAGATATCTCCTTATCGTATCAAGATATCCCGCACTTACATTTCGATTCTTCCTGTATAGGGCTAGATAATATCTGATATCGTCTGTCGTTATATCTGACAGATTTTTCCCGATTGTCTCGAACATCTTTGCTATAGCAAGGCCATAGGATCTGATAGTCCCTTCTGAACAGTTTTCCAAACGTTTGCATGCCAGGTACTTCATGAGTATGCTGTTCCACTAGTTCCCGGCCACTGCTATTTCAGTGCTTTCCTTTTCCAGCTTCAGCCCATGAGTTTTCAGGATCATGACAGCTTCGAGTTTCTCGAGCTGCTCCCCACTCAATACTGCCTTCATCTCGCTCAAAATGCTTTGTATAAAATCGTGCATATGATCACCTCCTGCTGCCATTTTAGACAAAGGAGCTGACCGATAAAACACCAATTCGAGCAGTTACTCTTCTGGGCTTACCGCAGGCAAGAAAGTAGCAAAGGTTGTCAGAAGTGCCCAGAAAACAGTTACATTAACTGCAACGGGTTCAAATGATATGTATCGAGGGACAACTACCATCGACTCTGGATATACTCTTTTTGTGAACTGGTTCCCTGTCGTGACAAATACTGATGATTGGATTTATTCAGGCCAAGCAGCAAGTGGGGTTCATGGTAATCATTATTATTCTTTTTCACAATCAGGAACAACAATTACTATTGATGCCTATAGAGTAGAAAAGATTACATTTACTGTATATTACCTTGTCGATCCATCTTAATTATTTTGATAATGTTATTGACCATGATAACGATCCGGAGCCTGCTCCTTTATATGCTTGAGCAATCACGTTGTTGCTACAGGTTTGGTAGCTATCAGTGAGGTTAAGGCTCGCACTTCCATATGTTACGGTGCCTGAACCCTTAATTTTTGTATATCCGGGTGGAATGTAAAACTGTGCATGTGTTTGTAAATTAGTTACAGTACGCATTATTCCACCATCATTTGCATCGGCATACGATGAAAAGTTAAACGTTAAGGTGGAAGGCATCTGTGCGGCCGCATCAGTTTTGCCTTTCGCGTAGCTTGCTGAATTGGTGTTTAGTTGACTAAATCAAACTAAGAAGTCCCCAGATTAGCTAATAATTAAGCTAATTTGAGGACTTTCCTTAGTTGATCCATAGTTGATAAAACACCAATTCAAATAATTATAAGGGCGGTGTTTCTGCAGGCAGAGCCGCTGTGAATGGTGGTATTGCTGTTCCAAATCCAAATACTTCAGTAACAAAGACGTTTCCGGCTGGCACATATCGATTGATTTTCCTGAGATATTCACCGACTTCAACGGCATATATACCTTATGCAGGAGTAGAATCAATTTCCG
>JAFTFD010000169.1 GCA_017449745.1 Lachnospiraceae bacterium
AACAGCGGCCTTACGAAAACAGAATGGTGCCAGCAAAACGGTGTCAGCCTGCGGGGATTTCACTACTGGCAGAATAAGTTCCGAAAAGAGATCCTCTCGGAGCAGGATGTATCATCTGTTCCTGCACTGTCCCCCAGACAGCTGCCAGAGGCAGCACCTGATCAGGCTCCTGCCATGTTTGTAGATGTAACGGATAAATTCGCAGGGTCACAGGATCTCCAGTCCCGAGATTCCAGTGAGATGCCTATCCTGTTTTCACCGGAACTGATGATCCAAGTCGCTGATAAGCAGGTCTATGTAAACGGAAATATACAGCCCGGGACCCTGGAGACCGTTATCAGGGTCATCTCCCATGCTTAGGGATGGTATCGGCTTCAGCAAAGTCATCATCTGCTGCAGCCGTGTCGACCTGCGGCGGGGGATCGATGGCCTCGCTTCCTTCGTCCAGCTGAATTACGGGATCGATACACTGGAAAAAGGGACACTGTTCCTGTTCCGAGGGGTAAAAAGGGACCGCTGCCGGGGGCTGATGTGGGAAGGCGACGGTTATACTCTCCTGACCAAAAGGCTGGCCCCCGGGAGCCGTTTCCAGTGGCCAAAGGATGCCGACGAGGCAAAACGCCTCACTTCGGAACAGTTCAAGCGTCTGATGGAAGGCTTCACCATAGAAGGAACGATCCATGAGGTCTATCCGAATCTGAACATTGAAAACACAAATAGGAAGGCCTGACCACCGCCTGTTTCCTGTTATACTGTAAGAGGAAAAACAGTGCATATGTGACATATTTATATAATTATATCACATATACTGTTGAATTATCACATAGTATGTGATATAATTAATTATCAAGTATAACGAGGTGCAGGAATGGCTATCATAAAGCAATACCACGCAGATACAGACACGACCTACGTTTATTCTTCCGAATACTACTGGGACCCGGAGAAGAAACAGTCCCGCTCCAGGCGCCGTGTCATAGGCAAACTTGATCCCCAGACCGGTGAGATCATCCCTACCGGAAAAAGGAAAGGCCGCCCCAGGAAGGGAGCGGAGGCGGAAACCGCTGCTGCAGCAGAGGCGCAGAACACTGCCGCATCTTCCACACAGGAGGATAAAGACCAGATCATCCGCGAACTGAAGCTCGCCCTCGGCCGGAAAGAAGAACAGGTCCGTGTCCTCGAGCGTGAAAACGCAAGGTACGCGGCACAGATCGAAAAGGTCCAAAGCCAGCTGCAGTCCTGCCTGGATACCATCAGTTCCCTTGTGAAGGATCCGGAAAACGAGAGGTAACTGTGATGGTGGAGCGGCTGGCAAGGCTCTGTGAGTCTGCAGAATCGATGTCCCGCGAAGAACTCCTCGGCGTCCTTAAGGAAGTCGCCGGGGAGTATTCTGATGTCCTCTCGTCGAATGAGGAGCTGATGAATGTCCATAAGGAGATGGCATTACAGTACAGCCAGATGAAGGACGAGCTTGAAGGGACCAAGCGGGACCTGGCAGACAAGGTCAAACTGATCGGCAGGCTTACCGCACAGCTCCATATGTCAAGGAATGATCTCTTCGGACGCAGGACCGAAAAGATGGGGGACGCTTTTACTTCTGCCGCAGCCGGAAATGAAGAGGCATCCGACCCTGTCGACGAGAATGCCGGGGAGCCCGGCAATTCAGATGCCGGAACTTTTTGCAGTGCCGGCAAAGTCATTGACAGCGATGGGAAGGAAAAGTCTTCCGGCGGCAGGACGAAAACTCCCCGTGGAAAAAGGGGAAAGGGACTTGGCTCTCTGGCAGTGGTCCAGGAATACATCGTTGACGTGGATGAACTGGACCGGTTGTATGGCAGTCAGTGGTATATCAAAGGGTGGTCGGTAACGAAGACCATCGAGACTGTAAAAGCACCGCTTTTTATTAAAGCGACATACCGGCCGATCCTTTCCGTGGGAACGGAACATCATCTGGTACGGATCCCCAATGGGAATCCCCTCCTTAAGGGTTCCCTGGTCTCCCCTTCCCTGGGCGCAAAGATCATGTATGACCTTGCCGTGCTTGCCCAGCCGTATTACAGGCAGGCCCAGGATCTTTTCAGGGACGGGGTGCCGCTCTCCAGGCAGGACCTCGACAACTGGGCGATCAGGCTAAGTACCACGTACTACTATCCGGTATGGAAGATGCTGCAGATGATGGCGCTGATGTATACCGGCAACCAGGTGGATGAAACACGCTGGATGGTCATTAACGACGGGCGTAAGGCCGGATCTTTTGGTTTTATCTGGACACACACGACCAGTGAGCTGTTTGAGATGAATCCGATCGCTGTCTATTGCTTCAAACTGACACGGGGAACAGACCACCTCCGGGAATTCTATGGGAGCCTCTTTGGCGGAGTCATCACCAGTGACGGATATATCTCCTATCCGGTGTATGCGTCTGAAACTGGCGGTGAGGTAAAGGCTTCCGGCTGTTTTGCCCATTGCAGACGGTACTTCTTTTATGCACTGCAGGTGCGAAATGTTTCCGGCTGCAGTATGGAAGAGATCAAAGCTCTTCCGGAAGCCAGGGCGTTATGCCTGATCAGCGATATCTATCAGGCGGACGAACCGTTGAAGAAGGTCACTGCTAAAGAGCGGGCAGTGCTAAGGAATACTCTTGTCCGGGAAAAGGTGAACGCCTTTTTCGAGTACATAGATTCTTTGGATGAAGAGGATCCCGGATACAGTGCAAAGCTTGTCCAGGCGATCACCTACGCAAAAAACCAGCGGGAACGGCTCGTCATGTTCCTTGATGATCCATATATCCCCCTCGACAACCTGAATGTTGAGAGGAAGATCCGTCCGGTCTCGACGATCAGAAGGAACAGCCTCTTCTCTTACTCCGTTGAGGGTGCCGAAGCCTTAACGATCATTATGACCCTGGTGGAAACGGCAAAAGCAAACAACGCACATCCGTATTATTATCTGAAGTATTTACTGGAGATCATGCCTGATTATATAAGCAGGCCAAGTCCCTGGTTTGAGGGACGCCTGTTCCCCTGGTCAGCGGAATATCGTGCTTATGAACAGTGGGAGATCCGGAGAGCATTGAACTGTTACTCTAATCAGGGTGCCGCAACACCGCCAAAGACATCCGAGCTGAAGGCGCGGCTGCACAAACGTGATCTGCATCTGGCGCCACATGAAAGTAGAGACGCAAAAGTTTCCTAAGTACACCAGGCATTGCAAAAAGTGATATCATTTTTTGCAATCGCCATTTGCATACAGGGCTAAAAGTTACACCTAAAGCTTAGCACAGTCGACCGTATGCCTATAAGGTACGTTCTATTTGACGCTTACTTTCCGGTACATATTTTTCATAGTAATTCATTGAAAATCAGAAAAGAGAGGAATCAACATGGGTCAAAGACTTGTAATCAATGTTTATCAAAGAAGAAACGATGATACCCCTATCGCCAACTGCTACTTTCATTGGGATGCGTATACCCTAAGCACGATCTCCGATGTCCGCGATTTCATCAATGCTTATGAAAGACTTGGATTTATAGAGAATTCCAAGCTCCGCGTTGTCAAGGCATTCGAAGAGATGCATATAAAGACAGATGTGGATAAAGATGGAGTAAGCTCTGAAAAAGGGATTGACGGGGATGTACCCGGAAGGATCATAGCCTCCTGGTTTTTCGGGAATTTAACCGGAGGCGCCGCTCTGGATGAAGGAAGTTTACCGGAGATGGAAAAGGAATTCCCCGACGTCCAGTTCTGTAAGACTCCGAACCGCAACTGCGGCCTGATCGCCGTCACAGAGAGAGAAATGGGTGAAAATGAGATGTGGGCGGAAGGATCCGCGAACATCTACCTGGATGAAAAACTGTGGAACTTCGATGCCTTTTTCTGCGAGGATAAAGAGGATTTTATATCGGATCGCGGAGATGAATACGCAGATGAGTTCGACGAGCTGACGGAAGAAGCCGAAGACATCGATTTAGGCCGGGATTTTGGCTGGGCTGAAACGGGGAAAGTCATGGAACTTGTCCAGAACAGCACGTGCTGCTGCAGCGGCGGCATGTTAATGGAATATATTGGATAGGAAGAGATAGAAAAGGCGCACCGGTGACGGTGCGCTTTTCAAATGGATCGTGAATTACCCAAACCTCGTGAAAGCAGGTTGGGGTAGTTCACGCAATTGCAGCCATTCGGTTGCTATGAACAATGGGATAATTGCAAATGCTTGCCACTTGAACATCATCCAGATCATGAATAGTACCGTCACTGAGGATCTTATAAGTTCTATAAGAGGTTACAGAAACGAGCCAGTTTCCATTAATGCGATAGAGGGTCTTGCCAAATCTGCTGCGGATCAGGCCTATTGATACATCCAGATAACCGATCTTTCTGCCTTTTAGATTGACTAATGCATACCTTTTCATTCCTTTGCTCCTCTCAGTTTAACCGTAGCTTGCTTTGTTCTATGCTTCAATAATAGGCCCGGACTATAAAAAAATTGTTTTTGAAGAATGCATGGAATGTCTTGCTGCGTACATAATCCTTATTAGGAAAGTTATCAGACAGGATAAATGAAAGGGAGACAGTTTCAAAGTTTGTGTAAACTGGTAATTCCAGTATAAGACGTGAAAATAGATACACTAAAACAGTTCTGATGGTAATCCGTTAGAACTGTTTTATTGACAATACATGATGACGCTGGTGATTGTCAATGCCTGC
>JAFTFD010000170.1 GCA_017449745.1 Lachnospiraceae bacterium
ATACCGCTGTCCCGGATGATTATATCGACTTTGTCCGAGACATTGAGTATACATTCCCCCTGAACAGCGTCATTTCCGTTCCGGTTATAGATCAGCATAAAGAATTCTTCGATCAGCAGCATGCAGCGGTTAACTGTATTGCTGCTGATATTTTTTTCCAGGAGGTATTTTCCGGCCTCGTCGCGCACACGGATGATCTCCTGCGGAGTGACGTCCAGTTCGTAGAGTTGTGAGAAGGATCCTGCCTCCCTGTTTTTAATAAGATAGCGGGCGTCTTCCTTTCCGTACAGGCGATGCATGACAAAACGGAGCCCCGCGAATACCAGTCCGGGGGCGATCATCAGTCCGAAAAACCATCCGTAGACGCCAAAAAAACGTCCTGCCAGGACCGAGCACAGGATAGGGATGAGAGAATCATACAGGCCTGTCATCAGGACGCTCAGGCCTACGCGGCCCAGAACGATATAGTAGGATGACAGCCAGAACATGAGCGCGACAAAAACAGCATTCAGGCAAAGGATCCGGACGCCTGACATGATCTGAAAGGCAAGCGCGGGCTCTGCAGCCCCCAGGATATCAGGAATAACAGGGGCAAATATAAACACCAGAACGAGAAACAGCGTCCCCAGAATGACGGCAGACTTTTCAGCTGTCCGGTAGATATTGCGAACGCCCGAAAAACTCCCTTCCCCCAGATAGACGCTTAAGATCGGCGCGGCACCCTGCCCGGGGCTGTCCAGAGCCGTTTCGGCATCGCGGATCAGCTGAACGGCGGAGACGAACAGGATGCAGCCGGCTCCAAACCGTGCGGCAACGTAGTAATTCATGACCGAAGTGAACAGGGCAGAAAACAGGCACTTTGAAGCATCGGGCAGGCTGTATCTGGCAATTTGCAGCGTTATTCTCCAGGAACAGCGGAAACCGATCTTCAGCGTATTACCTGCCCTGAACAGATGAGCACAGCAGATCAGGGAAGCCAGCCAGATCGGTGCTGCAAATCCTATGCTGATGCCGGCGATCCCAAATATTTTGCAAAAAAGGGCAGAGAATACAAGAGTGCTGACCAGCTGTGTCACGCTGGCGATATTGTAGATCAGCTGATCACCATCCGCATAGACGGCGCCGTTCATAACACACACGAGGGGCAGCCCGAGGACGGCGGCACGGATCCCGGGCAGGTACTGCATGGCAAGCGCATAGACCTCCGGCGCCGGATGATAGGAGCGAAGGTACCAGCTCCCGGCCAGTGCAAGGAAGGCGAAATTGAAAATGCCGATCAGGACGGAGAGAAACAGTGCGGTCCCAAAGATCAGGTCCGCCTCCTGTCTGTCCATTTTTCCCATCGCGTAGGAATATAGAACAGGAAAGCCGTAGGAGACCAGATAAGAGGTAAATGCGCAGATGGAGTAAAGCGGAGATACCAGGGTCACTGCCTGGACAGCCTGTGAACCCAGAAAAGTACCTGCGACAAGCGTCCCGCTCATCAGGGCGACGGATACCAGAATGACACCCATCATGCCGCTTATCAGCATAGCATTATATTTATTTTGCATAAGAGATGCGTGATGGATTTTTGATTGCATGGAAATCCCCGTCTTGTTTATAGTGATTTTTCGCTTTCTTCATGATAACATAATACGGGTAGAAGACAAAGGGACAAGGTCCGGCAGGGCTCCTGCGAGCTCCTGCAATAATAGAGATTTTGTTTGACATGGACAGTCCTTTATGGTATCCTACTATGGCGCGCAGGTAATGCGTGTATAAAAACAAGCAGAGTGCAGCTCTCACCTGACGATAACTACGTTGTCAGTGTTCATGATGGTATCAGATCTGTCGGCCGCGTTACGTGGGCCGCATCTGAATACATGATGAAACGGTGGCTGTTCTGCGGTCAGCGTTTTTTATTTGCCTTAAGGATAAGCTTTGCTGCAAAGAGCAGTGAAGAAGCCCTTATGGCCGCATAGATACCAAATGGTATCTGCCGATGTTTGTTTGGGGAGGATATGGCAAACTACAACAACAGAAAGAACAACAACAAATTTGAAGTACCGATCAATGATCAGATCCGTGCTTCTGAAGTCCGCCTGATCGCGGAGGACGGTTCCCAGCTTGGGGTGATGCCGATCGCAGAGGCACTGCAGAAGGCAGAGGAAGCGGAACTGGATCTGGTTCTGATCGCGGCGAACGCGACCCCTCCTGTGTGCAGGATCATCGACTATGGCAAGTACAAGTATGAGCAGCTGCGCAAGGAAAAGGACGCCAAGAAAAAACAGCATGTTGTGGAGATCAAAGAGATCCGTCTGTCTCCCAACATCGATACCAATGACCTCGAGACAAAGGTCGCTGCGGCAAGGAAATTCCTGACCAAGGGTGACCGTGTAAAAGTCACGCTCCGCTTCCGCGGCCGTGAGATGGCGCATATGGGCCAGAGTGTTCACATCCTGACTGACTTTGCGAATTCTCTTCAGGATATTGCAGTAGTGGATAAGGCACCGAAAGTCGAGGGAAGAAGCATGTCAATGTTCCTCATGCAGAAAAAACAGTAGCATGAGTGATTTTGAGAGGGCAGTTACGATGGCAGTATTTCAGACTGCCGGGCCCGCAGCAGGTGGTAATCAAAGGAGGTAAACATTATGCCTAGCATGAAGACAAACAGATCGGCTGCAAAGCGTTTTAAGCTGAGCGGTAATGGCAAGTTAATCAGAAACAAAGCGTACAAGCGCCACATTCTGACCAAGAAGTCTACAAAGAGAAAGAGAAACTTAAGACAGCCGGCTGTCACGGATGCAACGAATGTAAAGAACATGAAGAAGATCCTTCCTTACCTCTGATGGCGGAACGGTTCCTATCATGAAGGCTGTAACTCAAGGAGGTAAATAAAAATGGCTAGAATTAAAGGCGCACTGAATGCCAGAAAAAAACACAACAGAGTGCTGAAGCTCGCTAAGGGCTACAGAGGTGCTCGTTCCAAGCAGTATAGAATCGCTAAGCAGTCCGTGATGAGAGCTCTGACCAGCTCCTTCGCAGGCAGAAAGCAGAAGAAGAGAGACATGCGCTCCCTTTGGATCGCTCGTATCAACGCTGCAGCACGCATCAATGGAATCTCCTATTCCCAGATGATGCACGGCCTTAAGGTCGCAGGCGTTGACATCAACCGCAAGATGCTGGCTGATCTGGCAGTGACTGACGCAGCAGGCTTCGCTACACTGGCTGAGCTCGCAAAATCCAAGGTCAACGCATAAGATCTTTGCCGTGTATGCACGGAGGATGCTGCATGAAAACTGAAGGCACGAATTTATTTCATGCTTCAGGAAGAAAATGCTTGCAAATAACAGGATGACCTGTTACAATACTACTTGCGTCTCGGAAGAGACGTGAGTCACGGGGTGTAGCGCAGTTGGCTAGCGCGCCACGTTAGGGACGTGGAGGCCGCGAGTTCAAGTCTCGCCACTCCGATTCAATCCATGTGCGATGAATGTTGAAAAATCAACGTTCCTCGCACTTTTTGTTTTTAGTAGAAAATCAAAGTGTACCAAAAGTGTACCAAAATAGAAAGGATAAGTCTGAAATTTGCGATATTTTCAATGTTTTTTGAGAGAGTCACGAGATTACTGCGGCGCGTAGCTTTGTCAAAACATATTGAAAACAAAAAAATGGGGTCATACCGATGTTTCGGTATGACCCCATTTTACATATGGAATAATTTATTAATTCATATCACAAATAAGAAATATTATATTTCAAGTTTATATTATCAAGTAATAAATTATATTGTTAAATCGGCAGTTTATACTGATTATGGTATTGGTTTAGGTTCAAGTTACAAACAAACGTTAGAGATGTCTGCTGGCGGTACTGCCGGTACTGTTGATGGGTATGGAGAAACGTCTGTTAAAATTCCATCCGTAGCAACCAATGTAGTTTTAGAGGGGGTTTCGGGCGGTGCATATGTTTTAGATTCTAATAATAATCAAATAAGTATTGCATCATGGATGAATGGCGGCGGTGGAACATATAACATAACTTCTCATCGTGGAAAGGCTTTATATTTGAGGTGTGGTATATCTGGTTATATTAGTGGTAGAGCACATATTTCGTGGTATTTTACATAAACTAAATCGGCAGTATACAGTGATTTTAATGTTGGCCTAGGCTCTAGTTACGCACAAACAATAAGTTTTGCAGCCGGAGCTGATACTGGTACGAATACAATTGGATCAGCATATACGATAATTAAAATACCAACAGTTGCTTCTAGTCTAGTTATGAGTGGGAAAAGTTGTAGTGCAGACGTTGTTAATTCAAAAGGTGCAGTTACCCATGC
>JAFTFD010000171.1 GCA_017449745.1 Lachnospiraceae bacterium
CCTTGGCCGTCAGCGTGACCCTTTTGGCCTTGAGGCCATGTTCACGCATCAGGGCGACCGCGTCCTGAGCAGCCGTTCTCGTGATCGTTTTTGCGGTTAAATAGAAAATCCGTTCCGCTTTCCCCTCTCCCATACTCTTGATGGCCGGGTAAAGGGTCGCGATCGTCTTGCCGGTTCCTGTCGGTGCTTCCAGGAAAAGCTTTCTGCCGTGTACGATCGTCCTGTAGACCGCTGCCGCCAGGTCTTTCTGTCCTTCTCTGTATTCATAAGGAAACGGGAGCACTTTGATCGATTCCGTGCGCGCCCCCAGCCATTCCTGCTCCAGCTTCGCCCAGATCCGGTACTGCTGCATCAGGTCATCGAACCATTCGGTGATCTCACTGACGGTATATTCTTCATGGAAGTAACGGATATTTTCCGTAATGAGATTGCAGTAGGTCATGCGCACGCCGACCCGCTCAAGCCCGTTCTCCACCGCGTAAATATAGGCATAGCATTTTGCCTGCGCAAGGTGCACCGGTTCGGGCTTACGCAGGCTGTTCAGTCTTCTATAGGTGGTCTTGATCTCGTCTATCGTCCAGAGTTCATCTCTGTCATCATCGCAGTAAATACCGTCAGCGCGGCCTTCGACAAGGACAGTGATGGAAGTGCCGGCGCCGTCCACGGTCTTAGAATCCGTTGGCGTCTGGCCTGTTTTTTCCGGGATCTCATAGGCGATCGAGAGCGGCACTTCCGCCTGGTAGACCTCTCCTGCGTCCTTCTGCAGCTTTCTGTGCATCCTGGCGCCGGCGAGCATCACTTCCTCGCTCGATCCCATTCCCCTGTTATCAAGATCACCGGCACGCATCAGGAATTCCACCAGCCTGCGCACCGATATTCTGAGTTCTGTAAACATACCAATGATAATAACACAGTTCCGGGGTAGGTGGCACGAAAGTTATTGGTGTATTCAGCGTGTATTCACCAGATCGATATTGCGGTCAACTGGTAAGAAATATCAACAACTATTTAACTGCGATGAGTGTGAACAGTTCCCAAAACGTATAGATGTTCACACGAAAAAAATATACTCCTCGTGCAAAAAAGGCTTGAAAATATCTTCCAGATATAATAGAACATTCAGCAAGGGTCTTATCATCCGCGCAAAAGCGCAGCTGCTGACTCTAAATAACATCACGAGGAGGAACCACCATGGAACGTCAGGTCATGGAAAACTTAATGATTCCCGAAGGCTACGCCTCTGCACTGAGTCTGCATGAGACCCAGGTCGCCATCAAAGTCGTCAAGGACTTTTTCCAGAATCTACTTGCGGAGCGCCTGAATCTGCTGCGCGTATCGGCTCCGCTTTTTGTTGATCCCAAGAGCGGACTCAATGATAACTTAAACGGCGTGGAACGCCCGGTCGGATTTGATATCCTGGAGCAGGATGGAAGGATTGCCGAGGTCGTCCAGTCCCTTGCAAAGTGGAAGCGCTACGCCCTTCAGGAGTACGGCTTTACCTTCGGGGAAGGCCTCTACACCGACATGAACGCGATCCGAAGAGACGAGGTCACCGATAACATCCACTCTATTTTTGTCGACCAGTGGGACTGGGAGAAGGTCATCCGCAAGGAAGAGCGTTCTCTCGATACCCTGCAGGATGTCGTGCGCACGGTCTACCGCGTCCTTCGCAACACCGAGCTGTACATGTCGATCCGCTATGACTACATCGAGGAGATCCTGCCTCGCGATATTTTCTTCATTACGACAAGCGAGTTGGAAGCGCTCTATCCGGATAAAACACCGAAAGAGCGTGAATACCTGATCACGAAGGAAAAGGGCGCTGTCTGCCTCATGCAGATCGGCGATAAGCTGGCAAACGGCAAGCCCCACGACGGGCGCGCACCGGACTACGATGACTGGAAGCTGAACGCGGATATCCTGGTCTATTATCCGGTTCTCGACATCGCCCTGGAACTCTCTTCCATGGGAATCCGCGTTGATGAGAAGTCTCTCGCTGAGCAGCTTAAAAAGGCTGGGTGCGAGGACCGCGCGGAACTGCCTTTCCAGAAGGCTATTTTGAACAAAGAACTGCCTTACACGATCGGCGGAGGTATCGGACAGTCGAGAATCTGTATGTTCTTCCTGCGCAAAGCCCACATCGGAGAGGTCCAGTCTTCCCTTTGGCCGGAAGAAATGTCCAGAGCCTGTGAAGAATACGGCGTACAGCTCCTGTAATAACGAAACACTGGGACAAGGGGACAGACCCCTTTGTCCCATTTTTCATAGTGGGACACGGGGTCTGTCACTTTGTCCCATGTCACTTTCTCCCATAACTTTGTCATAGAAGCAAAGCGGGACACGGGGTCTGTCACCTTTGTCCCATTTTACTTATACCATACGGGTTTTGTATGGTAGAAAGCTATTTTATGAAAGTTATTTGTATAAAAAAATACTTGTATACAATCTTCTATCCGATTATAATACCAGAAAGCTATGGTAACCCCTGTAATTGCACGGACTCCTTTGCATAGTAATCGCAGGCAGGCATCCAGCACTTACAGAAATCTACATAAGTATCACAAATAAGGAGGCAGAAAACCATGTCATACGTTGATGAAGTACTGGCCAGAGTACAGAAGCAGAACGCAGATCAGCCCGAGTTCCTTCAGGCAGTCAAAGAAGTTCTGGAGTCCCTGCGTGTCGTGATCGAGGCCGATGAGGAGAAATACAGAAAGGAAGCTCTCCTGGAGCGCCTGACAACTCCCGAGCGTCAGATCCTCTTCAGAGTTCCGTGGGTCGATGACAAGGGCCAGGTGCAGGTCAACAACGCATATCGTATCCAGTTCAACAGCGCGATCGGACCTTACAAGGGCGGCCTTCGTTTCCACCCTTCCGTAAACCTTTCCATCATCAAGTTCCTTGGCTTCGAGCAGGTCTTTAAGAATTCCCTGACCGGTCTTCCGATCGGCGGCGGCAAGGGCGGCTCCGATTTTGATCCCAAGGGCAAATCCGATCGTGAAGTCATGGCATTCTGCCAGGCATTCATGACTGAGCTCTACAAATACATCGGCAAGGACGAGGATGTCCCGGCCGGCGATATCGGCGTAGGCGGCCGTGAGATTGGTTTCCTCTATGGCCAGTATAAGAAGATCACAGGCCTCTATGAGGGCGTTCTGACAGGTAAGGGCCTCACATACGGCGGTTCCCTTGCCAGAACCGAGGCTACCGGCTACGGCCTGCTGTACATCACAAACGCACTGCTGAAGGACCACGGCACAAGCCTTGAGGGCAAGACCGTCGTCGTCTCCGGCGCAGGCAACGTTGCTACCTATGCGATCCAGAAGGCTCAGCAGCTCGGCGCCAAGGTCGTGACCTGCTCCGATTCCAACGGCTGGATCTATGATCCGGATGGCATCGATGTCGCTCTTCTTAAAGAGGTCAAGGAAGTCAAGCGCGCAAGACTGACTGAGTACAAGGCTGCTAGACCGAGCGCTGAGTACCACGAGGGCAAGGGCGTATGGACTGTTAAGTGCGATGTCGCACTTCCCTGCGCAACACAGAATGAGCTGGGTCTTGACGACGCGAAGGCACTCGTCGCTAACGGCGTTATGGCAGTCTGCGAGGGCGCTAACATGCCTACAACTCTGGAAGCTACCCAGTATCTGCAGGATAACGGCGTTCTGTTCATCTGCGGCAAGGCTTCCAATGCGGGCGGCGTTGCTACTTCCGCTCTTGAGATGAGCCAGAACTCCGAGCGTCTGCACTGGACATTCGAAGAGGTCGACTCCAAGCTGCAGGGCATCATGGAGAATATCTACAAGAACATCTCCGAGGCAGCCAAGAAGTACGGCATGGAAGGCAACTATGTTGCAGGTGCAAACATCGCCGGCTTCCTTAAGGTCGTCAACGCTATGGAGGCTCAGGGTATCGTCTAATCCACCGACACTCTGATCTCTCTGATCGGCGATCGATCGTTTTGCTCTTCAGCTCATAATTAGAATTGAAAAAAGCTTATAGAGTATTGTATAGTATACGGCATGGAGTTTCGGCTCCATGCCGTTTTCTATATTAAGAAGTGAGCCACAGGATGCGTCCCCCTGCCTCAGTGCCCATGACTTAACCCTGCCTCAAACATAATATTCTAAAGAAAGAACATATATGAGAAGTTTTGAACTGATCGCCCCGTGCCACTTTGGTATGGAGAGCGTTGTAAAGAATGAGATCTACGATATCGGTTACGATATTACCGAGGTGGATGACGGCCGTGTCACTTTTTCCGGTGACGAAGAGGCGATCGTCCGCTCGAATATCCTGCTGCGCACCGCAGAGCGTATCCTTTTAAAGGTCGGAAGCTTCCACGCAGAGTCATTCGAGGATCTTTATCAGGGCACCCGTGCTCTTGCTTGGGAGGAGTATCTGCCCGAGAACGCAAAGTTCTGGGTGACCAAGGCTGCAAGCGTAAAGAGCAAGGTCTTCTCTCCGTCCGATATCCAGTCCGTGATGAAAAAAGCGATGGTCGACAGAATGGCCATGCATTATCACAGGCCCCAGTTCCCGGAGGACGGTGCCTCCTATCCTGTCCGCGTGTTTATCAAGAAGGATGAAGTGACAGTCGCCATCGATTCGAGCGGCGAATCCCTTCACAAGCGCGGCTACCGCCAGGCGACCGTCAAGGCTCCGATCGCGGAAAACCTCGCCGCAGGGCTGATCATGTTATCGCCCTGGAAGCCCGGCCGCACGCTGGTCGATCCTTTCTGCGGGAGCGGTACTTTCCTGATCGAGGCCGCGATGATGAGTGCCAATATCGCGCCTGGGCTGGACAGGCACTTCACGGCGGAGACCTGGACAAACCTGGTCGAGCCCTCCCTCTGGAAGGAGATCCGACAGGAAGCCCGGAGCGAGATCGATCTTACTGTCAAAACAGATCTGCAGGGATACGACATCGATGAGGATGCCATCTCCGCAGCCAGGGAAAACGCAAGGCGCGCCGGCGTCGCAGACCTGATCCATTTCCAGGTCCGCCCGGTTTCCGCCCTCTCCCACCCGAAAAAATTCGGTTTCATCATCACCAACCCGCCCTACGGCCTGCGTCTTACGGATTCTTCCCATGGCGGTGAAAAATATCCTGTCGGTGCACACCCCTCGGATGAATATGGAAAGCGCAGGGGTAAAGTGAACAGCACGGCTGTACAGCAAAAAGGCCAGGCTGATCTTCTCTCCGAGCAGGAACTTGCCTATATTTATCAGACGCTCGGCAAGCGCTTTAAACTCCTGGATTCCTGGTCCATGTATGTGATCACGGGATATGAGGATGCCGAGAAGCGCCTCGGTCTAAAGGCCACAAAGAACCGCAAGCTCTATAACGGCATGGTCCGCACTTATTTCTATCAGTTCCCGGGACCGAAGCCGCCCAGAAAACAAGGCGCGGAAAACAATAAAAGTGAATGATATGCAGTTGAACAGCAGCGGCGCAGGATGAACTGGTGCAAAGATTTATCTGCAACACTTACATGGGAGAATCCATAATGAAGAGACTCATTATTTTTGCCACAGGAAATAAAGACAAGATCCGCGAGATCTGCGAGATCATCACGGATCCCGAGACACAGGTCGTCTCCATGAAAGAGGCTGAGGTCGCGGCGGATCCGGAGGAAGACGGAACTACTTTTGAGGAAAACGCGCTGATCAAGGCGCGCTCTGTCGCTGAACTGGTACAGAAAGCGGCTTCAGCAAAAACAGGCGTCTTTGCAGGTCTCGATCCGGAGACGGAGCTCCTCGTGATGTCCGATGATTCCGGCCTTGTGATCGACGCGCTGGACGGCGCTCCCGGGATTTATTCTGCCAGATATATGGGACACGAGACTTCCTATATTCTTAAGATGAATCATATCCTGGATCTGATGAAGGGTGTGCCGGACGAGAAGCGCTCCGCCAGATTCGTCGCCGCCGTTGCTGCCGTGGTGCTGGGACCGTGCTCCGCAATGACCGGGAACAGCAGTGAGAGTAATTGCAATTCCGAAGGTATCCGTTTTCCCATGGAACTGGTCGTTCGCGGAACAATGGAGGGAGCTATAGGGCATGCCATTGCCGGTGAGCACGGCTTCGGATACGATCCGTTCTTCCTGCTGCCGGAACTCGGCGTAACCAGTGCGGAACTGACAGATGATCAAAAAAATGCAATCAGCCACCGCGGCAACGCTATGCGCTCCATGCTGAAGGAGTTAGAATCCCGCGGACTCTAATAGTCACGTGTATCTACTTGAGTATTTTGATATTTTGGTTTTGTTTGAGGTTCTTTTTATTTGAAGATCGTAATTATCAGTGATACGCATAGAAAAGACGATCTGTTTTACAAGGTCGTAAAAAAAGAAGCTCCCTTCGACCTGCTGATCCATGCAGGCGATACCGAAGGGAGCGAGACTTTTTTTGCTCAGACGCCGGGCGTAACCGGGAAAATGCATTATGTCGCCGGCAATAACGATTTTTTTACAGATGCGCCCTATGATGAGATCTTCTATATCGGACCTCACAGAGTTTTTCTGACCCACGGGCACCACTACCAGGTGGGCATCTCCGAAGAGCGGCTCCTGGACGAGGCAAACGCGCAAAATGCGCGGATCGTGATCTACGGCCACACGCACAGGCCCGTCGTTCGAGAGGAAAACGGGATCCTCGTCATCAATCCCGGGAGCCTGGGGTATCCGAGACAGTATGGACGCGTTCCGTCCTATGCCGTTCTGGAAGTGTCCGACGCACCGGAATTTGCGCTTTCCTGCGAAATACGGTACCTGTGATCTTA